>NZ_CAIJDS010000003.1:0-307731 GCF_903819475.1 Rhodococcus sp. UFZ-B548
GGATCTCGTCGATGCGTCTGCTGACCAACAACCCGGCCAAGCGTGTGGGTCTGGACGGCTACGGCCTGCAGATCACCGATCGCGTTCCGATGCCGCTGCGCGCGAATGCGGAGAACCTCACCTACCTGCGCACCAAGCGCGATCGGATGGGTCACGATCTGATCGGACTGGACGAGTACGAGGCGAACCAGAACACCGCACAGCCGGGAACCGCACTGTGAGCGGCGAAGGTCAGCCGCAGCTCGCGATCGCCGAGGCCAAGGATCTGAAGCTGGCGATCGTTGCCGGGCAATGGCACGCGACGATCTCCGAGGCTCTGATCGCCGGCGCGCAGCGAGTCGCGCAGGAGGCACAGATCAAGGACGTGACACTGGTCCGTGTCGCCGGCGCGATCGAACTGCCGGTCGTTGCGCAGGCATTGGCGCGCACGCACGACGCCGTCGTCGCTCTCGGTGTTGTCATCCGCGGCGGCACGCCGCACTTCGAGTACGTGTGCGACGCGGTCACCGCGGGCCTTACACGCGTCTCGCTCGACGAAAGCACTCCCGTGGGGAACGGTGTCCTGACCACCGACACCGAGCAGCAGGCTCTTGACCGTTCGGGGCTGCCGGGTAGCGTCGAGGACAAGGGCGCACAGGCCTGCGCCGCCGCACTGGACACCGCAGTGACCCTGCGCCATCTCCGAGCACCATGGACCGAGGATTCGTTTCGATGAGTACACCCGGCGACAACGAGAACTGGGAACTGATTGCGTCACCGCGTAAGTCGACGCGATACGCGATCGGAGTTGCTGTCCTCCTGGTGATCGTTCACGTCACACTTGCACTCCTGCTCCGCCAGGGGTCCACCGGCGTGTACTTCCGCGCCGCGGACCAACTTGCGATGGCAGGCATCGGCACCATTCTGGCTCTCGGTGTACTGATGTTGACGCGGCCCCGGGTCAAGGTGGGCAAGCAGGGAATCGCCGTACGAAACATCTTGGGCGAGAAGATCGTCGACTGGGATCTGTTCGAGGGACTCTCGTTCCCCGACGGCGCCGCCTGGGCACGCATCGAATTGCCCGACGACGAGTACATGGCAGTGATGGCGATCCAGTCCAACGACCGTGAGTACGCCGTCGACACGGTCGGCAAGTTCCGCGAACTGGCCGACCGCTACGCACCGGTCGCGCACAAGAGCAACTGACGTCTTCCGACCGGTTCGGTGCCCGCATCCTGCGCGTTTCCGAGTCGGTCGGTGGCGGCGACTAACCTGAAACCGTGCCGGATCCCTCGACTTACCGCCCCGCTACCGGAACCATTCCGGCTGCGCCGGGCGTCTACAAATTTCGCGATCCGCATGGACGGGTCATTTACGTCGGAAAGGCGAAAAGCCTCCGTTCACGTTTGAACTCGTACTTCGCGGACGTCACGACACTTCATCCCCGTACTCGGCAGATGGTGACCACCGCCGGCAGCGTCGAGTGGACCGTCGTCAGTACCGAAGTCGAAGCGCTTCAGCTCGAGTACAACTGGATCAAGGAATTCGATCCGCGGTTCAACGTGCGGTACCGCGACGACAAGACGTATCCGGTTCTCGCCGTGACGCTCAACGAAGAGTTCCCGCGGCTGTTCGTCTACCGCGGTCCGCGGCGCAAGGGCGTCCGCTACTTCGGTCCCTACTCCCATGCCTGGGCCATCCGCGAAACACTCGATCTGCTGCTGCGAGTGTTTCCCGCACGAACGTGCTCGTCCGGAGTCTTCAAACGACACAACCAGATCGGCCGGCCGTGTCTGCTCGGCTACATCGACAAGTGCTCGGCGCCCTGCGTCGGGCGAGTCAGCGCCGAGGAGCATCGTCAGATCGTCGAAGATTTCTGCGACTTCCTCGCCGGCCGCACGGACAAGCTGGTCAAAGATCTCGAAAAGCGCATGCAGCAGGCTTCCGAGGACCTCGACTTCGAGACCGCGGCCCGTCTGCGTGACGATATCGGCGCTTTGCGCAAGGCGCTCGAGAAGCAGGCCGTCGTACTCGGTGACGGCACCGACGCCGATCTCGTCGCCTTTGCAACCGATGATCTCGAAGCCGCCGTTCAGGTGTTCCACGTGCGCGGCGGACGCGTGCGGGGTCAGCGTGGATGGGTCGTGGAGAAGGCAGGCGATGCCATCGACTGGGCCGCACTCGACGCCGAGTCCGACCTGCCGATCCTGGTCGAGCAGTTCCTCACCCAGTTCTACGGTGAGCAGGCGGCACTCGACCCGGGAGCGGGCTCCGAGGCCGGGATCAGCGCCGTTCCCAAGGAAGTTCTCGTGCCGGTCCTGCCCGCCAACGCGACCGAGATCCAGGCGTGGCTGAGCAAGCTTCGGGGATCGCAAGTGCAACTGCGGGTTCCGCAACGCGGCGACAAGAAAGACCTCGCCGAAACGGTCCAGCGAAACGCGAAAGAGGCTCTGGCGCAGCACAAGCTCAAGCGCGCCGGCGATTTCACCTCGCGTTCTGCGGCGCTTCAGGGCATCCAGGAAGCACTGGACCTGGACTCGGCTCCGCTACGAATCGAATGCATCGACATCAGTCACGTCCAGGGAACCGACGTCGTGGCGTCACTGGTCGTGTTCGAAGACGGGCTCCCGCGTAAGTCGGACTACCGCCATTACGCGATCAAGGAAGCTGCCGGCGACGGTCATTCCGACGACGTGGCGAGTATCGCCGAGATCACTCGCAGGCGGTTCCTGCGACACAACCGCGACCTGGGCATTCTCGCTGCGTCGGCGTCGACCATGGACGCGGACGGTGGGGATCTGGCTCCCGAAGCGGCGATCGACCCGGCGACGGGCCGGCCTCGGCGGTTCGCCTATCCACCCAATCTGTTCGTCGTGGACGGCGGCGCCCCTCAGGTCACGGCCGCAGCGGCGGTCCTCGACGAGCTGGGGGTCACCGACGTCGCGGTAGTCGGCTTGGCCAAGCGACTCGAAGAGGTATGGGTACCGGGGGAAGAAGATCCGGTCATCCTTCCCCGAACGAGCGAGTCGTTGTACCTCCTGCAACGCATCCGAGACGAAGCCCACCGCTTCGCGATCACGTTCCATCGCAGCAAGCGCTCGAGGCGGATGACGGCTTCGGCTCTGGACTCGGTCAAGGGGCTCGGTGAAACTCGCCGTACTGCTCTGGTGGCTCACTTCGGTTCCGTGGCGAAGCTGAAAACGGCAACGGTCGAGGAGATCATGCAGGTCCCCGGTATCGGTGAGACCACAGCCACAGCAGTTCTGGCCGCACTCGGCACGGATTCGGCTGCAACCGATGCGGGTGCTGAAGCTCGAGCGCTGCCAGCCGCGGTAGGGGATGATGAGCTGGACAAGGAATCCGAATCGTCTGTTACCTCTGCTGACGCGCCCAGCGCCGAATCCGGTAGCGGTGACGAGGGCTCCGAGTCGCGAGAATTGTCCATGCCGACGACGGGGCCGAGTGCACAGTGACTACCGACAGCGCCAAAGACAGTCGAACGATGGATTTCCTGCTGGTGACGGGATTGTCCGGAGCCGGTTTGAGTACCGCTGCCAAGGTGCTCGAAGACCTCGGCTGGTATGTCGCGGACAATTTGCCACCTGAGCTCATTTCCCGGATGGTCGGTCTGAGCTTGACCTCCGATCCGCCGGTCGATCGTCTCGCCGTCGTGATCGACGTGCGGAGTCGACTCTTCACCGGCGATCTCGGGTGGGTGCTCACCGAACTCGAGGCGGAGCCGATCCACACTCGGGTGCTGTACCTCGAAGCGTCCGACGACGTGTTGATCCGACGGTTCGAACAGGTTCGCCGCAGTCATCCGTTGCAGAACGACGGCATCGACGGCACGTTGTCCGAAGGGATCGCAGCCGAGCGTCGGCAGTTGGCCGTGGTGAAGGCGGCCGCCGATCTGGTCATCGACACGTCGGCGCTGAAGGCACATCAGTTGCGTCAGAAGATCGAAACGGCGTTCGGGAACGATGCCAACCGCACGATGAAGGTGACGGTCCAGTCGTTCGGATTCAAGTACGGCCTGCCGATGGACGCCGATCTCGTCTGTGACGTTCGATTCCTGCCCAATCCCCACTGGATCCCGGAACTTCGCCCGCACACCGGTCAGGATGCCGACGTCCGCGACTACGTGTTGTCCCGCGAGGGCGCGGAAGACTACCTAGACACCTACCGACATCTGGTCGATTTGACGATCGCCGGATATCGGCGAGAAGGAAAGCGCTACATGACAATTGCGGTCGGGTGCACCGGCGGTAAGCACCGAAGCGTGGCCATGTCCGAAGCTCTCGCGAGGCGTTTGGGTTCCGAGGACGACATCTCGGTCAGCATCGTGCACCGGGATCTGGGGCGCGAATGAGTGAACCGACACATAGCTCGCGGGAGAAGCCAGATGGGCCGGCCATCGTCGCGCTCGGCGGCGGGCACGGATTGTTCGCCACGCTCCAGGCCGTCAGACGCCTGACGGTCGACGTCACCGCAGTGGTCACGGTCGCCGACGACGGTGGTTCGTCGGGCCGGCTGCGCGCCGAACTCGGCGTCATCCCGCCCGGTGACCTCCGGATGGCGCTCGCGGCTCTCGCGTCGGACGAACCCGAGATAGTCGACTGGACTCGGACCATTCAGCATCGCTTCGGCGGTGTCGGCGCACTTGCCGGGCACTCGGTGGGCAATCTCATCCTGGCCGGACTCACCGAGGTGCTCGGCGATCCGGTCGTCGCGCTCGACGAGATGGCGCGACTGCTGCGAATCCGTGGCCGCGTGCTGCCGATGTCGCCGATCGCGCTCGAGATCGAAGCCGACGTTCAAGGACTCGAAGAGGACCCACGCGTCAGCCGCTGCATTCGTGGACAGGTCGCCGTCGCGACCACGCCGGGCAAGGTTCGGCGTGTGAGACTGCTCCCGTCCAATCCGCCCGCGTGTCCCGAGGCTGTGACTGCGATCGATCGTGCCGATCTCGTGGTTCTCGGCCCGGGATCGTGGTTCTCGAGCGTGATCCCGCACGTACTGGTACCCGAACTTGTCGAATCACTGTCGTCGACGAATGCTCGAAAGGTACTGGTGCTCAATCTCGCACCCGAGCCGGGGGAGACCGCCGGATTCTCCGCAGAGCGTCACCTGCACGTACTCTCCCAACACGTGCCCGATTTTCGGGTCGACTACGTGGTGGTCGACTCGGCGTCGGTACCGGCCGGGCGTGAACGTGAACATCTGCAGCGTGCGGCGGATCAATTTTCAGCCGAAGTCAGGTACGCGGATGTCGCGGACACCTCACCGGGCGCAGCGCATGTACACGATCCGGCAAAACTGGCCGATGTACTGGCTGAACTGTCGAGCAGTGCGGCAGTAGGGGATTCGACACAGTCTTCCCTGCAAGAACAGCAATCCGAAGAACAGAGGGAGAACGCTTCGTGGCAATGACAGCGGAGGTCAAGGACGAACTGAGCCGGTTAGTGGTGACTCAGGTCAGCTGCCGCAAGGCAGAGGTCTCCGCGTTGCTGCGCTTTGCCGGTGGGCTCCACATCGTCGGCGGCCGGGTGGTCGTCGAAGCAGAGGTGGATCTGGGCTCTACGGCGCGACGTCTGCGCCGGGAGATATTCGACCTGTTCACCTACAGTGCCGATGTTCACGTACTCAGTGCGGGCGGGCTTCGAAAATCCGCTCGCTACATCGTGCGTGTGGCGAAGGAGGGTGAGGCCCTCGCGCGCCAGACGGGACTGCTCGATCTTCGCGGGCGCCCGGTTCGCGGCTTGCCTGCGCAGGTCGTCGGCGGAAGTGTCGGCGACGCCGAAGCAGCTTGGCGCGGTGCGTTCCTCGCGCACGGTTCCCTGACCGAACCCGGCCGTTCGTCGGCGCTCGAAGTGAGCTGCCCCGGCCCGGAAGCTGCACTTGCTCTGGTCGGAGCTGCGCGGCGTCTGGGGATCTCGGCGAAGGCACGTGAGGTTCGCGGAACGGATCGTGTGGTGATCCGCGACGGTGAGGCCATCGGCGATCTCCTGACCCGAATGGGAGCCCAGGACACACGCCTGGTGTGGGAGGAGCGACGGATGCGACGCGAGGTCCGCGCCACCGCCAATCGTCTCGCCAATTTCGACGACGCAAACCTGCGACGCTCTGCTCGCGCTGCCGTTGCGGCTGCTGCGCGCGTCGAGCGTGCGTTGGAGATCCTCGGCGAGGACGTGCCCGATCACCTCGCGGCGGCGGGCGCACTGCGCGTCGAGCATCGGCAGGCGTCCCTCGAAGAACTCGGCCAGTTGGCCGACCCGCCGATGACCAAGGACGCCGTTGCCGGACGTATCCGTCGCCTGCTGTCCATGGCTGATCGCAAGGCGAAGGAAACGGGCATACCCGACACCGAATCCGCAGTGAATGTGGAGCTACTCGAAGAGGGGTGACCTGCCCTCCGTCAGGGTGGGCTGCGCACGTTCGGGCCACGCGCATTAGGGTATGAGTCACATCGACCGATGAACCCCACGTCCGCGTCGTGCACACACGGATTCGGAGTATGCGTGGGTCAAGTTGCACACCAGAATCATGGTCAAAGGAGCGAATTGTGACTGTCCGGGTTGGCGTAAACGGTTTCGGCCGTATCGGACGTAACTTCTTCAGGGCGGTGGATGCGCAGAAGGCGCTCGGAACCACCGATATCGAGATCGTGGCAGTCAACGACCTGACTGACAACGCGACGCTCGCTCACCTGCTGAAGTACGACTCCATCCTCGGCCGTTTGCCGTACGACGTGTCGCTCGACGGTGACGACACGATCGTCGTCGGCGATCAGCGCATCAAGGCCCTCGCACACCGCGGCCCGTTGAACGAGCTTCCCTGGGGCGAGCTGGGCGTCGACGTCGTCGTCGAGTCCACCGGCATCTTCACCGACGCCGCAAAGGCCAAGGGACACCTCGAAGCCGGCGCCAAGAAGGTCATCATCTCGGCTCCGGCCAAGGGTGAAGACATCACCATCGTGATGGGCGTCAACGACGACAAGTACGACGGCAGCCAGAACATCATCTCCAACGCGTCGTGCACCACCAACTGCCTCGGCCCCATCGCCAAGGTTCTCGACGACGAGTTCGGCATCGTCAAGGGTCTGATGACCACGATCCACGCGTACACCCAGGATCAGAACCTGCAGGACGCTCCGCACGCAGACCTCCGTCGCGCCCGCGCAGCTGCCCTCAACATCGTTCCCACCGGCACCGGTGCAGCCAAGGCAATCGGCCTGGTTCTCCCGCAGCTGCTCGGCAAGCTCGACGGCTACGCACTGCGCGTGCCGATCCCCACGGGCTCGGTCACCGACCTGACCGCGAACCTGAAGAAGTCGGCTACCGCCGACGAGATCAACGCCGCGATGAAGGCCGCTGCCGAAGGACCCCTCAAGGGCATCCTGAAGTACACCGACGCACCGATCGTCTCCTCGGACATCGTCACCGACCCGCACTCGTCGATCTTCGACTCGGGTCTGACGAAGGTCATCGACGACCAGGTCAAGATCGTTTCCTGGTACGACAACGAGTGGGGCTACTCCAACCGCCTCGCCGACCTCATCGGCCTCGTCGCCAAGTCTCTCTGAGCGGAGTTTCGATAACAGTGGCAGTTCAGACGCTGAAGGATCTGCTGGACGCTGGGGTCGAGGGGCGCACCGTACTGGTGCGTTCCGACCTCAACGTCCCGTTGGATGGCGGAGAAATCACGGACCCGGGCCGCATCGTCGCGTCCGCTCCCACCCTGCGGGCACTTGCCGAGGGTGGAGCGAAGGTCATCGTGACCGCGCACCTCGGGCGCCCCGACGGTCAGCCCGATCCCAAGTTCTCCCTCGCACCGGTTGCCGCGAAGTTGGCCGAAATCCTCGGTCGCAACGTGCAACTCGCCGGTGACGTCGTGGGACAGGACGCGCTGGCTCGTTCCGAAGGACTCACCGATGGTGACGTCCTGATGCTCGAGAACATCCGTTTCGACCCTCGCGAGACCAGCAAGGACGAAGCCGAGCGGGTCAAGCTCGCCAAGGCTCTCGTCGAGCTGGTCGGTGACGACGGCGCATTCGTCTCCGACGGATTCGGTGTTGTTCACCGTAAGCAGGCGTCGGTCTTCGACGTCGCGAAGCTGCTCCCGCATTACGCCGGTTACCTGGTCGGCGCCGAGGTCGAGGTGCTCGCCAAGCTCACGCAGGACGCTGCGCGTCCGTACGCGGTGGTGCTCGGTGGCTCCAAGGTCTCGGACAAGCTGGCCGTCATCGAGGCACTGGCACCGAAGGTCGACACTCTGGTGATCGGCGGCGGAATGTTCTACACGTTCCTCGCGGCTCAGGGTGTCTCCGTGGGCAATTCGCTGTGCGAAGAGTCCATGATCGAGACCTGCAAGGGTCTCCTCGACCGGTACGCCGACGTCATCCACGTCCCTCAGGATGTTGTCGTCGCGGACTCCTTCTCGGCCGATGCCGAGTCGAAGATCGTTCCGTTCGACAAGATTCCCGACGGCTGGATGGGTCTGGACATCGGACCGGAGTCGGTCAAGCGCTTTGCCGCGATCCTGACCGGCGCCAAGACGGTTTTCTGGAACGGCCCGATGGGCGTGTTCGAGTTCCCGAAGTTCGAAGCAGGCACCCGCGGTGTCGCCGAAGCAATCGTGGAGGCAACCGAGAAGGGCGCCTTCAGCGTCGTCGGCGGCGGCGACTCTGCAGCAGCCGTTCGTCAGCTCGGTATCCCGGACGAGGGCTTCTCGCACATTTCCACCGGTGGTGGCGCTTCCCTCGAGTACCTCGAGGGCAAAGAGCTGCCTGGCATCGCAGTACTGGAAGGCTGATCCGACATGGCACGTAAGCCGTTGATCGCCGGCAACTGGAAGATGAATCTGAACCACCTCGAGGCTATCGCCCTGGTGCAGAAGATCGCTTTCTCCTTGCCTGCGAAGTACTTCGACAAAGTGGACGTCACGGTCATCCCGCCGTTCACCGACATCCGTAGCGTCCAGACGCTGATCGAGGGCGACAAGCTCCTCCTCACGTACGGCGCGCAGGATGTCTCGGCTCAGGACTCGGGTGCGTTCACGGGCGAGATCAGCGGCTCCATGCTGGCCAAGCTCGGATGCACCTTCGTCGTGGTCGGCCACTCGGAGCGTCGCACCCTTCACGGTGAGACCAACGAGACCGTCCTCGCCAAGACCAAAGCCGCTCTCAAGAACGGCCTCACGCCGATCGTGTGCATCGGTGAAGGCCTCGAGATCCGCGAAGCGGGCGATCACGTTGCCTACAACGTCGACCAGCTCAAGGGTTCGTTGGCGGGCCTGAGCGCGGAGGAGATCTCCAAGATCGTCATCGCGTACGAACCTGTCTGGGCCATCGGCACCGGCCGGGTCGCTTCTGCCGCCGATGCACAGGAAGTGTGCGCTGCGGTACGAGCAACAGTTGCCGAACTTGCCGACGCCGAGGTCGCAGCCGGCGTTCGCGTTCTGTACGGCGGCAGCGTCAGCTCCAAGAACGTCGGAGAGATCGTCGGCCAGACTGACGTCGACGGCGCTCTGGTCGGCGGCGCGTCGCTCAAGGCTGACGAGTTCGCGACACTGTCTGCGATCGCTGCAGGCGGTCCACTCCCGTGATGTGATCGGGTAGTGAGCTGGAAACTGCAGGACACTGTCACTGCATGACACTGAACTGCATGACACTGAACTGCGGGCGTGTGACCGAGTAGGTCACACGCCCGCAGTTTTTTTGATTCGCCGGATTCAGCTCACGAGTTTGGTTTCCAAAGCGCCGACGAGTTCGCGAGCAAGGTCCAACCCGGTGGTCAGATAGTTCTCGACGGTCCCGTAGTGGTGTTCCACCTGCTCGAAGGCAGCGCCCAGGTAACTTGCGTCGACGGACAGCAGCAACCGGATCACCTCGCCCTTGTCTGCATCTGTGGCGGCGGCGATCGTTGCGACCGTCGCATCGATGTACTCGGCCGAGTACGTATTCGTGAGCAGGTAGTCCGCCATGATCGTTTCGCGCGGTACACCGGCGAGTGTCTGCAGTAGTGCTGCTGCCCAGCCTGTTCGGTCCTTGCCTGCCGTGCAGTGGAAGAGTTGCGGCCCGGCGGTAGTGGCCAGGGCGGCGAACAACTGCGAGAATCCGCTGCGAGTGACGGGGTCTGCGACAAAGCTGCGATTGATGTTCTGCATGAAAGCTGTTGCAGCGTCCGCTGTTCGGAGAGCCATCGCTTCGGCGTGGATGTTGCCGGACAGGATGGGAATGTGGGCGTACATCGCTGGCGCAGGCACGGTGTCGGGAGTTTCGTTCGCTTCGGTTTCGGAGCGCACGTCGTAGACGGCGGTCAGCCCCAGCGATTCCACGATTGCAAGATCCTCAGGCGAGGGCGTCAGCACGTTTGCGCGGTAGAAAACTCCGCGGCTCATCGCCTGTCCGCTGGTCGTGACGTACCCGGGGCCGGCCACGTCGCGGAAGTTGTGAATCGAAGCCAGACGTGGTGTGTCAGGCAAGGGTATGTCGGGCAGGGCAGTGTCGGGCAGGGCAGTGTCGGAAAGCATGGAGCCGGCCTTTCGGAGGTAGAGTCGCGTCAACTGAAAAACTACTGAATCGGTATCTCGACAGTGTGATCGATGCCACTGACCAAGAGTCGTGCCTGGCCGGGTGCAAAGTCATGTGCGAGACGGGTATGTGGTCAGGCTATCTGTGCGCGCCTGTATGGTGTTATCGGTTGTAGTTGTCCCTATTGGATTGGTGGACGTAGACAGACATGAAACTGTTCCTGGATATCCTGCTGGTCATCACCAGCTTGCTCCTCATCGCCTTGGTGCTCCTGCACCGCGGTAAGGGCGGCGGTTTGTCGAGTCTGTTCGGTGGCGGTGTTCAGTCCAGCCTGTCCGGATCGACTGTTGTCGAGAAGAACCTCGACCGGTTGACGGTCTTCACCGCGTTGATCTGGCTCATCTCGATCGTCGGCATCGGCCTGGAGATCAAGTTCGCCTGATTCTCGGCTCATGACTTGCAGCCGGTAGTTTTTCACACACGAATTTCAGACACGGAACCCCGCCTATCGAGCGGGGTTCTTTGTTTCGGTCGATAATTGAGTGATGACTGAAACCGCGTCGCATCGAGAAACACCGCGAGAGGCCACCGAGCCGCTGCGCGAAGACATCCGGCTTCTCGGCGGAATACTCGGACAAATAGTGCGAGAGCAAGCCGGCGACAATGTTTTCGATCTGGTCGAGCGAGCTCGTGTCGAGTCGTTCCGAGTCCGTCGGTCGGAGATCGACCGCGCCGAACTGGTGTCGCTGTTCGCCGAAATCAGTACGGACGACGCCATTCCCGTCATTCGTGCGTTCAGTCACTTCGCGCTGCTCGCCAACCTGGCCGAGGACATCCACCGCGAGCGTCGACGGGCCATCCACGTCAACGCGGGTGAACCGCCCCGCGACAGCACTCTCGCCGCCACGTACACCAAACTCGATGCAGCCGATATCGATTCGGCTACCGTCGAAGAAGCGCTGCGGGGCGCCCTGGTCTCACCCGTCATCACCGCTCACCCGACGGAGACTCGACGCCGCACGGTGTTCGAGACGCAGAGTCGGATCACCGAGTTGATGCGATACCGCGAGCGCACGGCGCTGAGCGTCGCAGAAACCGCTGATGTCGATCTGCAATTGCGCCGTCAGATCCTGACCCTGTGGCAGACGGCTCTGATCCGGCTCAGCCGCCTCCGTATCCAGGATGAAATCGAGGTAGGCCTGCGCTACTACGACGCGGCGTTGTTCGAGGTGATTCCGAAGATCAATGCCGAGGTCCGCAAAGCTCTACGAACGCGTTGGCCGGACGCCGGGCTCCTGCCGGAACCGATCCTGAGGCCGGGTTCGTGGATTGGCGGTGACCGGGACGGCAATCCGTACGTGACCGGCGAAATCGTCCAGCGCGCCACGTCGCGCGCTGCGGCGACTGCTCTCGAGCATCATCTCGAGGAACTCGAACATCTCGAGCGTGAACTGTCGATGTCGGCGCGGCTGGTGTCCGTCACGCCCGAACTCGATCTGCTGGCGTCTACCTCCGGCGACGATTCTGCATTCCGGGCCGACGAGCCGTACCGTCGTGCGATTCGCGGTATCCGCGGGCGATTGAGCGCAACCGCACTGACGGTACTGGGGGAGTTGCCCGCACACGGTGCTGATGAAGGTCTCGAGGCGTACACCGACCCGGCACAACTGCAGCGGGATCTCGGAATCATCGACACCTCGTTGCGTCGTTTCGGCGACGAGACCATCGCCGACGATCGACTCGATCGGCTCCGAGAAGCGGTGGAGGTGTTCGGCTTTCACCTGTCCGGTCTGGACATGCGGCAGAACTCCGAGGTACACGAAAGCGTCGTCGCAGAACTTCTGGCGTGGGCCGGAGTTCACCCGGACTACACGTCCTTGCCGGAAGCCGATCGAGTCGAACTGCTGTCGGCCGAGTTGACGACGCGGCGACCACTGACTTCGCCGGACGCCGAGTTCAGCGAATTGACCACCAAGGAACTGGCCATCATGGCTGCCGGCGCCAAGGCAGTGCGGGTTCTCGGAGCGGGCGCAGTACCCAACTACATCATCAGCATGTGTACCTCGGTCAGCGACATGCTCGAAGCTGCGGTGCTGCTCAAAGAGGTCGGGGTGCTCGATCCGGGCGTCGGTAGCGAACCCTCCTGCCCGATCGGCATCGTCCCGTTGTTCGAGACGATCGAGGATCTGCAGGGCGGCGCCGACACATTGCTGGCGACGCTCGACATCCCGATCTATCGTGCGATCGTCCGTTCTCGCGGTGACAGTCAGGAAGTGATGCTCGGGTACTCCGACTCGAACAAGGACGGCGGGTACTTGGCCGCCAACTGGGCGCTGTACCGTGCCGAACTCGACCTCGTCGATGCCGCGCGTAAGAGCGGAATCAGGTTGAGGCTCTTCCACGGCCGCGGCGGAACCGTCGGACGTGGCGGCGGACCGAGCTACGAAGCGATTCTCGCGCAGCCCCCCGGCGCAGTCGCTGGTTCTCTGCGAATCACCGAGCAGGGTGAGGTGATTGCGGCCAAGTACGCCGAACCGCGTCTGGCGCACCGCAACCTCGAAACACTCATCGCCGCGACTATCGAGTCGACGTTGCTCGACGTCGAAGGTCTTGGCAGCGACGCAGATGCGGCCTACGCGGTGTTGGACGAGTTGGCTGCACTCGCCCGCACCGCGTACAGCGAATTGGTGCACGACACACCAGGATTCGTGCAGTACTTCGAAGCGTCGACACCGGTCGCCGAGATCGGGGCACTCAATATCGGCTCTCGTCCGGCCTCTCGCAAGCAGACCAAGGCGATTTCCGACCTGCGTGCCATTCCCTGGGTGCTCTCGTGGAGTCAGTCTCGCGTGATGCTTCCGGGTTGGTACGGAACCGGCGCCGCGTTCGAAAGATGGATAGACGGAGACGACACTCGGCTTGCCACGTTGACGGCCCTGTACGAGAAGTGGCCGTTCTTCCGAACCGTGCTCTCGAACATGGCCATGGTGATGTCGAAGTCTGATCTCGGTTTGGCGGCCCGCTACGCGGACCTCGTGCCCGACGCCGAACTGCGCGATCGAGTCTTCGGAATGATCACCGACGAGCACGAACGCACAATTCGCATGTACAAGGCAATCACAGGCAACGAGAACCTCTTTGCCGACAACTCGGGCCTCGAGCGTTCGGTTCACAACCGGTTCCCGTACCTCGAACCACTCAACCATCTACAGGTCGAGCTGATCCGTCGGTACCGTTCCGGCGACGAGAGCGATCAGGTGCGTCGGGGTATCCAGCTGACGATGAACGGCCTTGCCACTGCGCTTCGTAACAGTGGCTAGGTAACAGCGGCTGGTTCTGCAGGTTTACCAGGGTGTGCGTGCGGCGACTCTAGAGCTGTCGCACGCACACCCAACGCTGCGCACCGGACCGAACGGGGACCGCAGTGGATCTGCAATTGGACGGACGAACTGCCGTGGTTACCGGCGCGGGAAAAGGTATCGGGTTGGCGATCACTCGGGCCTTGGTGGCAGAGGGAGTCCACGTCGTCGCGGGCTCGCGGACGCTCTCGCCGGAACTCGAATCGCTGCAGGCCGGCGGCGCCGTCACCTTTGTCGGCGTCGACCTCGCGAGTGTCGAAGGATCTACCCGACTGCTCGAGGTTGCAGCAGCGAGGGGCGGCGTCGACATCTTGGTCAACAACGTCGGCGCCGTCACCCCGCGAACGAGCGGCTTCGCGGCTATCACGGACGAAGAGTGGGCGTCGTCGTTCAATCTGACGTTCTTGTCGGCTGTACGCACTGTTCGCGCTGCGCTGCCGGAGTTGATCCGCAGAGGTGGCGGAAGCATCGTGACGATCAGTTCGGTCAACGCATTCTTGCCTGACCCGACGGTGATCGACTACAGCGCCGCCAAAGCGGCGTTGACCAACTTCTCGAAGTCGTTGTCGAAAGAACTGGGAGGGAAGGGGATCCGCGTCAATACCGTCAGCCCTGGTCCGGTGCAGACGGAGTTGTGGCTCGGCAAGCACGGAGTGGCCTCGACGCTGGCGAAGGCGAATGGTTCAGCCGCCGACGATATCGTCGAAAGTGCGGCCGCCGGCGCCGAGACGGGCCGCTTCACCTTTCCCGAAGAGGTAGCGGACCTGGTGTTGTTCCTCGCCAGCGATCGCGCGGGGAACGTGGCGGGCGCGGATTTCGTGATCGACGGCGGTCTGATCAAGACCTTGTGATCATTGCTGCCTGAAACCTGATCATGTGCGCGACGGTCGACGACGTGATGCACAGGATCACTGCGGACGCGATGACCACCCAGAGTCCCCACCCGATGGACGGTCCGGCGGTGTGCCCTGCGACCTCGGTACTACGTCGCACAATGGACGCGGCGTTTCCGACGGCAACGATCAAGACGGCGATTCCCACCAGCGGTCCCGTGCAGTGATTCTTCATCTCGGGCGTGACGTCCCGAACCATGAGGGTGATCAGCGCGGTTACCGCGCCCAGAGCGAGGACGAGTGTGATCACTCCGCATTCGTCGGTACCACTGTGGTCGAGGGCGGAGGATGACGTCCACGGGCCGAGGCTTCCGGCGACGATCCCGGCGCACGCCCACAGCGATCCGATGAGGCTAGGTCCGAAACGGTCGGGCATGAGGGAGGGAATCGTGCGGGTCGACGGCGGCTGAAACCCGAAGGCGCGTTGGTGATCCGGCTGATTGGGTGTGAACGTCACGCGATGGACCACCTTTCCTCCGCGCCGTCGTGGCGCCCAATCCAATGCTTTTTCGGAGTCTAGGGCCGCCCACTTCACTTTTTGCCGAATCGAGCGAAATTGATCGAACCGGCACTACCAGTCAGTGCACGAAGTCCAGAGCTTCCTTGATCCACGCATTGAACTCGACGTTCGAACTCGTCCCGGTTCGGTCGACGACGATCCATCCCTTGCTCATCGGCTTACCCCGCATCTCGGGCCAACTTGCACCCTTGTGCGTCAGGAGTTCGTCAACTCGATCGGGGTCACACCGAACCATGATGTTGCCGTGTGAGTTCGCACTGGCGGCCAGCTTCCCGTTCACCATGAAGCTCAGCCCACCGAACATCTTTACTTCTTCGACGTCGCTCTCGCCCGAGAGCGCATCGCGGATACGCTCAGCCAGCGCCTTGTCGTATGCCATGGAGGCCTCCTGGGGTGGAGTTCCAGGTTAGATCAGGTGGCGCAGGTACGTCTGCGGGTCGTGAAGGAACCGCTGCCAGTTCGAGACCAGATCGAGGTCCTCCCAGCTCGCGGCTCGGATTCCCCATTCGCCGATCTCGAGCAGATTGGCGTTCGGCAGTGCCGCGATGATCGGCGAGTGCGTCGCGATCACTGCCTGCGCGCCGGATTCCACCAGCTCACCGAGCAGTGCGACCAGCGTCAAGGTCCCTTGGAAGGAGAGTGCGGCATCGGGTTCGTCGATGAGATAGAAGCCGCCGTCGGAGGTCCTCGACGACAAGATCTCGAGCAGCGCCTCACCGTGGGAGAGGTGATGGTAAAGCGGTTCAGGTCGCGTGGGATTGGGGTTGTCCTCCAAATACGTGTACAACCCGTGCAAGGTTTCGTCTCGGAGGTAGTACGCCCACTTCGACGCGCCGGGGCTCCGCTCGACCACAAGGTCGAGGCCGCTCGGTTCACTCGATCTGGTCTGATGTCGCGTATTGGTAGACCCGCCTTCGGCATTGAGACCGAGAACGGCGGCAAGAATTTCGATGACGGTCGACTTCCCCGCTCCGTTTTCGCCGACCAGAATGGTGACACCCGGTGGAAGTTCAAGACCGTCCCGAACGATCTGCGCAACCGCGGGCACCGTCATCGGCCAGCTGCCTACGTCAGCGCCCGACGATGTCCCGGCCTTGATGCGTCGGATGGGTTGTCTCTGCACGGCCATACGCTCTCACAAGGCTCCGACGGGAACTGAGGTTAGTGGCGCTGCGCGAGCAATTCGACGGTTCGAGCCACGAGATCGAGGGGGATCGGTTTGTTCAACGGGAACTTCACGGTTGATTTCGCAGCCCGGTACGGGTCGACGGACTTCTCGAACTCTGCGTCACCTGCCGGGAGTGGGTACATCGAGATGTGGTGTTTCCAGCCTGCGAAGTGAACCAGGTTCTTCCCATTCACCGTCATGGTCGGCATCTGATAGCTGATGGTTTCATCGAGGCCGGGAACAGTGCTGTGGATCGTCTCGCGGATGCTCCCGAGGGATCGCTGCACGTCGGTGGGAAACGACGCGATGTATTCGTCGATCGTCGCGAATTCGGCCATGAGCGGATCCTAATCGCGCTCCGACTCCCACTGGCGGCGACTTGGGGGACAAATGAGACCATTAGGTATGAAAAATCTGGAACCTTGGGAGTTCGCCGGCATGCTCACGCATGTGCACGCCTACCTGACCAACGCAAGGCGCTTTCTGCGGGGGTGGTCTTACCGCGAGGTAGACGGCTCGTCGGAAGACCGTTGACTAGTCACGCTCAGCGTTGGTAATGCCAAAAATCGGGGCGGTTGCCGTCGGTGTCGGTGAACCCGTATGCCGTTCCGAGTTCGCCTGAACTGACCGATCGCTGATTCCATCGCTTCCGATTCGAATCGGCGGCGAGGGCGGCGATCGCACGTCCTGTGAATCTTGGTGACTCGGAGCGGGCAAAATCCGGAGGTGCAGTCGGCCCATCCCGCTCCGGCGACAAAGCGTCACGCCAATTCGATTCACCGACACCAAAATTGTCGAGCATCATCTCCGATCGCAGGAACCCCGGAGTGATGGCGACGGCAGTACAGCCGAACGGGGCAAGTTCGTGGCCTTGTGAAAATGCAAGCCTGTTCACGGACACCTTCGCCAGGTCGTAGAACACCGAGATGCGATAGTTCGATGCGTTGTATTCGGTAGTGCCGTCGGTTATTTCGGCGACCAGTCCGCCTGGCCGATCGATCATCAGCGGCAGGAGGTGGTGCGACGTGGTGATGTGGGTGTCGATCGCCAGGCGCAGAATGTGAAAGCCCTTGTCCAGATCGTGTTCCCATACCGGCGTGTTCCACTCTGCCGGCCCGCCCTTGAGCAGTTCCGCGCCCCAGATGTCATTGACCAAGATGTCGATATGTTGATAGTCGGCGCGCAAGCGTTCGGCGAGATCAGCCACTTGCGTGCTCTTGAGATGATCGACGGCAATCGGCACGCCGACGCCGCCCAGTTCGGTGACAAGCTCTGCCGTCTCCTCGATGGTTTCGCCGCGCGGATAGTCCGACTGAAGTATTCCGGCAGATGTGCTCCGGCCAGTGCAGATGACGGTTGCACCGGCCTCACCCAGGGCTGCGGCGATTCCGCGTCCGGCGCCCCTCGTCGCCCCGGCAACAACAGCCACTCGCCCGCGAAGTGCATCCGGATTCGGTGTCCACGACATTGTTCGATTGTTCTCGCCTGGATTGATTCGTTCAAGAGTGAAAGCGATCTACGGAACCGAACCCTACTTCGCGGCGTCCAAGGTAGTAATCGCTCGAAAGAACGAGACAGGGGGAGAGATGAATCGTTGTGCAGGGCAGAGTGCCCGTTGGAGACAAGGGATCTCGGGATTGAGTTCCGTTCCGTCAAAAGGAAATTCGCATCGGCTCCGGACTCAGCGGGTAGTCATGACTCGCCACTGTGAAAATGTCCTCGATGTACCACCGGGCCGGGAATCGCCTGAAGACGATTCCCGGCCCGGTGTGAAATCAGATCCGTGAAATCAGATCAGAGCTGCGAGGCAGCGTCCGTATCGAGGAACCAACGCGTCGCCACCAAACCGGTGGCGCCGGCGGACGGCCAGTCCTCGGACGAAGCACCTCCGACAGCTTTGGCAACGGCCTCGGCCTTTGCAGCACCCGAGACGAGCAGCCAGACCTCTTTGGCACGCCGAACAGCAGGCAGCGTCAGGGTGATCCGTACCGGTGGCGGCTTGGGGGAGTCCGTCACCGCGACAACGAAACGAGCTTCTTCGCGAACGGCGTCGGTATGCGGGAACAACGAGTTGACGTGTCCTTCTCCACCCATGCCGAGCAGGTGCACGTCGAACGTCGGAACCTGATTGCCGTGTGCCTGAGCGCCCAGCAGTTGTTCGTATGCCGTCGCCGCCCCGTGCGGATCACCGTCGTCGATACCGTCGGATGCGGCCATCGCATGCACCCTGTCGGGATCGACCGGCACATGATCGAGAAGCGCCTCACGCGCCTGGACTTCGTTCCGCTCGGGGTCGCCGGACGGCAGGAACCGCTCGTCGCCCCAGTACAGATCGATCTGCGACCAGTCGATGTCGCCGGGAGCGTCACGCAACTTCTCGAGAAGTGCGATCCCGGTTCCGCCACCCGTCAGCACGATGGATGCGAACCCGCGAGCCTTCTGGGCATCAACGATTGTCGTGACCAGGCGTGCGGCAGCGGCATCGACCAGTTGGCCGGCGTCGGAAAACTTCTCTACGACAACATCACTCATAGGTCACCTTCTCCAAGCCAGCCAGAGCTTCTTCGTAGATCTCGTCCGGATCGAGCCGACGCAATTCCTCGGCGAGGCAATCGCGCGTCTCTCGACGACCGAGCGAGACCAGCGAGTCGGGCTGACCGGTGCGGATCAGGGTTGCGGTCGTACCCTCCTGTGGGCGGCTGATGGAGATGCTGCGAGTCTCCAGCTTCAACTCGACGGTGAGCTCACCCGTACGTCGGATGACCGGACCGTCGATCTTGGCTGCCAACCAACCGGCGAGAATATCCAGTGCCGGTTCGGTTTTGAGACCGGAGACCACCGCTGAGGTGATCTTCTCGTGCGGCGGCTGATCGAGAGCCGACGCGAGCAGTGCGCGCCAGTAGGTGACGCGACTCCAGGCGAGATCGGTGTCACCGGCGGTGTACGACGCGAGTCGTCCCTTGATGGTGGCAGTCGGATCCGGGGCACCGGTGGCGTCGGTGATGCGACGGATCGCAAGCTTTCCGACGGGGTCCTTCGCCGGAATCTCAGGTGCCTCGAGGGGCCACCACGCGACTACCGGTGTGTCGGGGAGCAGGAACGGGATGACGACGCTGCTCTCGTGGTCCGCCAGGGGACCGTAGAGGCGCAGCACCACGACCTCAGAGGCGCCGGCATCCCCACCGACGCGGATCTGAGCATCGAGCCGAGGCTCGCTCTGCTCGTCGCCACGCAGAAGCACGATGACGCGGCAGGGGTGCTCGCGGCTTGCTTCGTTGGCGGCCTCGATTGCGGCCTCGGCGTTCCCGGTGTCCCTGGTGCAGACGACAAGCGTCAGCACACGTCCCAAGGTGACAGCGCCGCCGGTCTTACGTACCTCGACCAGTTTCTTGCTGACCTGGACCGTGGTGGTGGAGGGCAAATCGAGAATCACTAGGGTCGCCTCCATTCGCGTCCGGTGCGTTGCATCATTTCGTCCGCAGACGGTGGTCCCCACGTTCCAGCCTCGTAGGGTTCCGGCTTGCCGCCGGCCGCCCAGTGTTCGAGGACGGGATCGAGGATTTCCCAAGACAATTCGACTTCGGCATTGACGGGGAAGAGAGACGGCTCGCCGAGCAACACGTCGAGGATGAGTCGCTCGTACGCCTCCGGTGACGACTCGGTGAAAGCCTGACCGTACGAGAAGTCCATGTTGACGTCACGGACTTCCATGCTCGATCCGGGAACCTTCGAGCCGAACCGCATGGTGACGCCCTCGTCAGGCTGCACGCGGATCACGAGTGCGTTCTGGCCGAGATCTTCGGTCATGGTCTTGTCGAACGGCAGGTGTGGTGCGCGCTTGAAGACCACTGCGATCTCGGTGACGCGGCGGCCGAGACGCTTGCCCGTGCGCAGGTAGAACGGCACGCCCGCCCAGCGACGGGTGTCGACCTCGAGGGTGATGGCGGCAAAGGTCTCCGTTGTGGAGTCCGCTGCGAAGCCCTCTTCTTCGAGGAGTCCGACCACCGGCAACCCGCCCTGCCAACCACCTTCGTATTGTCCGCGGGCAGTGGTCTCGTCGAGTGGTTCGGCCAGACGCGTTGCCGAAAGAACCTTGATCTTCTCCGCCTGCAGATTGAGCGGTTCGAAGCTGATGGGTTCTTCCATCGCCGTGAACGCGAGCAATTGGAGCAGGTGGTTCTGGATCACGTCACGGGCCGCGCCGATGCCGTCGTAGTACCCGGCACGCCCACCGAGGCCGATGTCCTCGGCCATCGTGATCTGGACGTGGTCGACGTAGTGCGCGTTCCAGATCGGATCGAACAACTGGTTCGCGAAGCGCAGAGCCAGGATGTTCTGGACCGTTTCCTTGCCGAGGTAGTGGTCGATACGGAAGACCGTGTCCTCGGGGAACACCTTGTTGACGACGGCGTTCAGTTCGCGAGCGCTCTCGAGGTCGTGACCGAACGGCTTCTCGATGACAACTCGTCGCCACTGACCGTCCTCGGCCTGCGCGAGGCCCGACGCCGACAGTTGCTCGAGCACCTGAGGAAACGCGTTGGGCGGAATCGCAAGGTAGAACCCGTGATTGCCGCCGATACCACGTTCGTTGTCGAGCGTGGCCAAGGTCTCGGACAGGTTCTGGAAGGCCTCGGCCTCGTCGAAACTGCCCTCCACGAACCGGATACCTTCGGCGAGCCTCTCCCAGACGTCCTGACGGAACTTGGTGCGAGCACCGTCCTTGACTGCTTCGAGGACGACGTTCGCGAAGTCCTCGTCCGTCCATTCACGCCGGGCGAACCCGACCAGAGCGAATCCGGGCGGCAACAGTCCACGGTTGGCGAGGTCGTAGATGGCTGGCATGAGCTTGCGCCTGGCGAGGTCGCCGGTAACACCGAAGATCACCAGGGCGCAGGGCCCCGCAATGTGCGGAAGCCGTTTGTCGGTGCTGTCCCGAAGGGGATTCACCCAATCTGATGCCGCCGCGGAATCGCTCACAGGCTCAGCTCTTCTGGGTTGCTGCGCGAAGCTGCTCGGCAGTTGCGTCGAGCAACTCGTTCCAGGACACCTCGAACTTGTCGACGCCCTCGGTCTCGAGGACCTTGAACACGTCCGCAAGATCGATGCCGACAGCTGCGAGCTGATCGAAGACGACCTGCGAGTCCTGAGCGGTGCCCGAAATCGTGTCGCCCGTGATCTCACCATGGTCGGCGAGAGCGTCGAGCGTCTTCTCCGGCATGGTGTTGACCGTGTTGGGCGCAACCAGCTCGGTGACGTAGAGCGTGTCCGGGTAATCCGGGTTCTTCACGCCGGTCGACGCCCACAGCGGGCGCTGAGCCTTGGCGCCATCGGCCAGGAGAGCCTGGAAGCGCGGCTGCACCTCGAAGATCTGCTGGTACGCGTTGTACGCCAGACGAGCGTTTGCGAGTGCAGCCTTGCCGCGAAGCTGGAGAGCTTCCGGCGTGCCGATCGCCGTGAGGCGGTTGTCGATCTCGGAATCCACACGGGAGACGAAGAACGAGGCGACCGACTCGATGGACGAGATGTCGCGGCCGGCAGCCTTGGCGGTGTCCAGACCGTCGAGGTACGCGCCCATGACAGCTTCGTAGCGCTCGACCGAGAAGATCAAAGTGACGTTGACGCTGATGCCTTCACCGATCACCTTGGCGATGGCGGGGATACCGGCCAGCGTTGCGGGGATCTTGATGAGGACATTCGGGCGGTCGACGATCTTGTGCAGCTCGATCGCCTGCGCGACAGTCGCGTCGGTGTCGTGCGCCAGACGAGGATCGACCTCGATGGACACGCGGCCGTCGACGCCGTTCGATGCCTCGAACTGCGGGGCCAGGATGTCGCACGCAGCGCGCACGTCGTCGGTGGTGACGGCCGTGATGGTGGCGTCGACATCGGCGCCGCGCTCGGCCAACTCGCGAACCTGAGCGTCGTAGTCGGAGCCCTTGGACAGTGCCGCCTGGAAGATCGACGGGTTGGTCGTGACACCCACGATCGACTTCGTGTCGATGAGGTTTTGCAGGTTGCCGGACTGGATGCGATCTCGCGAGAGGTCGTCAAGCCAGATGGAAACGCCTGCAGCGGAGAGCTTTTCGGTATTCACGTTCTGTGTCATCGAGATCATCCCTTCACAGATGCGAGGGAGCGCTGCGCGGCTTCGACAGTCGCGTCGGCGGTGATGCCGAACTCCCGGTACAAGGTCTTGTAATCGGCGGAAGCGCCGTAATGCTCGAGCGAGACGGCCTGGCCGGCGTCGCCGAGGATGCGCCACCACGGCATTGCGATACCGGCTTCGACGGACACGCGTGCGCGGACGGCGGGCGGAATGACCTCGTCGCGGTACGCCTGATCCTGCTCGAGGAACCAGTCGAGGCACGGCACGGAAACGACGCGGGTTGCGACGCCCTGAGCTTCGAGGGTCTCGCGAGCCTCGGTGGCCAGATGCAGTTCGGAACCGGTCGCAAGCAAGATGACCTCGGGCGAACCGTTGGCAGCGTCGACGAGGACGTAAGCGCCGCGCTTGACGCCTTCGGCAGCCTTCTCCTTGGTGCCTTCGAGAACCGGGATGTCCTGGCGGGTGAGCGCCAGAGCCGTCGGGCCCGTCTTGTTCTCGAGTGCTGCCTGCCATGCGAACGAGGTCTCGTTGGCGTCACCCGGGCGGACGACGGCGAGGTTCGGGATCGCACGAAGAGCAGCGAGGTGCTCGACCGGCTGGTGAGTCGGGCCGTCTTCGCCGAGACCGATCGAGTCGTGGGTCCAGACGTAGGTGACGGCAGTCTTCATCAGTGCAGCCAGGCGAACCGCCGGACGCATGTAGTCGGAGAAGACCATGAAGGTTCCGCCGTACGGACGGGTGGGCCCGTGCAGCGCGATGCCGTTGAGGATCGAGCCCATCGCGTGCTCACGGATACCGAAGTGGAGCGTGCGGCCGTAAGGCTGCGCAGTCCAGTCGCTGGTGGAGATGGAGAAGGGGCCGAACGAATCTGCGCCCTTGATGGTGGTGTTGTTGCTGCCGGCGAGGTCGGCGGAACCGCCCCACAGCTCGGGCAGGATCGGTCCGAGCGCGTTGAGAGCCGAACCGGAGGCCTTGCGAGTCGCAACGCCCTTGGCGTCGGCCTCGTAGGTCGGGAGAGCGTCGGCCCAGCCGGCGGGGAACTCACCGGCGAACAGGCGGTCGAAGAGTTCCTTGCGCTCGGACTCACGTGCGGCCCACGCGTCGAACTCGACCTGCCATGCCTTGTGTGCGTCGGCTCCGCGCGAGACGACCTCACGGGCGTGAGCCAGAGCGTCGGCGTCGACGTCGAAGGACTTGCTCGGATCGAACCCGAGGGCTTCCTTGACCGCGGCGACTTCGTCGGCACCGAGTGCGGAGCCGTGAACGTCGCCGGTGTTCATCTTCTTCGGCGCCGGGAAACCGATGATGGTGCGGAGCAAGATGATGGACGGACGATCGACGACGGCCTTGGCAGCGGCAACCGCGTCGAGGATGCCGGAGACGTTCTCGCCGCCCTCGACGTGCTGAACGTGCCAGCCGTACGCCTCGTAGCGCTTTCCGACATCTTCGCCGAGAGCGATGGCGGTGTCGTGCTCAATGGAGATCTTGTTGTCGTCGTAGAAGACGATCAGGTTGCCCAGTTCCTGGACACCCGCGAGAGACGACGCCTCGGAGGTGACGCCTTCCTCGATGTCACCGTCGGACGCGATCACGTAGATGTGATGGTCGAAGGGGGAGGAGCCGACCGGGGTCTCCGGATCGAACAGCCCGCGCTCACGACGCGCAGCCATGGCCATGCCGACTGCGGACGCAAGGCCCTGGCCGAGCGGACCGGTGGTCATCTCGACGCCGACGGTGTGGCCGACCTCGGGGTGACCGGGGGTCAGTGCGCCCCATGTGCGGAGAGCTTCGAGGTCAGCAAGCTCGAGACCGTAGCCCGACAGGTAGAGCTGGGTGTACAGCGTCAAGGACGAATGGCCACAGGAAAGAACGAAGCGGTCACGGCCGACCCATTCTGCATCCGAAGGATCGTGGCGCATGATGCGCTGAAAGAGGGTGTATGCCAACGGCGCCAAGCTCATTGCAGTTCCGGGATGGCCGTTGCCGACCTTCTGAACCGCGTCGGCGGCGAGCACGCGGGCGGTATCGACAGCCTTGGTGTCCAGGTCGGTCCAGTCCGAGGGGTGGACGGGTTGCGTGAGGACGTGGATCTCGTCTGTGATCGACACTGGCAGATGTCTCCTGACATGGTGTACGTGGATTGCGAGGGTGGGGTGTCCCTCCACTGCGTAACCCAGCCTAATGGTCCTGGCTGTCCGGGTCGATTCGGTTCCTCAATGGCTGCGGTCTACCATCGTTCGTAGTAGAGGACAGTGTCAGCAGTGTGTCGTGAACAGTTAGTGCGGTAACGCGTGGTGCAAGGAGAGAACGTGCGGACAGGGCAACAGCCGAGCGGACATGGCTTCGGCAGCCCAGGTGCCGCCCCGCGGGCGACCAATACCGATACGGTGTGGGGACGCGCAACGGGCAAGGTTCTGGCTTATATCGCGCTCACGAAGCCGCGAGTTATCGAATTGCTGTTGGTGGCAACCATTCCGGCAATGCTGCTGGCAGATCGCGGAACGGTCGACATCGTTCTGATCCTCAGCACCCTCTTCGGTGGCTGGATGGGCGCAGCGAGCGCGAACTCGCTCAACTGCGTCGTCGACGCCGACATCGACAAGGTCATGAAGCGCACCGCGAAGCGTCCGTTGGCCCGCGAGGCGGTGCCGACCCGTAACGCACTCGTCTTCGGACTTCTTCTCGGACTCGCGTCGTTCCTGTGGCTGTGGTGGCGAGCCAACCTCCTGGCCGGCATCCTCGTCGTGATCACGATCGCGTTCTACGTCCTCATCTACACGATGGTTCTCAAGCGTCGCACCTGGCAGAACGTCATCTGGGGTGGCGCAGCCGGATGTATGCCCGTCCTCGTAGGCTGGGCCGCTGTCACCGGGTCGCTGAGCTGGCAGCCCGTCGTGCTGTTCCTGATCATCTTCTTCTGGACGCCGCCGCACACCTGGGCGCTCGCGATGCGATACAAAGAGGACTACAAGGCGGCAGGTGTTCCCATGCTTCCGGTGATCGCCACCGAGGAGCACGTCACCAAGCAGATCCTGTTCTACAGCTGGGCGATGGTCGTCACGACGCTTGTCCTCGTCCCCGCGTCGGGCGTCATCTACGCCGCCATCACCATCGTCGCCGGTGCGTGGTTCCTGCTCATGGCTCATCAGCTGTACCGCAGCGTTCGCGGCGGTGCTCAGGTCAAGCCGCTGCGCCTGTTCCTGCAATCGAACAACTATCTTGCGATCGTTTTCGTCGGCCTCGCTGTCGACTCGGTTCTCGGACTCCAGACGATCAGCGACATGCTCAGCTGATTCTGCTGTGCGCCTTTATTAACCGCGGGCGGTTAATAAAGGCGCACAGCACTTCGCTAGGGAATCAGAACGATCGACCCGGTCGTTGCTCTACCTTCCAGATCCCGATGGGCTGTTGCCGCGTCGGCGAGGGGATACTCGGCGCCGACGCGAATATCGAGATTCCCGGCCGCAATGGCGTCGAAGACATCGCCGGCACGCCAGGTCAGTTCCTCACGAGTGCGAATGTGATGCGCGAGCGTCGGACGCGTCAGGAACAGCGAACCCGATGAATTGAGCCGCTGCGGATCGACGGGCGGAACCGGGCCACTGGCCGCACCGAACAACGCGACAGTGCCGCGAATACGGACGGAAGCCAGGCTCGAATCAAAAGTTGTCGCGCCGACGCCGTCGTATGCCGCTGCGACTCCTTCGCCGCCGGTCAACTCCCGGACTCGCGCTGCGATGTCCTCGTCGTACCGCAGGACCTCCGAGGCACCGGCGCCGCGCGAGAGTTCGTCCTTCGCATCCGACGACACAGTCGTGATGACCCTCGCCCCGAGGCTGACGGCCATCTGCGTCAGGATCAACCCGACGCCGCCCGCGCCTGCGTGCACGAGCACGGTGTCGCCGCTCTGGATCGGATACGTCGACTTAGCGAGGTAGTGCGCCGTCATCCCCTGCAGGAGCGCCGACGCTGCGGCCGATGCCGGGACACCGTCAGGCACTTTCACGGCGACTGCGGCGGGAACAGCCACCTTCTCGGCGTAGCTGCCCGTGGCGGCCGCCCACGCGACACGGTCACCAACGGCGAATTCGGTGACGTCGGAACCGACAGCTTCGACGACGCCGCTGCCCTCGTCGCCGGGAATATAGGGGAGCGGGCGCTTGTACTGGCCCATTCGGAAATACGTGTCGATGAAATTGATGCCGATCGCTTCGGTCCTGACGAGTAGATCGCCTGGGCCGGGTGTCGGTTCGGGTTGTTCGGTCAGAGTCAGAACCTCTGGTCCGCCGGTCTCGGTCACGTAGATGGCTCGCATGGTTTCTGTTCTACACCCGAGACGGCCGACGCTCAGTCCATGCCTGGTGTCGCTTCCGGGCTACCGACCAGTATTGTCGAGTCATGAGCACCGATACCGAGAAGTCGGACGCCACCCCGTCCGCGCCGGAACTGCCGAAGTCCACGGTGAACGCCATCACCAAGTTCGTCGCCGAGCACGGCGGCTCCGCCAGCGCCGTCATTCAGCCGGTCGGCCTGGCCGGCGTTCGCATCACTCTCGTGGGTGCCGACGGCATCCTCGGTGATCAGGTCGTCGAGGACCTCGCCACGGCCAATGCCGTCGTTGCGTCCTTCGACACCGTCACCGTTGCCGAGTGGGAGCGTGAGCTGACGAGCATCGTCACCCCCCAGGAAGGTCACTTCAAGAAGATGGCCGGTTGGGTCGCCAACCAGACTCGGTTCCCGAAAGCACGCAACGAAGCCTGAAATGACGTGTGGGGCGTAGGAACACTTCTTGGTGTTCCTACGCCCCACACGTGTCTTGAAGCGTCAGAGAGCCGGTATCGGCGAATCGGTCGGCGTGTACTGGCGGGTCTTACCCGCAGCCCAAACTGCTGCGGTCGCAGCCGTGCACAGTCCCGCACCGGCGACGTGCATGATCACCAGAACCTCCGGCACATCGGTGAAGTACTGCACGACCCCGATGAGCGCTTGGGCGAGGATCAGTCCGAGCAGGACCTTCAGACGGATCTTCACGGCCGCAGATGTCCCGACCGCATATAGACCGAATGTCAGACCCACGACCAGCGCGAGATATCCGACCAGCAGCTGTGAGTGCAGATGAACAAGCGTCACGATCTCGACCTCCAGGCGCGGAACCGTGCGCTCCAGGCCCTTGTCGCCCGCGTGGGGACCTGCACCCGTCACGAGAGTTCCGGCGACCAATACGCCGGCGAGCGCGACACCGGACAGCGCGGTAAGCCAGCGCAGCGGCTTCGGCATCACGACCAGAGTTGTTGCCTCGTCGGGTTCCGCGATCTTCGCGTACATCACCGTGGCAACCCAGACCATCAGCATCGACGCAACCAAGTGAATGGCGACCGTCCACCACAGGAGACCTGTGAGGACGGTGATACCGCCGATCACTGCCTGAACGACAGTGCCGAGCGGCATCATCCAGGCGTAGACAAGCACCTCTTTGCGGCGGCGAGCGCGAGTCACCGCGAGCACGATTGCGGCAGCGACGATGACGACCAGGAACGTGAGTAGGCGGTTGCCGAACTCGACGGCTTGGTGAATCACCGCGACCTGTCCGTGGCCGACCGGGACGAAGCTACCGGGGAAGCACTGCGGCCACGTCGGGCAACCGAGTCCCGAGTCCGTCACGCGCACCACCGCGCCGGTGACAGCGATGCCGCCCTGCGTCAGGATCACGATGAAAGCGATGATTTTCTGCGTTTTCAGCGAGGGGAGAGGTAGTCGATCCACCAAGCGTAAAAATCCGGCATACACACGATTCACCACGCCAACGATCGTAGTTCCCCATCAACTACACAGTGTCGTTGGGGGCAGGCGTTGAAGCAGGCGCGAAGCGAGCTGCCCCGCGTCGTCGGGACCAGCTCGCGTCAGTTCGCGCGAACGCGCACGATTCCTGAGATCGTTCCCTGGAAGTACTCGCCCGACTCGGTGATGAGTGCCGACATCTGCAGGGTGTCGTTGAGGATCGTCGACGGCAGGGGAGTCGAACCGATCTGTGACCCGTCCTTCGAGTCGATCACCGCGAACGAGTACCCGTCGAGCGGAGAGGTGCTCGGATTACCGTCCCGCGTGACGGTGTAGATCGAGCCGTCCGCCGTCGAGAGGTGCGGTACCGCGGAGCTACGAATCGTGTTGTCCCACACGACATGGCAGCCGACCGGATCGATGTCGACCCGGGTCATTCCGCCGTTGAAGGGTGCCGTGGCGGGGACCGCTGGACCGGCACCTTCAGGAGTCGTGGGGTACGGGTATCCGTAAGTGCCGGCCACGTAGACCGAATGACCGATGCCGACGGGGGAGTTCTCGCTGCCACTCGGTGAGCCGTCCTTGCTGGCCGCGGACAACACCGGCTGCGTGCACACCTCGGCGCCCGTGTCAGCGCGATAGACGTGCAAGCTCACTGTCGGGTGGGCGTTGTCGACGATGGTCAAGAAATCGCTGCCCGTCGACGGGCCGAAATATGTCGGCGTCGATCCGGTTCCCCAGCTGAGCTGACCCGGATTGCGGGCCGGCCCGCGGTCGTACGGCTGACGCCAGTCGATGACGACTTCGTCGCCACTTCGCTTCAGTTGGTAAAGCGCGTGGGTCGTTGCGACGGCAGTGCCCGTCGGGGAGGTGGAGATGCTGTTCTGCACCTGCTCACCCTCGGGGAGCGCAATGCTGTGCGCGATTCGATCCGCGCCGACGTACCCGACGGTGCCGTGCCCCGTGGCGAACCAGACATTGCCGTCCCAATCCGGAGCGAGGCCGGTGACGTTGTCGTCGGCGGCAACCGCACCACTGAGATCGATGACATCCGCGAGTTCCAGCCGCCAACTGCCGTCCGGATTCTGCGCATGGGAAATGCGGACCAGTTGACGGTTTCCGTCGACGGCTACGAGACGGTTCTCGTTGTCGAGGTAGGCGTAGACGCCGCCGAGCAGGCTGCCCTTCGCGAGCGGCAGTTGCGCGACCGACCGTCCCAAGGGTGTGGCGTCGGCCTTCGGATCGATCAAATGGATGGTCGGGATCTGGCCGATCATCGTCGTGCAGAGCGAGACGATCATGCCGTCGGACCCCTGGAGGACCGTCGGGCAGGCGGCCATCATCGGGAAAGCTGTCACCTCGTGTGGGCCGGTTCCTGGACCAGGCAGCGGCGTGACGTCGGACGAGCCCGCGTCACCGTGCATGGTGGAAGTACCGACGGGACCGAGGTGCGGATTTGCAGGTGCGAGTGGACCGGACACCGAAGGGGTCGCCGTTGCGGGTCCGGCACACAACATCACTGTTGCGGCCACACAGCCGACGATCTGAGCTGTCCGTCGTGTACTCACGTGAACTTGAACCACCTTGCTGCGCAGACTCCGGCCACTGCGGCCCAGACGAGAAGTACGAGAATCGAGAACCAGTCCATCGAGGTGTCGAGGGCCGCTTCGAGTGCGTGTGCCAGTGCGCCGGACGGAACAATGCGCACCAGCGTGTGAACAGCGGTCGGGAGTTCACCGCTGGCGAAGACCACACTGCCGATGCCCACCATGATGAACCACAGGACGTTGGCGAGCGCGAGAACGATTTCTGCTCGCAAAGTACCGCCGAGCAGGAGGCCAAGCGCGGCAAATGTGACAGTACCGATGGCAATGACCACTGCGCCGAGTACAAGTTCGACGAACGACGGACGCCACCCCAACGCCAAACCGATAGCGCCGAGCAACAGCGACTGCAGCGCCACGACGATGATGACGGCAGCGCTCTTGCCTGCGATGATTCCCCACCGCGGTAGCGGAGTTGCACCGAGTCGTTTGAGCGCGCCGTATCGGCGATCGAATCCGACGGCGATGGCCTGTCCGGTGAACGCCGTCGACATCACGGCAACCATCATGACACCAGGGAGCACGGTATCGACCCGAGAATCGCCCAAATCGCCGATCGGAAGTAGACACAGTCCGATGAGCAGGGTGATCGGGATGAACATGGTGAGCAGCAATTGCTCACCGTTGCGGAGCAGAAGTGTCAGCTCCAGTTTGGTCTGCGCCGCCAGCATCTTGGCCGCCGAATTGGGGCGGGGATCCGGCGAGAAGGTGCCTGGCTCGAAGCGGTTCTCGGCGAGCCGTCGGTCTCTGGCAACGCTGATGGGACTGCTCTGGCCGTTCGACGCTGTTTCGTTCATGACCTTGATCTCCGTCATCCCCTCAGTTCCCGGCCCGTCAATTCGAGGAAGACGTCTTCCAGACTCCGTTGATCGACGCGAATGTCGTTGATCAGCACGTCCTGATCGGCACACCACGTCGCAACTGTTGCCACGGTTGCCGGATCGATTGCACCTTCGACGACGTAGGTGCCTGGGTTGGATTCCTCGATGCGGAACCCGGCGAGTGAACCGGCCAGCGAATCGAGGCTCAAACCGGGAACCGTCGTCAGACGGAGTTGTCCTTCGGCGCCCTTGCTGGTGACCTCGGCCGGCGTTCCCGATGCGACGATCTTGCCGTGGTCGATGATGACCAGTTCGTCGGCGAGTGCTTCGGCCTCGTCCATGAGATGTGTGGTGAGCAGGACGCTCACGCCGTCGCGTCGCAGAGCGTCGATGAGTTCCCACACGAGCAGGCGCGCCTGAGCGTCGAGCCCAGCGGTGGGTTCGTCCAGAAATACCAATTCGGGGCGGCCGACCAGCGCGCACGCCAGTGACAGTCGTTGCTGCTGGCCTCCGGAGAGACGGCGGTACGGGGTCTTGCGCGCATCGGTGAGGCCGAGTTTGGAAAGGAGCCAGGCGGGATCGAGCGGGTCGGCCGAGTATGCGGCCACGAGGTCGAGCATTTCCCCGGCCTTGGACCCGGGGTACGCGCCGCCGCCCTGCAGCATGACGCCGATTCGCGAGCGGACTTCACCGGAGTCGGCGATGGGGTCGAGACCGAGCACTCGAACCGTGCCGGCATCGGGGGTGACAAACCCTTCGCACATCTCGACGGTGGTTGTCTTACCGGCTCCGTTGGGGCCGAGCAGGGCAACGACCTGGGCCGTCTCGACAGTGAGATCGATACCGTCGACGGCTCGAACACCGTCGAAGGACTTGACGACACCCTGGATCTGTACCGCCGGCGTCGACGATCTGGAGGCTCTCGAGGTCACGGGGAATCAGCGTAAGCCCCCGCCGAGTTGTCTTCGTCTACCGGTCCGCCTTTCGTGATCTCCGCTACTGGCTTGTCGCTACGCCAGGGGAGTGAATTGCGGGTGAAGACGATGAGCGTTCCGGCGGTGAGGATGGTCGCGATGACGGCCTGCACGATCATGAACGGAAGGTATTCGGCGCCGTTGGACATCAACATGACGCTGACGATCGAGGTGAAGACGACGGCAGGGATGCGGAAAATCGGTGCGGTGGCCCACGCGGCCAACGGAAGGATCGCCCACAGCAGGTACCACGGCTGAACAACGGGGAACAGGAGAACGATCGCTCCGAGTGCGATGCCGAGTCCACCGACCGGGTGTATGCGGCCCATGTACACCGAGATCATCATCCGTGCGGTGACGAGCATGGCGACGAGAGTCGCGATGGGCCGCGTGATCGTGAGGATCGCCGTCGTATGATCGCCGAGTCCGAGCAGTACACCGGCCAATCCCGTGCCGACGCCCAGGAGCGTCGGGATGGACATCCAACTCCGGACTGCGGTGGCGGTGTCGAGGGTGTTGATCCAACCCATACCGAGCCCACTGGCCACGCTGATGACAAACGTGACGACAGCGGCAACGACGCCCAGGAGGATCGCGGCTCCCGCCAGGGCTTTCCAGGTTCCACCCCAACGCCGAGCCAAGGCCATGCCGACAAATCCCAAGGCAAGCAAGGACGGAATTTTGACGGTCGACGACAATGCGATCAAACCTGATCCCGCAACGAGATAGAACAGCGCTCGCCCACGGATCGGCCCGGACCCTTCGACTGCGCGGAGGGCGATCTCGATTCCGGCGAGCATCAACCCGAGCATGAGCGCTTCGTTGTGGATGCCGGCCACCAAGTGGAAGAGCAACAGCGGGTTCGCGGCACCGAGCCAGAGCGAACTGACGGCAGAGACACCGCATCGCTTTGCCAGTCGAGGTATCGCCCACACGATGAGCGCGACGCCGGCCAATGCGAGCAAGCGGTGCAAGAAGATTCCGGCCACGATGTTGTCGCCGGTCAGTGAGCTGATCCCGCGTCCCAGCCACAGGAAGAACGGACCGTACGGAGCCGGGGTGTCGCGCCAGATCGTCGGAACCGTGCGGGTGAGAACGTGGTCGACACCCAGTGCCGCCTTGGGGCCGATGGCGTACGGATCGAGTCCACGGGCCGCGATTTCGCTTTGTGCCAGATACGAGTAGACGTCGCGGCTGAACATCGGCGGTGCGACCGAGAGCGGCAGGATCCACAGCAGGAGTGTGCGGTCCAACTGGGAACGGGTCATGCGCCGCGGTGCGCCGGAACGGCTGCGTATGTCCCCGACTGCAAATCGGCCCATCATCAGCCAGGCGAGAACGACGAGCACGGTTCCGGTCATCGTCATGGTGAGTGAGACCGTCGGCATACGTCCGGGAAGGCTGAGGACTCGAAGTCCTGCGGTCGGATTCTGCAGGACGGGTTGTGCGCCGGCGCCGAGCGCTCCGACTGCCATCAAGACCGCGCCGGTCGCGCCGAATCGGCGGATCCCTCGCAGTTGTGCGGTTTCCTTCGCGTTCAGGCCCGGGCGCTCGTCCTCGTCGCCGTGCAGCACCGCGGCCATACTCTGCCGGGGAGCGGATCCGAAAGGTCGAACGCCGATTGTGGAAAGCGCGAGTGCCTTGGGTTTTTCCAGCAGGATCGCGCGCGCCGATCGCGCGGTCGTCGTCTTCTCGGGGGTCTGCGGCACACCAGGCAGCGTAGCGGCTCCATCCAGCCGGACAGACAAGCACAAACAACGTACGTTGTCCGGATATTCCCGAATGTAATGCAGGTTGCCCTTAGTAGACCTGCGAAAAGAATTCCGTCACACTTGTGTTGTGAAAAGAAATGCGTCAGACCCACGAAGCAAGGAAGTTGCAGGTCAGCCCACTGTAGCGGCCTCGCCGAGTGCTGCCGCAAATCCGGTTACGGTGAGCGTCGAAGGTCAGACGCGGGCGGCAGTGGTCAAGCTGCTACTCGAAGAAGGCCCCATTACCGCCTCCGAAATCGGCACACGCCTCGGTTTGAGTGCCGCAGGTGTCCGACGTCACTTGGATGCGTTGATCGAGTCGGGCGAAGCCCGTACCGCTTCGGCGTCGTCGCTGCGTCAGCGCGGACGAGGTCGTCCCGCCAAGCAGTTCCAGATCACCGCGACCGGTCGCGGCCGCCTCGGCCACACCTACGACGATCTGGCGGGAGCCGCGATGCGGCAACTCCGTGAAATCGGCGGAGACGCGGCAATCGAGGAGTTCGCCAAGCGTCGGGTCCAGGCGATCGTCGGAGACGTCGAACCGGCTGATCCGACAGATGTCGACAACGTCGAGGCGACAGCGGACGCAATCGCCGAAGCCTTCAATGCGGTGGGGTTCGCAGCGTCGACCCGGCCGGTCGGCAACGGCGTGCAGATCTGCCAACACCATTGCCCGGTTTCCCATGTGGCAGAAGAGTTTCCGGAACTGTGCGAGGCAGAGCAGCAAGCATTCCGGCAATTGCTCGGGACTCATGTCCAGCGTCTGGCGACCATCGCCAACGGTGACTGCGCCTGCACGACGCACGTGCCCCTCGTGTCCACCGGGAGTAGATGACCGGACCAGAGTGTTCTACAGAGCGTTGCCACGTGCAGCGTTCGAATAGAGATTTTTCAGCTAGTTCTTCAAAGTCAGAACTGCTCGACCACAGCGACCAGCCCTCGCTGAACCCGAGCAGCCGTCAAGAAACAAGACTCCGGAAGGAGCTCGCATGACCGTCACATCAGACCAGGCGACTACCACTGCGGCAGCAGGCACCGAGCCGCTCACGCAGGAAGAGACCATCGCGTCCCTCGGTCATTACGGCTACGGCTGGTCCGATTCCGACGAAGCCGGAGCCAGCGCGCAGCGCGGGTTGTCCGAGGCTGTCGTGCGGGACATCTCCGCCAAGAAGAGCGAGCCCGAGTGGATGCTCGACATCCGTCTCAAGGCGCTGCGCACCTTCGACAAGAAGCCGATGCCGAACTGGGGCAGCGACCTCGAAGGTATTCACTTCGACAACATCAAGTACTTCGTCCGGTCCAGCGAGAAGCAGGCCGAGTCGTGGGAAGACCTGCCCGAGGACATCAAGAACACGTACGACAAGCTCGGCATCCCCGAGGCGGAGAAGCAGCGCCTCGTTGCCGGCGTCGCAGCTCAGTACGAGTCCGAGGTCGTCTACCACTCGATCCGTGAGGACCTCGAGGAGCAGGGCGTCATCTTCCTCGACACGGACACCGGTCTCAAGCAGCACCCGGAGCTGTTCAAGGAGTACTTCGGATCGGTCATCCCTGCCGGCGACAACAAGTTCTCCGCGCTGAACACCGCCGTGTGGTCCGGTGGCTCGTTCATCTACGTTCCGCCGGGAGTCCACGTGGACATCCCGTTGCAGGCGTACTTCCGCATCAACACCGAGAACATGGGTCAGTTCGAGCGCACCCTGATCATCGTCGACGAAGATGCCTCCGTGCACTACGTCGAGGGTTGCACCGCGCCGATCTACAAGTCCGATTCACTGCACTCGGCCGTCGTCGAGATCATCGTGAAGAAGGGCGGCCACTGCCGCTACACGACCATCCAGAACTGGTCCAACAACGTCTACAACCTGGTGACCAAGCGCACCAAGGTCGAGGCAGGCGGATCCATGGAGTGGGTCGACGGCAACATCGGCTCCAAGGTCACCATGAAGTACCCGGCCGTGTGGCTGATGGGCGAGTACGCCCGCGGTGAGGTTCTCTCCGTTGCGTTCTCCGGCGAGGGCCAGCACCAGGACACCGGCGCCAAGATGCTCCACCTCGCGCCGCACACGTCCTCGACCATCATCAGCAAGTCTGTCGCCCGTGGTGGTGGACGTGCGTCGTACCGCGGTCTGGTGCAGGTCAACAAGGGTGCCCACGGCTCCAAGTCGACCGTCAAGTGTGACGCTCTGCTGGTCGACCAGATCAGCCGAAGCGACACCTACCCGTACGTCGACATCCGCGAGGACGACGTCACCATGGGTCACGAGGCCACCGTCTCCAAGGTCAGTGACGATCAGCTCTTCTACCTGATGAGCCGCGGACTGACCGAGGACGAGGCGATGGCCACCATCGTGCGTGGATTCGTCGAGCCCATCGCGAAGGAACTCCCGATGGAGTACGCGCTCGAGCTCAACCGCCTTATCGAACTTCAGATGGAAGGGGCTGTGGGTTAGTGACCACGCCAGAGACCGGAGTCATCGGAGCTGTTGCCGGGGAGAACCCGACCGCTCCTGTAAAGGGTGCAGCCACAGGCTCACCTATCACGAACAAGGGCGAGCAGTTCTCCTCGTTCGACGTCAATGCATTCGAGGTTCCCGGCGGACGTGACGAGATCTGGCGGTTCACCCCGCTGCGTCGTCTCCGGGGACTGCATGACGGCAGCGCCGTCGCCAACGGACAGGTCACCGTCGAGGTCGACGGGGGAAGCGACATCACCGTCGAGACCGTCGGCCGTGACGACGCGCGTCTGGGCAAAGCCGGCGTTCCCGCTGATCGCATTGCAGCGCAGGCGTATTCGAGCTTCGAGACTGCAACGGTCATCTCGGTGGGCGCCGAGGTCGAGGTCGAGAAGCCAGTCGTGGTCACCATGACCGGCCCCGGAGTCGACAACGTCGCCTACGGACACACCCAGATTCACCTGGCACAGTTCGCCAAGGCGACGTTCGTGATCGACCAGCGCGGCAGCGGAACCTTCGCGGAGAACATCGAATTCGTTCTCGGTGACAGTTCGCAGCTGACCGTGGTGGCCATCCAGGACTGGGCGGACGACGCAGTTCACGTGACGTCACACCACGCTCGCCTGAACCGCGACGCAGTGCTTCGATACACCTCGATCAGCCTGGGCGGCGACCTGGTTCGCCTGTCCGCCACCGTCAAGTACGACGGACCGGGCGGCGACGCCGAACTGCTCGGCCTGTACTTCGCCGACGCCGGCCAGCATCTGGAACAGCGTCTGCTGGTCGATCATTCGCAGCCCAACTGCAAGTCCAACGTGGTCTACAAGGGTGCGCTTCAGGGCGATCCCGGATCCGGCAAGCCCGACGCGCACACCGTGTGGATCGGCGACGTTCTCATCCGCGCCGCAGCGGAGGGCACCGACACGTTCGAGCTCAACCGCAACCTGGTGCTGACCGACGGCGCCCGCGCCGACTCGGTTCCGAACCTCGAAATCGAGACCGGTGAGATCGTCGGAGCCGGCCACGCAAGTGCAACGGGACGTTTCGACGACGAGCAGCTGTTCTACCTGCGTGCTCGTGGTATCCCGGAGGATCAGGCTCGTCGTCTGGTCGTACGTGGGTTCTTCCACGAAATCATCAACAAGATCGCTGTTCCCGAGGTGCGCGATCGCCTCGAAGCCGCAGTCGAAGCCGAACTCGCAGCCGTCGGCTCCTGACCGCCCCGCCTGCGACACCACCCCGTCGCTACGCTCGCCCGCCTCATCTTGAAGGAATTTCATGTCTACCAGTGACAACACCACCACCTCGGTCCTCGAGGTTCGTGACCTGCACGTCGAGGTCGCCAACTCCGATGCCAACGCCGAGCCCATCCAGATCCTCAAGGGCGTCGACCTGACGGTCCGCTCGGGGGAGACCCACGCGATCATGGGCCCCAACGGCTCCGGCAAGTCGACTCTGTCGTACGCCATCGCCGGTCACCCCAAGTACCAGGTCACGTCCGGCTCCATCACCCTCAACGGTGAAGACGTCCTCGCAATGAGCGTCGACGAGCGTGCACGTGCCGGGCTCTTCCTGGCGATGCAGTACCCCGTCGAGGTTCCCGGCGTTTCCATGTCCAACTTCCTGCGCACCGCCGCCACGGCCGTGCGAGGCGAGGCTCCCAAGCTGCGCCACTGGGTCAAGGAAGTCAAGGAAGCCCTCAGCGAGCTCGAGATCGATCCCTCGTTCATCGAGCGCTCGGTCAACGAAGGCTTCTCCGGTGGTGAGAAGAAGCGCCACGAGATCCTGCAGTTGGGCATGCTCAAGCCGAAGATCGCGATCCTCGACGAGACCGACTCCGGCCTCGACGTCGACGCTCTGCGCACCGTCTCCGAAGGCGTCAACCGCTACAAGGAGCGCGAGAACGGCGGTGTTCTGCTGATCACGCACTACACGCGCATTCTGCGCTACATCAACCCCGACTTCGTTCACGTGTTCGTCGGTGGCCGCATCGTCGAGTCCGGTGGACCGGAGCTGGCCGACGAGCTCGAGACCAACGGCTACGTTCGTTTCACCGCGGACACCGCAGCTACCCAGGGAGCGTAATCACGATGACCACCTCGGTGCGCGAGCTCGACGTCACAGCGGTTCGGGCCGACTTCCCGATCCTGGCGCGAACCGTGCGCGACGGAAAACCTTTGGTGTACTTGGATTCCGGCGCTACCTCGCAGCGTCCGGTCCAGGTTCTCGATGCCGAACGGGACTTCCTGACCACGTGTAACGCGGCAGTACACCGGGGTGCTCATCAGCTCGCAGAAGAGGCGACGGACGCGTACGAGAATGCTCGCGCCACCATCGCTTCTTTCGTGGGCGCGGATTCGGACGAGTTGGTGTTCACCAAGAACGCCACCGAGGCTCTCAATCTGGTGACCTACGTTCTCGGTGACGATCGCTTCGACCGCCATGTCGGTCCTGGCGACGAAATCGTCATCACCGAACTCGAACACCACGCCAACCTCGTTCCCTGGCAGGAACTTGCGCGCCGAACCGGTGCGACGCTCAAGTGGTACGGCGTCACCGACGACGGCCGGATCGATCTCGATTCGCTGGAGCTGACAGACGCGGTGAAGGTCGTTTCGTTCACCCACCAGTCCAACGTGACCGGCGCGATCGCGCCCGTCGAGGAATTGGTGCGACGAGCACGCGCCGTCGGTGCACTCGTCGTGCTCGACGCGTGCCAGTCGGTGCCTCACATGGCCGTCGACTTCCACGAACTGGGAGTGGACTACGCGGCGTTCTCGGGCCACAAGATGCTCGGCCCTTCGGGGGTCGGAGTTCTCTACGGCCGTCGTGAACTGCTGGCAGCGATGCCTCCGTTCATCACCGGCGGATCGATGATCGAGACGGTCACCATGGAGGTCAGCACCTACGCGCCGCCGCCTCAGCGTTTCGAAGCCGGCGTACCGATGACCTCACAGGTGGTCGGACTGGGCGCTGCCGTGGATTACCTGAACACCTTCGGGATGGACGCCGTCGCCGCGCACGAGCACGTGTTGGTGGAGGCTGCTCTCGAAAAGTTGTCGGCGATCGAAGGTCTGCGCATCATCGGACCGCAGACGTCCGAGAACCGCGGCGGAGCGATTTCCTTTGTCGTGGACGGTATTCACGCCCACGACCTCGGACAGATCCTCGACGACGAGGGCGTCGCGATCCGCGTCGGACACCATTGCGCGTGGCCGCTGCATCGTAAGTTCGGTGTCGCTGCGACGGCCCGTGCGTCGTTTGCGCTCTACAACACCACCGCGGAAATCGATGTTCTCGTTGCAGCGATCAAGCGTGCGCAGGAATTTTTCGGTGTCGCAGGGGAGTTGAACTGAATCATGCGCATGGAGCAGATGTATCAGGAAGTGATCCTCGATCACTACAAACATCCGCACGGCCGCGGACTCCGTGAGCCGTTCGGCGCTGAGGTGCACCACGTCAACCCGACGTGTGGCGACGAGGTGACGTTGCGCGTCCAGATATCCGAGGACGGAACGGTCTCCGACGTCTCGTACGACGGGCAGGGTTGTTCGATCAGCCAGGCGTCGACGTCGGTGCTGAACGACCTCGTCATCGGGATGCAGGTCACCGACGCACTGAAGACGGTGACGGCGTTCAACGAGATGGTGAGCAGTCGGGGCACTGTCGAAGGGGACGAGGACGTTCTCGGCGACGGCATCGCGTTCGTCGGTGTCTCGAAGTATCCGGCACGCGTGAAGTGCGCCTTGCTCGGATGGATGGCATTCAAGGATGCTGTAGTCCAGATTGTCGACGGCAGTGCTGTGACGACGGCGGACAGCAGCAGTGAATTGGTCGACACGACTGAAGGACAGGGATCATGACCGAGACACAACCAGTGCAGGACGCCGAGGTCGGCGCTCCGGTGAATCCGAATCCCGATTCCACTGCGGAATTCGGTGGCGCACAGGGCAGTGGCACTGTCCCGTCGCCTGAGCGACTCGACGAACTCGAAGAAGCGATGCGCGACGTCGTCGACCCCGAACTGGGAATCAACGTCGTCGATCTCGGCTTGGTCTACGGACTCTTCGAAGACGACGGTGTCGTCACGATCGACATGACTTTGACGTCGGCGGCGTGCCCGTTGACCGACGTGATCGAGGACCAGGCACGCGGCGCACTTGTGCGTAGCGATCTGTGTACCGACATGAAGATCAACTGGGTGTGGTTGCCGCCGTGGGGACCGGACAAGATCACCGAAGACGGACGCGAGCAACTGCGCGCACTCGGCTTCACGGTCTGACAAGCAGCCTCGGCACGATCAACTGAATACATTTCACCGGAGCGTCGGTGCCCGTTCGTCGGGTACCGGCGCTTCGGTTTGTTATATAGGGCCGTTTTAGCCATGATATTCAGGACAATAGTCCCAAATGGTTGTTTGATGAATATTTGCTGGAAGCTGACTGATCGGTAACATCGCAGCTGATTGTCACGATGTGATCTCCGGCGGGCGATTTGCCAGTTTCCACCCGAGCTTTCCAATGTATTCGTCTCATTTCGAAGTGCCCCGATCAGTTCGAAGCGTCCAGCGGACGCATATACCTGTTTGCATCATGATCAAGTTGTAAGAGGGAGATTCGTGTGGATGGCAGTCCCGACCGAGGAATCGTTTCCGCAGCTCGTCCGGACGACGAACTCACCTTCCCTCTTTCTGCCGCGCAACTTTCCCTGCTTGTCGCACAACAGCTTCGACCCGAGATTCCCGTCAGCATCGCTCAGTACGTCGACGTGGACGGCCCGCTCGACATCGAGCTGCTGACCGCTGCCAGTAAACAGACCGGCCGTGAGATCGGCTCCGGATACCTGCGCCTGGTCGAGGTGGACGGGGTTGCGCGTCAGTGGCTTGATCTCGACATGGACGACTCCCTCGACGTGGTCGACCTGCGCGCCGAATCCGATCCGGAATCGGCGGCGCGAGAATGGATGCGCAAAGAGCACACTGCTGCCATCGATCCGTTCACCGATCGCCTGGTCAGGCTGGCAGTCCTGGTGCTTCGCGACGACCATTACTACTGGTACAGCCGTATTCATCATGTGGCGCTCGACGGTTTCGGCGCGATGTCGATGATGAACCGCACAGCCGAGATCTACACCGCCGCGGTGCGGGATCTGCCAGTTCCCCCAGCGGTAACTGCCCCCCTCCAATCGTTGGTGAAGGCAGAGGCCGACTATCTGGGCTCTTCCCGGTGGGAACGCGATCGCGACTACTGGAACACCAAGATGGCCGACAAGCCGGGCGGAACCTCGCTCGCGTCCTCGACTGCTCCGTCGCAGGCGTGGTCACGCCTGCGGTCGGCGACGGTACCTACGGAACTGCGAAGCTCCCTCGAAAGGCTTGCCGTCGCTCACGACGTGACTACGTCGTCAGTGGTGATCGGTGCACTGGCGGCTTACCTCGCCCGGGCCACCGGGACCCGCGACGTGGTCCTCAGCTTGCCGGTCTCGGGGCGGACGACAAAAGCTGCTCGCAGGTCCGGCGGAATGATGTCGAACGTCGTCCCGATACGTGCGAGTGTCGATCCGCACTTCGCGGTGGGAGACTTGCTGCACGAGGTGAAGATCGAACTCACCGGCGCACTGCGTCATCAGAAGTACCGCCACGAGGACCTACGACGCGACCTCAACGCCGGTGATCACAGCATCGCCGACGGACGCGGCTTCCACGGGCCGTTGATCAACCTCATGCTGTTCCACTCGGGAATCACTCTCGGGGACGCGCACGGCGAACTGAACGTGATCTCGACCGGGCCGATCGAAGACCTCTCGGTCAACGTCTATCAGACTTCCGCAGCCGAAGAGATCCAGATCGACTTCGCCGCGAACCCAGACCTCTACACCAACGAGGACATCACGCGTCACCACCGACGTTTCCTCGAATTCCTCGAATTGTTCTGCGCTGCGGAATCGGGAACTCGATTGATGGACATCGACCCGGACGCCGCGGGGAAGTGGATCGCCGAAGTTCAACACGCCCGCAACGTCGAGTACTGGTCTTCGACATTGTCGAACCCCGCCGAGGATCTGGGTTTGCCGGTCGTCGCCGGATCCGGTCGGACGTCCACGCCCCTCGAGATCGAGGCCGACCTCTGCCGCCGCCTCGAGACGATGGCGACGACGATGAACACGAGTCTGTTCGTGCTGTTCCAGTCTGCGATGGCCGGACTGCTGCGCCGCGTCGGTTCGGCTGACGAGGTGTCGATCGGCGTCTCGGTCCGCGGGTACGGCGCCTCGAACCCGGACGATTTCGTCTCGATGTTCGCCAACCAGTTGGTGCTTCGCTCGACGGTGTCGAACACCATGACGCTCAACGACCTGGTCGGTGCGGTGGACACCGTCGCAATCGAAGCTTTCGAACACGCAGACATTCTTCTGTCTTCGGTGACCGCCGCACTCGGTGACGGCCGCTGGGTGGAGACGGGCCCGTTGTTCCGGGCGATGGTCTGCTTCGAGGAGCCGCTGGATGCTCACCCGAGATTTCCGGGGCTCATGGTCGGTGCGCCTATCGGATCGGATCTGGCCACCGTGCCCGAACTGTTTGTCTCCCTGGCGATTCCGACTGGTGAGCATGCCGAATTCGATCAGCCGATCTCCGGTGTTCTGGATTGGCTCGGCACGAAGGAGCAAGCCGAGGACCTCGCCGACCGTTATCTACGAATCTTGACCGCGATGGTCGGTGCTCCGCACTCGGCGCTCGGCTCAGTGGATCTACTCCGCCCGGACGCGCGCCAGGCGCTGGTGCCGCCCGTTCTGCCGATTACCCCGGTCCGAACGCTCTCCGACATCCTTTCCGATCGCATTCGGGCGACCCCGGAAGCGATCGCCGTTGTCGCAGGTAGCGAGCGCGTGTCGTACCGCGAACTCGATCGACGATCGAATCAGTTGGCGCGCAAGCTCGTCGAGCATGGCGTGCAATCCGAGTCGTTGGTCGGAATCATGCTGCCGAAATCCGTGGACATGATCGTTGCCGCTGTCGCGGTAGTGAAGGCCGGCGGCGGATACCTCCCACTCGATCGTGCGCACCCCGCCGAGCGTTTGGCATACGTGGTCGAGGATGCGCAACCGGTGTGCGTCATCTCCGATTCCACTTTCCCGAACTCCGCCTTCCCGAACTCTGACGTGGTGGTCGTCGGGGTCGACTCCGACGAGTACTCCGGTGAGGGTCTGGAAACCGATGAGTGCCCGCGCGGGCACGGAGCCGACAATCTGGCGTACGTGATCTACACCTCGGGGTCGACGGGCCGACCCAAGGGCGTCTCGGTTACCCACGCCACCGTGGTGCGATTGTTCGAGAACACGCAGGTCGAATTCGGATTCGACGGCAACGACGTGTGGACGATGTTCCACTCGTTCGCCTTCGACTTCTCGGTGTGGGAACTGTGGGGCGCGCTGCTCCACGGTGGAACGCTGGTTCTGGTCGATCACGAAGTCTCACGCGACCCCGATGCCTTCCGCACGCTCGTCGCCGCAGAAGGCGTCACCGTGCTCAATCAGACGCCCTCGGCCTTCTACCAGTACATCGAAGCCGACCTTCGGGCCGATTCGGCGACCCGGCTCCGGTACGTGATCTTCGGTGGCGAAGCCTTGGATCTTCGTCGCCTCGGGCGCTGGTACGACAATCACGCGGGCTACGACAATCACGACAATCACACGGAATCCGGGCCCGCACTCGTCAACATGTACGGCATCACCGAGACGACGGTGCATGTCACCCATCTCGAAATCGACCGGGCGAGCGCGAGTGCGGTTACCGGCAGCCGGATCGGTGACGCGATCGACGGAATTCGTGTGTACCTGCTCGACGAGCATCTCTCCCCGGTCCCGGTGGGGATTGCGGGGGAGATCTATGTCGCCGGCGGTCAACTCGCCCGTGGCTATCTGGGCCGACCAGACCTCACCGCGGGCCGGTTCGTTGCCGATCCGTTCAATGCCGGCGGACGACGGTTGTACCGGTCCGGTGACCGCGCACGATGGATTGCGACTGGACAACTCGAGTACCTCGGACGCGGCGACGCGCAGGTCAAGATCCGCGGATTCCGGATCGAACTCGGCGAAATCGACTCCGTGATCCTCGGCGCGCCGGGAATCGACGACGCCGTGACCGTCGTGGCTCCGACGCCGGCCGGCGGCGCTCTCGTGACCTATGTGACCGCTTCGGACGCCGTGGACGCCGAAGCCCTTCGCGCGCACGCCGCCGAAGCCCTCCCGACCTACATGGTTCCCGATGCCTTCATGGTCATCGATTCGATTCCGTTGACCACCAACGGAAAACTCGACCGGCGTGCGCTGCCGTCGCCGATCCTCGCCTCCACCAGGGTCTTCCGGCCCCCGACGACCCCGACCGAGGGCAAGGTAGCCGCGGTTCTGGCTGACATCCTGGGTAGCGGACCGCTCGGGCTCGACGATAATTTCTTTCATTTGGGCGGAAACTCGCTGGTAGCGACGACGGCTGTGGCGCGCTTGACCGAAGCCACCGGAGTTCGTATGCCACTGCGTGCGCTCTTCGACCATCCCACGGTGTCCGGGATCGCGGCGACGATCGAGCGTGCCGCCCAGACCCCGGACGCCGACGGTATCCAGGTCGTGGCCCGGCCGGCGGTACTACCTCTCGCTCCCGCGCAGCAGCGACTGTGGTTCCTGAACCGCGTCGCACCGGAATCAGGTGCATACAACATTCCGTTGGCGGTGTCGTTGCGCGGCGACGTCGATCCCGACGCACTGAGTGCCGCGATCGTGGACGTCGTGACACGTCACGAGTCACTACGCACCGTGTTTCCTCAAATCGGGGACAACGCAACGCAGAAGGTTCTGGGCCTGGGCGAGGGTATCGCGGGGCTCGAGTCGATCGAAGTGGAACGCGAGAATCTCGAAAGTGTGATCTTCGAATTCTCCTCGGCGGGTTTCGATCTGGTCCGCGAACGCCCGGTCCGATACCTGCTGATCACTGTCGCCGACGATGAGGACGGCGATGGCAAGGACGGCGATGACGAGCAAGCAGTCCTCGTCGTAGTTCTGCACCACATGGTGGCCGACGGCTGGTCGCTCGCGCCGTTGGCTGCTGATCTCACCGGCGCTTACGCCGCCCGCGTCGGCGGCAACAGCCCGCAGTGGGCGCCCCTTCCGGTGCAGTACGCCGACTACACGCTCTGGCACCGAGAACACCTCGGCGACGCGGCATCCACCGATTCGCTTGCCCACTCACAGATCGCGTTCTGGAAGCAGCAGCTGGCGGGAGCGCCCGAGCAACTCCACCTGCCGACGGACCGTCCGCGCCCACTCGACCCGACCATGCGCGGGGCCGGAGTCGACATCAGAATTGGCGCTTCCACTCATCAGAAGCTCGTTGTACTTGCCGGCGATCACGACGCCACGCCGTTCATCGCCCTGCACGCGTGCTTCGCCCTGCTTCTGGCCAGGTACAGCGGCACGGACGACATCGTCATCGGAACACCGGTGGCAGGACGAGGGGACAGATCTCTCGATCTGCTCGTCGGCATGTTCGTCAACACTCTGGCCTTGCGGACCGTCGTCGATCGGGACGCGACGTTCGCCGCACACCTGTCGCAGGTCAGGGCCGTCGACGTGGATGCCTTCGACAATGCGGACGTGCCTTTCGACGTCGTCGTGGACGCGCTCGAACTGGACCGCTCGCCTGCGCACCATCCGGTCTTTCAAGCTGCCATCACCTCTCGGATAACCACGGCTCACACAGCCGAACTGGCCGGGGTGTCGATGACGGCGCGGGCAGTCGAGACGGGGCTGACCAAGTTCGACCTCGAGCTCACCGTCACCGAACGTCACGAGTCCGGGGCCGCAGCTGGAATCGATGCCACGTTCACCTATTCCACCGACCTGTTCGACAACGCGACCGTCGAAGCGTTGGCGCGAAACTTCGTGACCCTCGTGGAATCGGCAGTGTCGGAACCGACTGCACCGGTTGGTGACCTTCGTGTACTCGGATCCCGGGAGAGTGCCGCGATATTGCCGCGGCGCGGCGTGGCTTCGGTGGGCGAATCGACGCTGGCGCAGATCCTCGGGGCTACCGCGAGGACGTATCCCGACGCGATCGCCCTCGAAGACTCCGAGCGCTCACTCTCGTACGGGGAGCTGGAGCGTCGATCGAATCGGATCGCTCGATACCTCATGGACCTGGGCGTCGGCCCCGAGACACCGGTCGCACTGGCCGTCGCCCGATCGGTCGACTCCGTGCTCGCAGTCTGGTCGGTCACAAAAGCCGGCGGCGTTTTCGTCCCGGTCGATCCCCGTTATCCCGCAGATCGAGTTGCGCACATGCTCGAGGATTCGGGTGTGCGGATCGGAATTCGGTCCGCCGAGGTTGCGGCCGGTCCGGCAACCGGCGGGAACGTCTCAGTCTGGATCGACCTCGGCGACGCGGACACGGTTGCAGAATATGCCGCCTACTCCGACGCCGCGGTGATCGACGCTGACAGAACAGCGTCGATCACCGCGGCGTCGGCTGCGTACGTCATCTACACCTCCGGCTCGACCGGAGTGCCGAAGGGCACCGTCGTCACTCACGCAGGTTTGGCCAATCTCGCTCGCGAACAACAGGATCGGTACCGGATCACCGCCGGGTCGCGAACTCTGCATTTTGCGTCACCGAGCTTTGACGGCGCCGTACTCGAGCTACTGCTCGCCGGTTCGACCGGCGCGACGATGGTGATCGCCCCTCCCGACATCTACGGAGGGGAGGCGTTGAGCGAGTTCCTCCGAAGCCGCGAGGTCACTCATGCCTTCATCACTCCGGCTGCTCTGGCGACCGTCGATCCGGCGGGCGTGACGGCACTGGAATGCGTAGTCGTCGGCGGCGACGTGTGCACCCCGGAATTGGTCTCGAGCTGGGGCAACGGGCGCAGACTGCACAACGGATACGGTCCGACCGAAACCACTGTCATGGTTGCCATCAGTGACCCACTCTCACCGGGCGATCCGATCACCATCGGCGGTCCCATCCGCGGAATCGACGCCGTGGTGCTTGACGCTCGGCTGCAACCGGTCCCGATCGGCGGCGTCGGCGAGCTGTACATCGGTGGGCCGGGGCTTGCACGTGGTTACCACCTTCGTCCCGCGCTGACGTCGGATCGTTTTGTCGCGCATCCGTACTCGACGCCCGGTGCCCGGATGTACCGAACCGGTGACCTGGTCCGCTGGACCAAGGACCTGACCCTCCGCTACGTGGGCCGCAGCGATCATCAGCTCAAGATCCGCGGGTTCCGCATCGAACTCGGCGAGATCGACGCTGCTCTGATGGATGCCCCTCTCGTTCACTTCGCCACGACGATTCCCGTCGAATCCGCCGCAGGCACCACTCTGGCGTCGTACGTGTTGCTCAGCGGCGACGCTGATATCGAGTCGCTCTTTGCGGCACTCGCCGACACGCTGCCGCGGTACATGATTCCGTCATCGATCACCCCGATCGACGCGATTCCGTTGACTCCGGTCGGCAAACTCGATCGGAGAGCATTGCCGACGCCGATACCGCGCGAAGTCCTCGGTACGGGTCGTGAACCCGAGGCCGGGCTCGAACGCACCGTCGCCGACGTGTTCGCTTCACTGCTCGACGTACCCGAGGTCCGGGCCGGAGACAGCTTCTTCGATCTCGGTGGCAACTCACTCGTCGCGACGCAGGTGTCCGCGCGGTTGAGCGCAGCGACGGGACTCGCTGTGGACGTGCGCTCGATCTTCGAAGCACCGACCGTCGAAGCGCTCGCTGCACGTCTGGCGGCGAGCGCCGAAGAATCAGACGATCGACCTGCCCTGAGCGCCGGTGCTCGCCCGGACCGACTACCGCTCTCCGCTGCGCAACAGCGGCTGTGGTTCGTCAATCGCTTCGACCCGCAGTCCGCGGTCTACAACATTCCGTTCGCGATCCGGATCACCGGAGACATCCACGGCGATGCACTCGAGGAGGCGCTTGCGGACGTCATTGCACGCCATGAGGTGCTTCGAACGATCTACGTCGACAGCGCAGACGGCCCGAGCCAGGTCATCCGAGCAATTTCCGACGTGCAGTTCTCCGTCGAGCGCTATTGCGGATCCGAAGGTATCGAATCCGCGACGACGGAGTTCGCGGCGCGTGGGTTCGATCTCGGTTCGGATCTGCCGATTCGGGCCATGCTGGTGCGCGAGGACACTTTCGCTCACGTACTGGTCGTCGTCATCCACCACATCGCCTTCGACGGCTGGTCCCTGACTCCCTTCGCGACAGATTTCGTCGCGGCGTACTCCGCACGCGTCGTCGGAGACGCCCCGGTTTTCATACCGCTCGACGTGCAGTACGCCGACTACGCGGTGTGGCAGCAAGACTCGCTCTGGCAGATCGACGACCAGAAGTCTCTGGTTGCCCGCGAGCTGACCTTCTGGACCGCTGCCATGGCTGGTGCCCCGGACGAGGTACTGCTACCGGTGGATCGCCCACGCGGATCTGTCACCACGACCGCCGTCGGATCGGTGCCGATCGTCATCGACGCGGCGACCGGGGAGCGGCTCGCCGCCTTGGCAAGGCGCAGTGGCACGACGCAATTCATGGTCGTACACGCGATCTTGACGGTTGTTTTGGCGCGTCTCGGTGCTACCGACGACGTGGTGGTCGGTACTCCGGTGGCAGGCCGCGGCCGACCCGAACTGGATTCCCTGATCGGGATGTTCGTCAATTCGCTACCGCTTCGCACACCGGTCGATCACCGAGCGTCGTTCACCTCCCTGCTCGAGGTCGTCCGTGAACGCGACCTTGCCGCCTTCGCGCACCCCGAGTTGCCATTCGAGGTGCTGGTCGACGCCCTCGATCTCGACCGGTCAACTACGCGACACCCGCTGTTTCAGGTCATGCTGTCGTACCACCAGAATGTGGTCTCGCCGCAGGTAACCGTCCACGACGCCCATCTCGAGGCGCAAGCGCTCGAACCGTCCGTCGCTAAGTTCGACCTCGAGTTCACCCTGCTGGCAGGCGATTCCGAGAAGGCGGAGATCACCGGGTCGCTCAGGTTTGCCGAGGCGCTCTTCGACATTTCCACTGCGGAAACGATCGCCGCACGTGTGCAGTCGGTGGCCCGTGCCGTCGCCGCAGACCCGGACACCGCAATCGACGACATGGAATTCCTCAGCACCCTCGAGCGGGCGTCGCTGATGCCGGTACGAGGTCCGGCGTGGACCAGTTCGCGCACCTTGGCCGAAATATTGACGCGGACCGCCACCCGTTCAGGCGATTCGGTGGCCCTTCGATCTGGTGACACCACCGTGCTCTACCGAGATCTCTTCGCCCGTGCATCGGCGCTTGCCCGCCGTTTGACCACAGAAGGTATCGGCGCCGAAGACATTGTGGCGATAGCGATTCCGCGTTCGATCGACTCGATCGTCGCGTTGTGGGGCGTTTCCTTGACCGGCGCCGCGTTCGTTCCGGTCGATCCGCGGTACCCAGCCGATCGCATTCTGCACATGCTCACCGACTCCGGAGCCACTCGCGGAGTGACAACGGATGCGGTGATCGAATCACTGCCCCGTCCGGTTCCGTGGATGACGATGGACGACATCCACGGCGACGGTGTCTGGCAGCCGGTTCCTGCCGCGCCGATCCGAATCGACAACCTCGCCTACATCATCTACACCTCCGGATCGACGGGAAAGCCCAAGGGTGTCAGCGTCACTCACCGTGGCCTGAGCGCATTGGCCGCCGAGCAGACGGCGCGCTACGGCATCTCGGCGCAGTCGAGGACGCTGCACTTCTCCTCACCGAGCTTCGACGCATCCATCCTCGAACTGCTGCTCGCCGTCGGTGAGGGCGCGACGATGGTGATCGCATCTCCCGATGTGTACGGCGGCGAGGACCTCGCAAAACTGATCACCGATCAGCAGGTGAGCCACGCGTTCATCACGCCGGCAGCGCTGGCCTCGGTCGATCCCACCGGGCTGGACGTCTTGCAGTCGATCGTTGTCGGCGGCGAGGCCTGTTCACCCGAACTGGTCCGCAAGTGGGCACCGGGTCGCCGGTTGTTCAACGGTTACGGGCCGACGGAAACCACGGTCATGGTGTGCATCAGCGATGCCCTGACGGTGGGGGAGACCGTGAGCATAGGCGGACCCGTCCGCGGCGTGTCCGCGGTAATTCTCGACGGCTCGGCTCAGCCGGTACCCGTCGGGGTCACCGGTGAGCTCTACATCGCCGGCCTCGGACTTGCCCGCGGCTACCTCGACCAACCCGCGTTGACGGCGACGCGATTCGTGGCAGCGCCGTTCGGCCCGGCCGGCGCCCGCATGTACCGGACCGGTGACCTGGTTCGGTGGACGCCGCTCGAGACGATCGAATACGTCGGACGCTCTGATCACCAGGTGAAAGTACGCGGATTCCGCATCGAACTGGGCGAGATCGACTCCGTCCTCAGCGATTACCCCGGCGTCGAGTTCGCGGTCACCGTGGGCATCGACGCAGCTTCCGGTGAGACGATGTTGGCGTCGTACGTAGTACTCGGCGCCGATGCGGTCGAGATGGACGAACTGCTGAACCATGCGCGCCGCTCACTGCCCGCCTTCATGGTGCCGTCGGCGATCACCCCGATCGAGCACGTTCCGCTGACCCCCGTCGGGAAACTCGACCGATCGGCGCTGCCGGCGCCGACACTGCGTTCGTCCGAGCGGAGTGTCGAGCCGCTGACCACCGCGACCGAACTCCAGGTTGCCGGCGTCGTGGCGGAACTGCTGGGTATCGAACAGATCAGTGCGTCGGACAGTTTCTTCGAACTCGGCGGCAACTCACTGCTCGCCACCAGACTTGCCCAGCGACTGGGCGAATCGTTGGGCAGGCAGGTACCTGTCCGAATGCTGTTCGAGCACCCCGAAATTCGGGAACTTGCCGCCGTGCTCGACACATCCGCCGGGGCGAAGGCGCTACCACCGATCACCGCCGTCGACCGCCCCGAGCAAGTTCCGCTGTCCTACGCGCAGGCCCGCATCTGGTTCCTCAACCAGATGGATCCCGGCTCACCCGCGTACAACGTCCCTGCCGCGATCTCCCTCGACGGTGCACTCGACGTCCCAGCCCTCGAAGCTGCGGTCCTCGACGTGATCGAAAGGCACGAAATCCTGCGCACGGTGTTCCCCGACTCCGACACCGGCCCACACCAGGTGATCCAGGATGCATTCACCTCGCTGGAGTACGCAAATGCGGACACCCGTGAACCGGCAGAGCTCGCCAGAGAATTCGCGTCGCGTGGATTCGACATCACGACCCAAGCTCCCGTTCGCGCGCTCCTGCTCGAGTCGACGCCGCAGCACCACACACTTGTCATCGTGATCCACCACATCGCGGCGGACGGATGGTCGATCGCGCCGTTGATGAAGGACGTGCTCACCGCCTACGTCGCGAGAAGTTCGGGACGCGCTCCCGAGTTCACCCCGCTCGAGGTGCACTACGCGGACTTCGCCATCTGGCAGCGGGAAGCGCTGGGCTCTGTGAACGAATCCGAGAGCGTGCTCGGGGCACAGGCGTCGTACTGGCGGGAGACGTTGCGGGGAGCACCTGAGCTGATCGACCTTCCGAGCGATCGAGCGCGCCCGCTCACCCAGTCGTTGAGCGGCGGCCACACCGCGGTCTCGCTTCCGGCGCACACCCGGATCGCGGTCGAGGCGGTCGCCGGCTCGAATGCGGCGACGCCGTTCATGGTGTTGCACGCTGCCTATGCCGTGCTGCTGTCCAGGCTGAGTCGAAGCACGGACATCGTGATCGGATCTCCGGTCGCCGGGCGAGGACACCGAGTTCTCGACGACCTCGTGGGAATGTTCGTGGGCACGGTCGGACTGCGCACGACGGTCGATCCCGGGTCGACGTTCGTCGACGTTCTGCGTACTGTCCGCTCCGTCGATCTCGACGCCTTCGCCCACGCGGACATTCCGTTCGAGCAGGTCGTGGACGTGGTGGCGCCGACCCGGACCACCGACCGTCATCCGGTGTTCCAGACGATGATCTCGTTCCACGGCGCCCACCCGACGACGTGGGACCTGCCTGGACTTGCCGTTCGTGCCCACGAGATCACACCGGACATCGCCAAGTACGACCTGCAGTTCACCGTTGTCGAACAGACCGCGGAGGAAGGCGGCGGCTACGAGGCCTCCCTCACATACGCGAAGGACCTCTTCGACACCGATACGGCGGAGTCGTTTGCGGTGATGCTGGAAACGATCATCGAGACACTGACTGCCCAGCCCTCCGCCGTCGTCGGTGACGTGGATCTTGCGGGACGTGGCCTGCGTGCGTTGCCCGGACGTCCGGCCGGCGATGCTTTGACCTTGCCGGAGTTGCTGCTTCGCGGCGCGGCCGATCCGCATGCTCCGGCAATCGTCGACGTCGCGGCTTCCGCCACGCTCACGTACGGCGAAGTCGACCGACGCTCCGACGCAATGGCGTTTGCGTTGATCGCTCGCGGGATTGCGCCGGAAATGATTGTGGCACTCGCGCTTCCGAGGTCGGCCGACTATGTGATCGCGCTCTGGGCGGTAGCGAAAGCCGGCGGAGTGTTTCTTCCCGTGGACCCGGCGTACCCCGCCGAGCGGATCGAGCACATGCTCACCGACAGTGGGGCGGTACTCGGTATCACCAGGGGTGAGTATGTGGCCGGCCTTCCGGGCGCCACGTCGTGGATCGAGCTCGACGCGGTCGAATTCACCACCGAAATCGAGGCAGTCCATTCCGAGACACTGCCGGACGCGCCACTCGAGTTCGACAACCCGGCCTACCTGATCTACACCTCGGGCTCGACCGGAAAACCCAAGGGCGTATTGGTCACTCACGCGGGATTGGCCGCGTTTGCCGACGAACAGCGGGAACGTTTCGGCGTCACCGCGCACTCTCGCGCTCTGAGCTTCGCCTCGACGAGCTTCGACGCGTCGGTTCTCGAGCTCCTTCTGGCATTCGGCGCCGGCGCAACGATGGTGATTGCGCCTCCGACGGTTCTCGGCGGTGTCGAATTGCACGAACTGCTCGACGAGCAGACGATCACCCATGCATTCGTGACTCCGGCCGCCCTGGCGACTGTCGATCCCGCCGGTCTCGACCATCTCGAGGCCGTCGTTGTCGGTGGCGACGCCTGCACCGCCGACCTCGTATCTCGGTGGGCGCCGAGGCGCCGAATGTTCAACGCGTACGGCCCGACCGAGGCCACCGTCGCAGTCACCATCAGCGATTCACTCGTCGCGGGGGAGTCTGTGACGATCGGCGGTCCGATCCGCGGTGTGGATGCGATGGTTCTCGATTCCCGACTGCACTCGGTCCCCGGACAGGTCGTCGGTGAGCTCTACGTCAGCGGCGACGGTCTCGCCCGCGGGTACCTCGGCAACCCCGCGCTCACGGCAGCGCGGTTCGTCGCCGACCCGCACGGACCCGAAGGCTCTCGGATGTACCGCACCGGAGATCTTGTGCGTGAAGATCGCGCACGGTCGCTTGTCTATCTCGGACGCGCGGACCACCAGGTCAAGGTCCGAGGGTTCCGGATCGAACTCGGTGAAATCGACGCGGTGCTGGCGTCGGAGGCGTCCGTGCATTCGGCTGTGAGCGTGGTCGTCGGCGACGGCGTCGACGCTCGGATAGTCGCGTACGTCGTCCCGGCACACGGGGACGTCGACGTCACCGCACTACGACGCCACGCAGGCACATCCCTACCTGCGCACATGATCCCGTCCGCTTTTGTCACGATCGATGCAGTCCCGACCACACCGGCGGGCAAGCTGGATCGCGCAGCTCTGCCTGCGCCCCTCTGGGAGGCGCCGAGTGGACGCAGTCCGGAAGGCAGCGACGAGATTGCGATCTGCGCTGCTTTCGCGGAGGTACTCGATCTCGCCGACGCAGACACGTACGCCGATTCGAGCTTCTTCGAACTCGGCGGAAACTCGCTCATGGCAACGCGTTTGGTCGCTGCCATCAAGGAACGCACCAGTATGGCCGTCCCCGTCGCGTGGATATTCTCCGACCCGACACCGGAGGCATTGGCGCGCAGACTCTTCGAACTCGAGGCAACAGTTATGACAAGTGACGCGGATACCTCCGCACTTGCGGTAGTCCTGCCACTACGCCCGGAAGGCCGCGCCGAGCCACTGTTCTGCATCCATCCGGCCATCGGTTTGGCCTGGTGCTACGGGGCACTCGATCGGTACGTCGATTCCAGCCGGCCGCTCTACGGCCTGCAGTCGCCGATTCTGACGGACCCCGAATTCCGGGCGGAGCTGATCGAGGATTTCGCGGCGCGGTACGTCGAGGAAATTCGCGGAGTTCAGCCGCACGGTCCGTATCACCTGCTGGGGTGGTCGATCGGGGGATTGATCGCTCACGCGGCGGCGGTGCAGTTGCAAGCAGCGGGTGAGAGCGTCGCCGACCTGATTCTGCTCGACAGCTTCGTTCTCGAAGACCCGACGATGGCGGGCGCGCAGCCTTCTCTCGCCGAACTGATCGGCGGGTTGGGGATCTCGGTCCCGGACGCCGACGAGCGTGATCTGACACCGGAGGACGCCGAAGCGCTCTTGCATGAGGCCATCGGCGATCACCCTTTGGTCTCGAGCGATCGGATCGAGCGACTGTTCGAGGAATACTCCGCAGGCGCGGAGCTTGCCCACCGGTACCGCCCGGGCAAGTTCGTGGGCGATCTGCTGTTCTTCTCGGCACAGACCGACACCTTCGACCCGCTGCGAACGGCGTCGGCGTGGCGACCGTTCGTGTCCGGGGTGATCATCGACCGTCCGGTGCCCACGTCACACGCCGAAATGTTCACCGAGGCAGGTCTGGAGGCGATCGGGCCCGTGATCAACCTGGCGGTCGGAACCGGTCGTCACGCGGCCCCGGACGTCGACGCTGAGTTGGACGCTCTGATCGAGATCCAAGACGTGCGCGGCTGACTCAGGCTCGTTTCTTCCTCGGCGTCGTCGACTTCGACGAGCCGGCCTTGGAGGCGTTCGACTTCGCTTCGTCCACACTGCGCTGCAGTGCGGCAACGAGGTCGACCACCTCTGCATCGGTGCCCTCTTGGTCGACCTCGGCGGCGGGGATGACCTTCTTGCCGCCGTTCTCGATCATCTCGTCGAGCAACTGCCGCAGTTGGAGCTGGTAGTCGTCGGTGAACTCGGTCGGATCGAAATCGCCCGCCATGCTCTCGACGAGCGTCTGCGCCATCTTCAGTTCCTTGGCCTTCGGCTTCTCCACGTCGTCGAGTGAAGGGAACTCTGCTGCGCGAACTTCGTCGGGCCACAGCAACGTCTGGATCACGAGGACGCCGTCGCGAGCGCGCATCGCGGCCAGGCGCGTCTTCTGTCGCAGAGTGAAATGCACCAGTGCCGTTCGATCACTCTCGGTGAGCACAGTCGAAAGCAGGACGTACGCCTTCGGCGACGCCGAATCGGGTTCGAGGAAGTAACTCTTCTCGAACAAGATCGGATCGATCTGATCGTTCGGCACGAATTCCAGCACCGGAATCTCGTGCTTCTCCGCGGCCGGGAGTTTGTTGAAGTCCTCGTCGCTCAAGATGACGCGCGATCCGTCTTCCGAGTCGTACGCCTTGTCGATGTCCGCGAACTGAACCGTGTTTCCGCACTCGGAACACACACGGTTGTACTTGATGCGGCCACCGTCTTTTGCATGGACCTGGTGAAATCGGATGTCGTGGTCCTCGGTCGCCGAGTACACCTTGACCGGAACGTTGACCAGACCGAAGGCTATCGAGCCTTTCCAAATCGAGCGCATGCCTCCCATGATGGTCGCCCCCAGCCGATTGCGCGAGGCAAACGCTCACGGTTGATCCCGAACCGTTGCGTCCGGGTGGGCCGGTTCGAGGCGCGGCGAGCGGGTATCCGCTCCGAGAATCCGACTCGCACACCTGGGGGCATACTCCGATGAGTATCCGAACCTACCGTCGACGCGTAGCAGCAGCGCTGGCAATTTCACTGGTTCCACTGCTGTTTGCGCCTTGGCCCGCGAACGCAGATCCGGCACGCACCGTAACCATCAGCGTCCACTCCGATGCGATGGGCCGCGACATTCCACTCGAGGTGATCCTCCCCGCCGACACGAGCGCCCCACGGCCCACGTTGTATCTGCTCAACGGCGCCGGTGGTGGCGAGGACAGTGCGACGTGGGAAGGACGGACCGATGTCCTGGACTTCTTTGCCGACAAGAACGTCAACGTCGTGACGCCGCTGGAAGGAGCGTTCAGCTACTACACCGACTGGCAGAAGGACGATCCCGTACTCGGACGCAACAAGTGGCAGACGTTCCTCACGCGTGAACTGCCGCCAGTCATCGATGCGCAGTTCGGTACCAACGGGGTCAACTCCATCGCGGCGATCTCGATGACCGCGACCTCGGTACTCAATCTCGCGATCTCAGCCCCAGGGCTGTATCGGAGTGTCGGGGCCTACAGCGGGTGCGCGGAGACTTCCACCCAGCCGGGTCAGGACTACGTGCGACTGGTGGTCGGTGCGCGGGGTGGCGCTGATCCGACAAACATGTGGGGACCGTTCGACGGTCCGGGATGGCGCGAGAACGATCCCGTCGTGAACGCGGAGAAGTTGCGGGGGACCGAACTGTACGTCTCCACCGGATCCGGGCTGCCAGGTCCGCACGACAACCTTCAGGCGCCCGATGTGAACGGAAACCCCGGAGCACTCCTGAATCAGATCATCGTCGGCGGCATCATCGAATCCGCGGTCAACGGGTGCACACACGGATTGGCGGACCGACTGAACGCACTGGGCATCCCCGCGACCTTCGACTTCAAGCCGAGCGGAACCCACTCGTGGGGTTACTGGCAGGACGACCTCCACAATTCGTGGCCGATGATCGCCAGCTCGATGGCAGCGCAGTAGTCGGTGCGGATCTAGTCGGTGCGGATCTAGTCACCGGAGAAACGGCGCGCGCATCAACGTCTTTCTCACGTGCCACGGTGACGATCGGAACAGTGTTGCCATCACTTTCGCCGTCGCGGCCGCGTCCCGCCGATCGGAAAGGTATGACCGCTGAGCCTCGACCGGTAGATCGAAGAACTTGCCGAAGAATGTGGTGACTTCGCCCGAGTCGAGGGTGAGAAGTGCGTTCAGACCAACGCGGCGGAGAGCGGATACCGCCTTGGCCGAGCGAGGCCAGAGTGCCGCGTTCGGATCCTCACCGTCGGCGATTGCTTTCGCGACAGTGTCGGCCTCGGCGAGTGAGGAGGCAACGCTGTATCCGGTTCCCGGATGCATCAGACCGCCTCGCCCGCCGAACCGGAGGACACCGTCCGGGGACGAGTCTTTCGGGCCTTCGACCGCAAAACGGACTCGCTCGACCGGCGCGTCGTCGGGGACTTCGCGGCCCCGATTGTGAAGTCGGGTGCGCAGACGTGTTTCGAGTTCGCGCAACCCCAACGCCGGCCGGCCGACGAGGCAGGTCTCCTCGAGGAGGACTCGCTCGTTGTCGAGCGGGACCGCGTAGAGAAACGAGGGAGTGTCGGCGTCGGAGGTGCCGTTGTCTGTTCGCCAGTCCATGAACCAGGCCTCGCTGCCGCCCAGAATCGGATCGGCCAGAGCTCGGTCCACGATCATTCCGAAGGCCGTCTGCTGCGCGGTTGTCACTGCCAGATCGGTGCCTCGGGCGTCGACGACGACGGATCCCGTCAGCTGCGATCCGTCCACGCACACGACGGTGGTGGTGGACAGTGTTTGAGCGCGTAAGCCTCTGAACTGTATGGATGTGTCGGAGAGAAATGATTGCAGTAAAGATGTATTCAATACGCAATAGATGCGATCAAGCGTTTTCTGCCCGCTGGTCCACACGCTCGGGCGTTCGATCCGGCTCGCGATCACCTCGCCCGGCAGCCACGACGGCAACTCGTCTGCCCACGCCGAGTACGTCGGCGTCCACACCCGATGAGGATGCGGATCGACAACGACAACGGTGAGTTGCCGGGCGATACAGCGCGTCGCGAGTGCCCGCCCCGCCGGCCCTCCGCCCACGATCACCACGTCGGCGGAGGAGTCGAGTGTGCTCATGATCGGCGCACTACATCGATCCCGTTGCGAGCAGACCGCCGTCGACCCGGACCGTTTCGCCGGTGATCCATGCCGCCGCGTCGGAGAGGAGGAAGCCGACCAAGCCGGCAACGTCCTCGGGGGTGCCGAGCCGCTTCATCGGGTAGCCCGCCGACGCCTTGTCCTCGCCGGCAGCGACCAGTGCTGCCGCGAACTGCGTCTTGACGATCCCGGGAGCTACGGCATTGACACGAATCTTCGGTCCCAGTTGCCAGGCCAGTTCTTCCGTCAACCGGATGAGCGCAGCCTTCGACGCGCCGTACGCCGCGATGACGCCCGTCGATCGGATCCCGGCCACACTTGCCAGGTTCACGACGGCTCCACCGTGTTCGCCCATCCACGCCCGATGTGCTTGTTGGACGTAACCGAGGGCGGCAACCACGTTCACGTCGAAGATCTTGCGCACGGCGTCGAGGTCCGCCTCCATGAGCGACCCGAAGACGGGATTGATTCCGGTGTTGTTGACCAGAATGTCGAGCGAACCGAACTCGGCGACGGCGCGGTCGACGGCACCGGATCGGGCCTCGGCATCGGCTGCGTTGCCCGCGAATGCGACGACCTTGCCGCCGTGCCCCAGATCGGACAGTTCGGATGCAGCGGCCTCGAGGGGCTCCGGCTTGCGGGCTGTGATCAAGACGTCGGCGCCGCGAGCGAGGAGTTCGGCGGCGACAGCTTTGCCGATTCCGCGACTTGCGCCGGTGACGATGGCGGCGCGGCCTTCGAGGTCGCGAGGACGAGTGCTGTTTTCGCTAGTCATGTCCCGAACGTTAGCGGACTCACACGCTCCTGGTCGGAACGACCGTCAGGTCACGGTAAAATCGATAGTTCTTGTGTCTGTAGTCAGGCATTGTTTACCCGTATTCGTCGTTTTTCCTGAGGAGTTTGCTTGATTACCGCCACTGACCTCGAAGTTCGTGCCGGTGTCCGCACCCTTCTCACAGCTCCCGGGCCTTCGCTGCGCATCCAGCCGGGCGACCGGATCGGACTCGTCGGACGTAACGGTGCCGGAAAGACGACCACTCTGCGCATCCTCGCCGGTGAAGGTGAGGCATATGCGGGAAGCGTCGTACGCACCGGTGAACTCGGATACCTCCCGCAGGACCCCAAAGAGGGCGACCTGAGCATCCTCGCCAAGGACCGGGTTCTCTCTGCCCGCGGCCTCGACACGATGCTCCGCGAGATGGAGAAGCAGCAGATCCTGATGGGCGAGGTGCTCGATCAGGAATCTCAGGACCGCGCGGTCAAGAAGTACGGCCAGCTCGAGGATCGATTCTCGGCCCTCGGCGGCTACGAAGCCGAGAGCGAAGCCGCACGTATCACCAGCAGCCTCGGCCTCGAAGACCGTATTCTCGGGCAGCCGCTCAGCACGCTGTCCGGCGGTCAGCGTCGTCGTGTCGAATTGGCGCGAATCCTCTTTGCCGCCTCCGACGGCAGCGGTGCCCGCTCGGACACGACTCTGCTGCTCGACGAGCCCACCAACCACCTCGACGCCGACTCCATCACCTGGCTGCGTGGATTCCTCCAGAACCACGAGGGCGGACTGGTGGTCATCAGCCACGACGTCGACCTGCTCAACGACGTCGTCAACCGTGTGTGGTTCCTCGATGCCGTCCGCGGTGAGGCCGACGTCTACAACATGAACTGGAAGAAGTACCTCGACGCTCGTGCCACGGACGAGCAGCGTCGTCGCCGCGAGCGCGCGAACGCCGAGAAGAAGGCCGGTGCGCTGCGGATTCAGGCAGCGAAGATGGGTGCAAAGGCAACCAAGGCCGTCGCGGCTCAGAACATGGCCAAGAGAGCCGACAAGTTGATGGCGAACCTCGATGCCGAACGTGTCTCGGACAAGGTTGCGCGGATTCGTTTCCCCGAGCCCGCCGCTTGTGGCAAGACTCCGCTGATGGGCAAGAACCTCACCAAGGTGTACGGCTCGCTCGAGATCTTCACCGGTGTCGATCTCGCGATCGATCGTGGGTCTCGTGTGGTTATCCTCGGACTCAACGGTGCAGGTAAGACCACACTGCTCCGCATCCTCGCGGGCGCGGAGAAGGCGGACGCGGGTGAGCTGATCGCCGGTCACGGACTCAAGGTCGGCTACTTCGCTCAGGAGCACGACACCCTCGACGACGACGCGTCCGTGTGGGAGAACATCCGCCACGCTGCGCCGGATACAGGGGAGCAGGAACTGCGTTCTCTGCTCGGTGCCTTCATGTTCACCGGCCCACAGCTCGAACAGCCGGCCGGAACGCTCTCGGGTGGTGAAAAGACGCGTCTGGCTCTGGCCGGTCTGGTGTCGTCCGCTGCCAACGTTCTGCTTCTCGACGAGCCCACCAACAACCTGGACCCGATCTCACGCGAGCAGGTGCTCGACGCGCTCCGCAGCTACACCGGTGCCGTCGTCCTGGTCACCCACGATCCGGGCGCTGCCGAGGCACTCAACCCCGAGCGGGTCATCCTCCTGCCCGACGGCAACGAGGACCACTGGTCGCAGGAATACCTCGAGCTGATCCAGCTCGCCTAACCCCCTGTGAGTGGTTAGGGAGTCCCCGCACTCCTCAACCACTCACAGGGGCGAAGCCCCTCAATCTCGCCGCCGCACCGATTCCTCGACCAGATCGAGAACAGCTGACAGGTTGTCGACGCCGTGGCCGGAGGCGATTCTCGCGACCAGGCCGTCCATCACCAGATCCAGGTATCCGATCAGAATTTCGGTGGGAACGTCGTCACGGAGCCGACCGGCCGATTTCTGTCTGGCGAGGCGCGCACTGGTCGCTTCCGTCAGTTCTACGGAGCGCTGTGACCACTTCTCGCGGAAGTCGGCGTCGTTGCGCAGTCGACGCGCTATCTCCAGTCGCGTTCCCAGCCAATCGAATTGATCGGGCTGCGCGAGCATGTCCCGCATGACCTGGACGAGGCCCTCTTCGGCGACGACATCTGCCATCCGGCTCGCATCCTCGCTTGCGAGAGCGAGGAACAAGCCGTCCTTGTCCTTGAAGTGATGAAAGATCGCTCCTCGGGACAAACCGGTGACTTCTTCGAGACGGCGAACTGTGGCGCCGTCGTAGCCGTATTCCGCAAAGCAGCGGCGGGCGCCGTCAAGGATCTGACTGCGCCGTGCCGCGAGATGGTCTTCACTGACCTTGGGCACGTTGTTGTCCTCGTCTCGCGCTTTCTTTGTGCTCTGAACGCACGTGGCGGACTCAGCACCTCGCTGAGTCCGCCACGTGGGTTAGAGCAGGGCTCGGTTGACTAGCCCCGGATCATGTTGCGAAGCACGTACTGCAGGATGCCACCGTTGCGGTAGTAATCCGCTTCGCCGGGGGTATCGATGCGTACGACTGCGTCGAATACGACCTTCTCGCCGTTCTCGCGCGTCGCCGTGACCTTCATGGTCTTCGGGGTGACGCCCTCGTTGAGCTTCTCGACGCCTTCGATGTCGAAGGTCTCGGTGCCGTCGAGCTTGAGCGAACCTGCGGACTCGCCGACCGGGAACTGCAGCGGGACAACGCCCATGCCGATGAGGTTGGAGCGGTGGATGCGCTCGAACGACTCGGTGATGACGGCCTTGACGCCGAGCAGGCTGGTGCCCTTGGCTGCCCAGTCACGCGAGGATCCGGAGCCGTACTCCTTGCCGCCCAGGACGACCAGCGGGATGCCGGCTGCCTGGTAGTTCTGCGACGCGTCGTAGATGAATGCCTGCGGTGCGCCTTCCTGCGTGAAGTCGCGGGTGTAACCACCGGAGACGTCGTCGAGGAGCTGGTTGCGCAGACGGATGTTCGCGAACGTTCCGCGAATCATGACCTCGTGGTTACCGCGACGCGAGCCGAGCGAGTTGTAATCCGCACGCTCGACGCCGTGGGAGTCGAGGTACTGCGCAGCGGGGGTACCGACCTTGATCGGACCTGCCGGGCTGATGTGGTCGGTGGTGACCGAGTCGCCGAGCAGCGCGAGGACGCGAGCGCCCTTGATGTCCTTGACCGGAGCCGGATCCATCGTCATGCCGTCGAAGTAAGGTGGCTTCCGCACGTAGGTGGAGTTCACGTCCCACTCGAAGGTGTCACCCTTCGGGGTTTCGAGGTTCTGCCAGCGGCTGTCGCCCGCAAAGATGGTTGCGTACGACTTGCGGAACATGTCCTGGTCGATCGAGGACTTGATCGTCTCTTCGATTTCCTGCGTGGACGGCCAGATGTCCTTGAGGTAGACGGGGTTTCCGTCGGTGTCGTTACCGAGCGAATCGGTCTCGAAGTCGAAGTCCATGGTTCCGGCGAGGCCGTATGCAATCACGAGCGGCGGGGAAGCCAGGTAGTTCATCTTGACGTCGGGGGAGATACGTCCCTCGAAGTTACGGTTACCCGAGAGCACCGCGGTGACCGAGAGGTCGTTGTCGTTGATGGCCTTCGAGACTGCCTCGGGCAGGGGTCCGGTGTTACCGATGCACGTGGTGCAGCCGTAACCGCCGAGGTAGTAACCGAGCTTCTCGAGGTACGGCCACAGGCCGGCCTTCTCGTAGTAATCGGTGACGACCTGCGAACCGGGAGCCATGTTGGTCTTGACCCACGGCTTGGTGGCGAGGCCCTTTTCGACGGCGTTGCGTGCGAGCAGTGCAGCACCGAGCATGACCGACGGGTTGGACGTGTTGGTGCAGGAGGTGATACCTGCAACAACGACGGCGCCGTGGTCGAGAACGAACTCACCGGCGTCGGACTTGACGACGACCGGCTTGCTCGGACGGCCTTCTGCACCGTTGGCAGCAGAGAGAACGTCGACCGCTCCGTCGTCGGCAAACGACAGAACCGCGGGATCGGAAGCCGGGAAGGACTCTTCGACGGCCTCGTCGAGCTGGGTGTGCTCGGTCGGGTAGTTCTCTTCCACGTAGTTGTGGATGTCCTTGCGGAACGCAGTCTTGGACTCCGACAACAGGATTCGGTCCTGCGGGCGCTTCGGGCCGGCGATCGAGGGAACAACGGTTCCCAGATCCAGCTCGATGTACTCCGAGAAGACGGGTTCCTTGTCGGGGTTGTGCCACAGGCCCTGTTCCTTGGCGTACGCCTCGACGAGAGCGAGCTGCTCGTCGCTGCGGCCGGTGAGGCGCAGGTACTCGATGGTCTCGGCGTCGATCGGGAAGATCGCTGCGGTGGAACCGAATTCGGGGCTCATGTTGCCCAGCGTTGCGCGGTTCGCGAGCGGAACCTCGGCAACACCGTTGCCGTAGAACTCGACGAACTTGCCGACGACGCCGTGCTTACGGAGCATCTCGGTGGCGGTGAGCACGACGTCGGTTGCGGTGACGCCGGGCTTGATCTCACCGGAGAGCTTGAAGCCGACAACGCGGGGGATCAGCATGGAGACGGGCTGGCCGAGCATTGCTGCCTCGGCCTCGATGCCGCCGACGCCCCAGCCGAGCACGCCGAGGCCGTTGACCATCGTGGTGTGCGAGTCGGTGCCGACACAGGTGTCGGGGTATGCCTGTCCGTTACGGGACATGACGGTGGGCGCCAGGTATTCGATGTTGACCTGGTGAACGATGCCCATTCCCGGGGGGACGACCTTGAAGTCGTCGAATGCGCCCTGGCCCCAACGGAGGAACTGGTAACGCTCGCCGTTGCGCTCGTATTCGAGGTCGACGTTGCGCTCGAGTGCGTCGGCCTGGCCGAAGACGTCGAGGATGACCGAGTGGTCGATGACCATGTCGGCGGGGGAGAGCGGGTTGACCTTGTTCGGGTCGCCGCCGAGGGTGGTGACGGCCTCACGCATGGTGGCGAGGTCGACGATGCAAGGAACGCCGGTGAAGTCCTGCATGATCACGCGGGCAGGCGTGAACTGGATTTCGATGCTCGGCTCGGCTGAGGGATCCCAGCTCGCGATTGCGCGGATGTGATCCGCGGTGATGTTGGCACCGTCTTCGGTGCGGAGAAGGTTCTCGGCGAGAACCTTCAAGGAATAGGGCAATTTCTCGGTGCCAGGGACGGCCGAGAGGCGGAAGATCTCGTAAGAGTTCTCACCGACCTCGAGGGTTCCCTTGGCTCCGAATGAATCGATACTGGTGCTCACGTCTGCTCCACTCGTCTATGAGGGTCGCTACCGACGGGGCTGTGTCGGCAGCTGAAGCGAGGTACTTCGGCCGGGAAGATCCTCCGTAGCTCACGCCAATCGCACAGTTCGCGTGAGAACTGTCCGAACATCGGAGCTGCAGTAGAACCTGTCCTGACCGGTGGTACCTCTTGGTCCAAGTCTAACAGTACGCTTGTCCTGTGAGAATTCAGGGCAAGTTGACCGAAACAATCTTCATGCAGACTGCGGGCCTGCGCAACGCAGGCTTGGCTGGGTGACCACACCCACAGTTACCGCTCGGGCGGCACGCGCGGCGGTTGCGTGTGACGCCTGGTGGCAGTCGACCTGAAGTAGGCTGCATGCAGGCCCGTCGCGGGTCGGCCGCCGAAAAACGACCTCGGAAGAACTCCCCGCATCTCAGCGGTGGACGGAATCCGAACAGCACCCGGATGAGAGATGTCTGCTCCTACCAATCACGCTTTTGCGCCTGTGCACGTGAAGTCCCCGTTGCACGTCGCTGTTCCGTCGGATGTCGATCTCGACGACGTGCTCGCGGACCTTTCGACGGACGGCGTCTCCGCCCCGGAGTCCGATGTTGTGGGGCTGACTGCGGTGGTGACCGACGCCCGTGAACGTGGTGTCGACTTGAGCGTCGTAGTGGTCGACGCAAATCCGGGCCGGCCGTCCGATCTTCGCGACCTGGCCACGACGGTCGGCAAAACCGAAGGCGGCACGGTTCTCGTTCTGAGCCCAGACTGGATGGGTAGCTACAGCGACTCGATCAGTCGTGTGCAGCTCGAAACCGCGCAGGACCGATCTTTCGGAGAAAGCGCGAGCGTGACCGCGGACCGCTTCTCGCACGAGATCGTGGCGCCGGGTCCGCCGTGGACGCTTTACACGGTCCTTGTGATCGCACTGGTTGCGGTTATTGCCGGAATTACCTTTGCCGTCAAGTGGCGGCGAGAGCCGGAAAACGCGCAAACCAGACATATCGCTTCGACTTCAGAAACGGCGACATCTTCCGACCACCGGGCCGATTCCGTCTGACCTTGGTCCTTTTGCGAGATTTTCAGTAACTCGTCGAAAACAGGTACTCACCGCTGTTTGCGGTGAGTACCTGCCCTTTTTGGTACCTGCATGCCATTCGACCAGCTCAAATACCGTTTGTGTTATTTGTGGCTAAAGTTTCCAAAGAACGCTTGAGTGTCGTACGGTACAACTGGCACTTTTTGGGGAAGAAGTGTCGCAGACAGGCTGATGTTGTTCGACGCGTACTTGTCGGTTGCCTTGTTCTCGAGGTGTCGACGGTGGCGTTCGTACGGCACGTCCAGGTCGACGAGCAGCTCTCGGGCTGTGGGCTACCGGTGCTTGGTCTGCGCATTCCCTCCCCGCACGGATCGGCGACCCAGCGGGCCGTGGCGTTACACGCGAGGGAGAGTTATTTGTGAGGCAAGTAACACGTGGCGGCGAGTCCCGTCGTGGTCCTTCCCGTAAGTTGATGCGCCTGGCGCAACTGGTCATCGGATTCGGCATTGTCGGGTCCCTGATCGTCGGTACGCCCGCCATGTCCTCGGCCGTACCACCGCCGCCGCCGAATCCGAGTGACTCGGACATCGCTGCGGCCGATTCGCAGGTCTCGTCGAGCGTCGGCACCGTCAGCGCGCTCATCAATCAAGTCGCATCGGCCAACGAACAGTTGTCGGCACTCGACAACGAAGTTGCGATCAAGCGTGAAGACGTCAACAAGACGCTCGTGGATCTGCAGAACGCTCGCGGCGCCGCAGACACCGCAGCGCAGGCCGTCGGCGTCACCAAACAAGCTCTTAAGGACGCGTCGGCGCAGATCGAGGTCGCTCAGACGGACTTCGACAAGTACGCACGCTCGAGCTACGTCAAGGGCACCAACACCGCGTCCATCTCGTCGTTCCTCGACGCCAAGGGCCCGGGCGACGTCCTCGACCGCGCGCAGGTCCTCAAACTGCTCGCCAATACGCAGAGCGCAGTGCTTGACGGTCTCCAACGAGCACGTACCGAGCAGGCGAACAAGGACTCCGCGACCCGCCAGGCAAAGCAGCAGGCCGACGCCGCCGCCGAGGTCGCGGCACAACTGAAGGATCTGGCCGAGCAGGCGATTCAGATCGCGCGCAACGCTCTCGATCAGCAGGTTGCCAAGAAGGCCGCGATCGAAGCCGAGCGGAACTCCGCTCAGGCTCAGCTCGACGCCGCCCGCAATGCAGTCGCAGGTTTGCAGGGCCAACGCCAGGCGTATGCGACGTGGGACGAGCAGCGTCGCGCCGAGGAAGCTCATCAGAAGGCTCTCGAAGCTGCCGCCAAGGAAGCTGCCGCACAGGCTGCTGCCCGCGCAGCTGCCGACCAGGCCGCCAAGGATCGAGCTGCAGCACTGGCAGCGGCTCAGCGTCCGCACACCGCTGTGGAAGACCCGACTCCGACCGTCATCCCGGACGACGACGACACCTGGACTGACGAGGAAACCGGGACCGACGAGGAAACAGGCACGGACGAAGAGACCGGTACCGAAGAGGAAACGGTCACGACGCCCAAGCCCACCACCCCCAAGCCGACGACGCCGAAGCCCAGCACGCCGAAGCCTTCCGTTACCGGAAGCGCTGCAATCGAATCCGTCATCGACCGCGGAATGTCTCAGCTCGGCGTGCAGTACGCCTGGGGCGGCGGTGACGAAAACGGTCCGACGCGAGGCATCCGTGACGGCGGCGTCGCCGACAGTTACGGCGACTTCAACAAAGTCGGGTTCGACTGCTCGGGCTTGATGATCTACGCCTTCGCCGGCATCGGAATCTCGCTGCCGCACTACACCGGCTATCAGTACACCGCGGGCACGCAGGTCCCGTCTTCGGAGATGAAACGCGGCGACATGATCTTCTACGGCCCCAACGCCAGCCAGCACGTGGCGCTCTACCTCGGTAACGGGCAGATGCTCGAGGCACCACAATCCGGTTCGAGTGTCATGGTCTCCCCGGTTCGCTGGGGCGGAATGACGCCGTACGCCGTCCGACTGGTGTCCTGACCGTCAGAGGAAATGCCGCTGACACCCGCATTGTCAGGGAACTATCAAGTTCCCGACGTGGTGTTACGGCATCGAGCGCAACTACCTGGAATAGTTGACGGGGAACACGTTACTGTCGGTACTTTTCTAGGTGAAAGCGATGGATTCTTGGTGACCTCACGTGAAGATTCGGTCGGAACGGTCGACGTAAGCAAGGCGAGCGGAAGTGCGGACGGAGCAGCACCTTCCCTGGCAGCCGACGTTCAGACCTTGGAACGAGCGATCTACGAGGTCAAGCGAGTCATCGTCGGGCAGGACCGGCTTGTCGAGCGCATTCTCGTCGGACTTCTCGCCAAGGGGCACGTCCTCCTCGAAGGCGTACCCGGTGTCGCCAAGACGCTGGCCGTCGAGACTTTCGCGAAGGTCGTCGGCGGTTCGTTCTCCCGCGTCCAGTTCACCCCCGACCTGGTGCCAACCGACCTCATCGGCACGCGCATCTACCGTCAGGGCCGCGAGGAGTTCGACACCGAACTCGGACCCGTCGTCGCCAACTTCGTGTTGGCCGACGAGATCAACCGTGCCCCGGCCAAGGTGCAGTCCGCGCTCCTCGAGGTGATGGCAGAACGCCACGTCTCGATCGGTGGCAAGCGGTACCACATGCCCGATCCGTTCCTGGTGATGGCGACGCAGAACCCCATCGAGAACGAGGGTGTCTATCCGCTCCCCGAGGCGCAGCGCGACCGCTTCCTGTTCAAGATCCTCGTCGACTACCCGACTGTCGAGGAAGAACGCGAAATCGTCTACCGGATGGGTGTGGCAGCCCCGGAGCCGCACCAGATCCTCGGTCCGGAGGAGTTGGTCAGGCTCCAACGCGTCGCCAGCAACGTCTTCGTCCACCACGCGCTCGTCGACTACGTTGTCCGGGTCATCGCCGCTACGCGTACGCCGCGTGAGGTCGGACTCGAGGACGTCGCGGGCTGGATCGCGTACGGCGCCTCACCCCGCGCGACGCTCGGCATCATCGCCGCGTCGCGGGCTCTCGCTCTCGTCCGCGGCCGCGACTACGTCGTGCCGCAGGACGTCATCGAGGTGATCCCGGACGTGTTGCGCCACCGCCTCGTTCTCTCCTACGACGCCATGGCCGACGAGGTGACTCCCGACGCGGTCATCGCCCGGGTGCTGCAGACCGTCGGACTGCCGCAGATCGCCGCGCGGCCTGTTCCTACCGTTCCCGGTCCGCCTCAGCAGGGCGCACCGCAGGCACCTCAGTTCAACGCACAGGGCACCGCGAATCCACAGGGCACAGTCAATCCACAGGGAAACGGCGCGCCGATCGCGACCGCTGAGACGATGAGTCGCCCGCAGTGACCGAAGGCCGCGACGGTGGCCAGGCGACACCCGCCGGATCCACCGGTTCTCCGCCGTCGTTCCGATCCGGCGAGCTCAGCGATCCCAAACTCACCGCTGCGCTGCGCACCCTCGAGCTGACGGTTCGTCGTCGCCTCGACGGTGTGCTGCACGGCGATCACCTCGGCCTGATTCCCGGCCCGGGTTCGGAACCGGGTGACGCCCGCGAGTATCAGCCGGGCGACGACGTGCGGCAGATGGATTGGTCCGTGACCGCGCGGACGACGCACCCACACGTGCGCCAGTCGGTCGCGGATCGTGAGCTCGAGACGTGGCTTGTCATCGACCTGTCTGCAAGTCTCGACTTCGGGACCGCCGGATGCGAGAAGCGCGACCTGGTTGTCGCCGCAGCCGCGGCGATCACTCACCTGACCAGTTCGGGCGGTAACCGCGTCGGCGCCATCATCTCGACGGGCGCCCAGACAACTCGAATTCCGGCCCGCGGTGGGCGCATTCACGCACAGGCGATGCTCCGCAAGATCGCGACGACTCCGCACGCTCCGGACGGGGTACGCGGTGATCTGGTCGGCGCGATCGAAGCGCTCAGACGCCCACAGCGTCGGCGCGGACTCGCGGTCGTCATCAGCGACTTCCTCGGGCCGATCGACTGGGAACGCTCGCTGCGCGCCATTTCGGGACGTCACGACGTGCTCGGCGTCGAGGTGGTAGATCCGCGCGACCTCGAACTTCCGGACGTCGGCGACGTGGTGCTCCACGATCCCGAGTCCGGCCGGACCAGAGAATTCACCACGACGCCGCAACTGCGCGCCGACTTCGCCAGAGTCGCCGCCGAGCACCGCGTCGAGGTCAGGCAAGCTCTACGTCGTTGCGGCGCACCGCTCATGTCCCTGCACACCGATCGGGACTGGATCGCCGACGCCGTGAGATTCATCTCGGCACGCCGACACAGTTATGGTGCCGGCGCCGGAACTGGGGGCGTTCGTTCGTGAGTCTTTCTCAATTCACCGCACCGTGGTGGCTGCTGTTCCTCGCTGTCATCGCCGCGTTGGTGGTCGGTTACGTACTCGTGCAGAAGCAGCGAGCCAAGCACACACTTCGGTTCACGAACTTCGCACTGTTGGAGAAGGTCGCGCCTTCGCGGCCCGGGCGGTGGCGTCATATTCCGGCGATTCTGATGGTCATCGCATTGGTGTTCTTCACCGTCGCCCTTGCCGGTCCGACGGCAGACAAGAAGGTCCCGCGAAACCGTGCCACGGTGATCCTCGTGATCGACGTGTCGCTGTCGATGCAGGCCACCGACGTCGAGCCGACGCGATTGGCAGCAGCGCAGGAAGCTGCGAAGTCGTTCGCCGACGGTCTGACTCCCGGCATCAACCTCGGGTTGGTCGCATTTGCCGGAACGGCTTCGGTTCTGGTGTCGCCCACCACGAATCGTGACGCGACGAAGGTCGCCATCGACAACCTCAAGCTCAGTGAGCGGACGGCGACGGGCGAAGCGATCTTCACCTCGTTGCAGTCGATCGACACGCTGTCGGCTGTTCTCGGCGGCAGCGATCAGGCGCCACCGGCGCGCATCGTGTTGCTGTCCGACGGTAAGCAGACCGTTCCCGAGAACTCGGACGATCCGAGGGGCGGATTCACCGCTGCCCGTCAGGCCAAGGACAAGGGCGTTCCGATCTCGACCATTTCCTTCGGAACGACATACGGGCGAGTCGAGATCGAAGGAGACCGAATCCCCGTCCCGGTCGACGATGCGTCGCTGAAGGAGATCGCCAACCTGTCCGGCGGAAGTTTCTTCACGGCATCGAGCCTCGAAGAACTGCGCCAGGTGTACGACACGCTCGAAGAGCAGATCGGTTTCGAGACGACACGAGGCGATGCGAGTCGACCGTGGTTGGTCCTCGGCGTCGTGTTCGCGACCGCTGGTCTGACGATTGCCCTGGTACGCAGGCAGCGTCTGCCCTGATCGAGAGCAGTTCCGAATTGTCCAAATACCGCTGGTACGCGGCCCGCAGAGAATTGATAGGTTGATCGCCATGTCTACCCCTCCCACGGCAGTGGTTTCCGAACGGACCGTCACCACACCGCGCTCGGTGCTCGTCACCGGCGGTAACCGCGGAATCGGCTTGGCCGTCGCTCAGCGGCTCGCCGCAGACGGCCACAAGGTAGCCGTCACGCACCGCGGTTCCGGTGTCCCCGAAGGGTTGTTCGGCGTCGTTTGCGACGTCACCGACACCGAGTCGATCGACCGTGCATTCAAAGAGGTCGAAGCGCACCAGGGGCCGGTCGAGGTCATCGTCGCCAATGCCGGCGTCACCGACGACACACTGATCATGCGAATGAGTGAAGAGCAGTTCACGAGCGTCGTCGACGCGAACCTCACCGGTACGTTCCGCCTCTCGAAGCGTGCGACCCGGTCGATGCTGCGCGCGCGTTTCGGACGCTTCATCTTCCTCGGTTCGGTGGTGGGTCTGGCAGGACAAGCCGGCCAGGTCAACTACGCCGCGTCCAAGGCAGGCATCGTCGGTATCGCTCGTTCCCTGACAAGGGAACTCGGCTCGCGTTCGATCACCGCCAATGTTGTCGCACCGGGTTTCATCGAGACCGACATGACGGCAGCACTGGGCGACGACGTGAAGGACAAGGCCACCGAGTTCATCCCGTTGCAGCGGACCGGAAAGCCGGAAGATGTTGCAGCAGTTGTCAGTTTCCTCGCCTCCGACGATTCGGCATACGTCTCGGGTGCAGTCATCCCCGTCGACGGCGGACTCGGCATGGGGCACTGACCCGCTTTTCGCACACACACCTTTCTCGTACGTCTGAAATCAGGAGGACATCTCATGGGCGGTTTGCTCGAGGGTAAGACCATTCTTGTCACCGGCATCATCACCGATTCGTCGATCGCGTTCCACGTGGCCAAGGTCGCGCAGGAGCAGGGTGCGAAGGTGCTGATCACCGGATTCGATCGTCTGCGCCTCATCGATCGCATCGCCCAGCGACTGCCGCAGCCCGTGCCGCCGGCAATCTCGCTCAACGTCCAGAGCTCGGAGGATCTCGCATCTCTCGCCGAGCGTGTGCGCGAGCTGGCTCCCGAGGGTATCGACGGCGTGGTCCACTCGATCGGCTTCGCTCCCCGCTCCTGCCTGGGAAGCCCGTTCATGGACGCGCCGTGGGAAGACGTGGCGGTCGCACTCGAGGTGTCCGCATACTCGTACAGCGCACTGGCCAAGGCCTTGCTGCCGGTGCTCAACGACAACGCGTCCATCGTCGGAATGGACTTCGATCCGGCACGCGCAATGCCCTTCTACAACTGGATGGGTGTCTCCAAGGCAACCCTCGAGGCCGTCAACCGTTACGTGGCCAAAGAGGTGGGCGTCCGCGGCATCCGCTCGAACCTGGTGTCCTCCGGCCCGATCAAGACCCTGGCCGCCAAGGCCATTGCCGGCGACAGCACCGGTCCGGGCGCGGAGTTGGACAAGCTGAACACCGCATGGGACGGTGCTGCGCCCATCGGCTGGGACGTCGACGATCGCGAGCCGGTCGCCAAAACGGTCTGCACCGTTCTCTCGGATTGGTTGCCCGGCACGACCGCGTCGATCATCTACGTCGACGGCGGCTTCCACGCGATGGTCGGCTAGTAGCACCCCTTCTACTACACAGGTGAGTACCCGGGTGACCCCCGCCGAACGGCATCACGCAAGATTGAACTCATGACCGCAAGTATGGACATGCAGTTCGATGCTCTTCTCGTTTTGTCGTTCGGCGGTCCCGAAAAACCCGAAGACGTACGGCCGTTCCTCGAAAACGTCACGCGCGGTAGGGGAGTGCCACCGGAGCGGCTCGACGCCGTTGTCGAGCACTACATGCATTTCGGTGGAGTTTCGCCCATCAACGCGCTCAACCGAGACCTGATCGAACGGGTCGAAGGTGAGTTGGCAGCAGCCGGCGTGGACCTGCCCGTGTACTTCGGCAACCGCAACTGGCACCCGATGGTCGAAGACACCGTCGCCAAGATGCGCGAGGACGGTGTCCGCAATGCCGCCGTGTTCGCCACGTCGGCGTGGGGCGGTTACTCGGGATGTCGGCAGTACCACGAGGACATCGTCCGTGCCCGTGAAGCCGTCGGTGACGGCGCACCGACGCTGACAAAACTTCGCCAGTACTACGACCATCCGCTCGTCGTCGGCGCGTTCGCCGACGGTGTGCGCGCGGCCCGCGCAGAGTTGCCCGAAGCGACTCGCGATACCGCGCGCCTGGTGTTCACGGCGCATTCGGTCCCGAGTGCCGCAGACCGCAATGCAGGGCCGCCGGCAGAGGGCGGAAACCTCTACAGCCGACAGGTTGCCGAGGCTGCGAAGTTGGTTGCCGAGGCCGTCGGCGTCGAAGATTTTGATCTGGTGTGGCAGTCGCGATCAGGCCCGCCGCAGGTTCCGTGGCTCGACCCCGACATCTGTGATCACCTGGATACGCTGTCCGCCAAGGACGTTCGCGCCGTGATCGTGTGTCCTGTCGGTTTCGTCTCCGATCACCTCGAAGTGGTGTGGGACCTGGACACCGAGGCCAAGGACAAGGCGGCCGAACTCGGTATGGATTTCGTGCGCGCCGCGACACCCGGCCGCGATCAGCGTTTTGCGCAGCTGGTGCCCACGCTCGTTCGGGAACTGGCCGACGCCGAGCAGCCACTGCGATTGGGGGTCGAGCCGCTGCTCGGCTCGACCACCAACGGTCTCTCGTGTGCGGTGAACTGCTGCGCCGCCGTTCAGCGCCCCCGCTGACGGAAGCTTTCCGACGCTCAGGAGTTCGGCTGCTTCAGCTTTCCGCAGGGTCCCGGAACGGTGGACGTGCTGCGTGAGGCGAGGAGCGTCTCGACGATCTGTCGATCCTCGGGGCTCAGTGACGGGTCGATGAAGTTGAGCTTGGGCGCCCCCAGTTCGCGGACTCGCCCGGCGAGGGTCGCTACAAATGACACTCGTTCTTCGTCATCGTCGTTGACGTCGTGGATCTGCAGCACCGACACCGGAAACTTGCGCAGCGTCACAGGCAGGAAGCGGGCGCCGAGCACATGGTCGACGTTGAATCCCGCCCACTGCCCCTGGTTGGCTTCCACGCATTCGGCGTCGGAGTGAATTGCGCTCTCGCCGATGTACTTACGGGCGGGGAGCATCTTCTTCGGTGCTAGTTCGGATGCACCTTGCTGCAGCACGGGAAAGTCGCCGTCCGAGTACAACCAGGGTTGGTTGGCCATCGAGATCAACCGGCCGGCGTCCAGATCCGGGAGATAGCGAGACTTGAGGAGAAACGCAACGCTGTCGACCGAGATGCCCAGCAGTTCGGCGGCCTTCTGTCGGCTCATCGCAAACGTCGGGGCATTCTTCGGGGCGATCTGGATCAAATTGACCATGCGAACTCCTGTAAGTGTTCAATTGTTGCGGGTTTGGTACAGCTGACATGACAATTCGCCGATTATCAACCTCTAGCTGATTTCCGACTTGTAGATGAGTCGGTTGTCACCATCCGAGTTCACGCAACCGGGGATCTCCGATCCCGAAGTGGTGGCCGATTTCGTGGATCACGGTTCGGCGAACTTGCTCGATCACCTCGTCTTCGGTGCTGCAGATCGCGCAGATGGCCCTGCGGTAGATCGTGATGCGGTCGGGGAGGACGCCGGCGTACGTGGTGGTTCTCTTGGTCAGTGGGATGCCCTGATACAACCCGAGCAACCCCGGTCGTCCCCCTTCGAGTTGAACGGTCACCGCGACGTTGGCCATCTCCGCACCCAACTTCGGGGGCAGACTGTCGAGCGCCCGCTTGACCATGTCCTCGAACTGACTGTCGTCCACGTCGATCATCTGCCCATTGTGCGTGCGAGGGCGGGATCCGGGTGTGTCCATGTGGAAACAGTGCAGCTTACGGCTATGTTCATTGCGTGGCCGAAGACCTCTATCACCGTTACGAATTCACATTCATCGTTCAGATGCTGACAGTCTCGCAAGAGCAGGCGATCGAAGAGAGCTTGGGCGGAAAGGTCGAGGACCGGCGTGGACTGCAGTTGCTGACGCTCACCTCGGAAGGTATGCGAGCGGCGACGACGGCTATCACCGTGGTCGACCAGTTGGTGGCTGCAGGCGTGCGTCCCCAGCGGACGCATCCCGATTTGGTGTCACGTCAGGACATTGCCGACCGCGCGGGGGTGACGCGGCAAGCTGTCGGACAGTGGGTGCGAGGGGTCCGGCAGGCGGCTACTCCCTTCCCGATTCCGTACAACTCGGTCGCCGGGGGGATCTGGTTCTGGGGCGATGTCCTGGCTTGGTTGCGCCGTCAGGGGTACAGCCAGGACACCGGTTTGCGCTACCCGACGCTGGACGAACATATTCGCATCGACCGACATATTGCGATCAATCACAAGACTGCGGGTTGACCGATCAAGCTGTTTGCCTGAAAATAGCTATTGAAACAAACCGATGGTAGGTATAAAGTCCCTAAATACCTCAATCAATCTATCGGTGCGTCGGTCCTGCTCTGGGGGGAGTTTGGTCTGCGCTGCAGATACCCGAGCATGCGAGCAGGAATCCATGGTTTCGACCCCCGAAGTTAGACCGATGCCCAAATCGGCCGCACTCACGACTTCTGTGGCTATTTCCAGCGCTGGAGCAACGACGAAGCTACGCGAAGATGCAACGGGCAGGGGTCGTCTGCGAGCGGCGACGGCGGCACTGTTCCGGCGCTCACGCCCACGCGCGGCTTCCGCGCCACCGTTGAGCGTGCTTCTTCTCGTCACCTCCGACAATGGTCTCTCGCAGCGGGCTGGTCTTGTTCTTCGCGAGGCGGGGCACCAAGTCCGCACCGCCGTCGTCGCCGACGCGGACGCAGTGCTGGCCGCGACGTCTGCGGGAGATTTTGATCTCATCATCTGCCCGTTTCTGAAAGCCTATGTACCGGAATCTATTTGGCAGCGGTGGACAACGATCATCATCCATCCCGGCCCGCCCGGTGATCGCGGACCGTCGTCGCTGGACTGGGCGATAACGGATGGCGAACCGATCTGGGGAGTGACCGCGTTGCAGGCCGCCGAGGAACTCGATGCCGGAGCGGTGTGGGCGTGGCGGACATTCGAACTCCAGAGCGGTGTAACCAAATCTTCGGTATACAACGAGGCAGTCACCGACGCGGCGATGGAGTGCATTACGGAGGTCGTCGAACATTTCCGTACTCCTGACTTCCAGGCGATCCCATCGGACCGAGTTGCGCGGCCCGTGGCATCGGCCCGATCGAGGCCCAGCATGAAACAGGCCGATCGCGTTTTCAGCTGGGAGGAAGACGCGTCGAGCATCGTCCGCGCCGTCAACGCCGCCGACGGGTTTCCCGGCGTCGCCGTTCAGTTGGGGCTCGACCGGGTCTACGTCTACGACGCTCACCCCGATACCCACGTCGATGCAGCGCCCGGCACCATCGTCGAGTACTTCCACCAGGCGATACGTGTCGCCACCGGTGCGGGCTCCGTATGGATCGGACATGCGCGGCTCGTCGGCGCCGGCAATGTCAAACTTCCGTCGACCGCGGTCGTACGTCCGGACGTGTTCGTTCCACAGGTCTGGGAGAGTCGTTACCCCGAGACCGACTATCACCGCGACGGCGAAATCGGATATCTCTCGTTCCGCTTCTACAACGGTGCGATGAGTACGAAGCAATGCGCCCGACTGGCCGCCAGGCTCCGCTGGGCGATCGCGCAGGACACCAAGATCCTTGTCCTGACGGGTGACTACGACAGATTCAGCAACGGTATCCACCTCAACGTCATCGAGGCCGCGTCTGATCAAGCCGGAGAAGCGTGGGCCAACATCAAAGCCATCAACGAGATCGCGAAAGCGATCGTCACCTGTACGGAACAGGTTGTGGTGGCGGCATTCACAGGCAACGCCGGTGCCGGCGGGGTCATGCTCCCGCTTGGAGCCGACGTAGTCGTGGCCAGGGACGGTGTGGTTCTCAATCCTCATTACGCCACGATGGGCCTGTTCGGCTCGGAACTGCACACGTACACACTTCCGGCTCGGGTCGGCGAGGAGCAGGCCCGCAGCCTGCTGGCCGAGTGCAGTGCGATCGGTATCCGTCGAGCCTTGGACATCGGACTTGTCGACGCGATCGGCCCCAGGCGGCCGGATCTGTTCGAGGCGTGGTTGCACGAGGTCGCCACCGACTTGCTCGAAGGAGATCGGATGGAATCGATGCTGGAGCGCAAACGTCGTCGACTGGAACGTGATCCGGTGGAGCCCTACGAGGAGCGTGAGCTCGAAGAGATGAAGATCGACATGTTCGGTGACCGCAACGGGTTTGCCGAGAAACGCCGGAACTTCGTGCTCAAGCTCTGATCGACACGCTGTTCGCCGACGCGACACGGGCAGTGCGAACGACGTCCCACAGTCGTCGCAGCAGGTCGTCACGCCTCTGCGCAGTGGACACGCTCGGGGCCTGATTGGTCGAGACCGACGCAGCGACGGTAAGAATGGCTGCCACGTTGTCGGCGGTGTCGATCACCTGTAGATGCCGAGGTGACAGTGTCGACGGCCAGCGGTACCCGGCCTGGGCCTGCAGCGCTTCGGCGACCAGCGTACGAGCGTCGCCCCCAGGCATTCCGGTGGCTACGGTCGGAAGCCCGCCGAGCACCTCCGCTGCGTCCCGAACAGCCTGGCGCAGTTCGTATTCGGCTTCACGGAGTCCGATCGATTCGGCGCTGCCCGCCACAGTGGGAATGGAGAAAACCGTCCACCGCAAGACGTCCGGACCTTCCTTCGACGGCACGAGGCCGACTCCCGGCTTGCCGACGGCGCCGATCTGTATCCCTTCACCCGTTGCGATCGCAGCGCGTGCGAACTCGGTGCCAGTGGGCAGGCCACGTACATCGCCGGCCGTAGGCAGGACCAGGCGGACTTCAGCAGCCTCCGAGCGGGCGATTCTCAACAGGGTGGACACACCCGAAGCCGTGACTCCCGGCCACTCGAGATCGTGGCGGACCGCGGTTTCCGCATCGGCGGCGCCGATCAGGTGCATCGGCGCCCACGCGGCAAGGGCGTCGATGACGTCGTCCGGCGCAGCGTCGCCGGCGAGCCATGACGCTGCCCACACGGTGAGGGTTGCGCTGGGAGAACTCATGACCGTGAAGTTTAGTTCGGCGTGGCGACATGCGCGGCCCCGGCGTTGTGACCTAGCGTGATCCGGCGTGAGCGGTGGCAACGGATACGGTGACATTTTTGCGGGTCATACCCGCAAACAGAAGCGCGTGACGCCTGAAGTGGCGGCCGAACGTGATCTTGTCGTCGAGGATGCGGCGACAGGATTCTGCGGTGCGGTAGTCGGTTTCGAGCGCACGTACGACGGCGATTTCGTGCGACTCGAGGACGGGCGTTCCCGGACGCGGTTGTTCGCGATGCGCGAGGCGGCCTTCCTCATCGACGGCTCACCGGTCACCCTCGTTCGCCCGGCCCCCAAGCCCGCGTCCACCAAACCCGCACGATCGGCTTCGGGTTCGACCCGAGTCGAAGGCTTACGTGCACGCACGGCACTGCCCAGCCGGATCTGGGTGGAGGGAGTACACGATGCTGCCCTCGTCGAGCGGGTGTGGGGCCATGACCTTCGCGTCGAAGGTGTTGTCGTCGAACATCTCGAAGGGCTCGACAATCTGGGGGAGCGGCTTGCCGAATTCGGGCCGGGCCCCGGCCGCCGTGTCGGTGTCCTCGTCGACCACCTGGTCACCGGTTCCAAGGAAACCCAACTGACTCAGGGCCTCGGCCCGAACGTGTTGGTGACCGGACATCCGTACATCGACGTGTGGGAGGCCGTTCGTCCCAAATCTGTCGGAATCGCCTCCTGGCCGAAGATTCCACGCGGCGAGGATTGGAAGACGGGAATCTGCCGCGAACTGGGCTGGGGGACACCTCAGGAGGGCTGGCGGCGGGTCTACAACTCGGTCGAGAGCTTCCGCGATCTGGAAGCTCCCTTGATCGGTGCCGTCGAACAACTTGTCGATTTCGTTACCGAGCCGAACTGACGTAGCGGCGGCCTGGGGCACACATTCTGGTTAGATGGTGTTGTGGCTGCACTTATTTGGCTGATCGGAGCACTGGTGCTCGCCGGGGCCGAAGCGCTGGTGGGGGATTTCTTCCTGCTGATGCTCGCCGGTGGGGCGCTCGCTACTGCCGGTGTCAGTGCTGTCACCGACTTCCCGGTGTGGGTCGACGCCGTCATGTTCGGAGTGTTCTCCGCCGCCCTCGTCCTGGGTGTGCGACCGATCATGTTGCGTCGCTTCGGTAGTCCGCCACCGACCCCGACCGGAATTCAGGCACTCGAAGGTAAACACGCTCTGGTTCTGGAAGAAGTGGGCGAGCATTCCGGGCAGGTCAAGTTGAACGGCGAGGTGTGGACTGCCAGGCCGTACGACACCACCGAGGTGTACCCGCCGGGCACCAAGGTGACGGTGATGGAAATCAACGGCGCAACAGCAGTCGTCTGGAGGGGACCTTAATGGCAGCACTCATAGTGCTCGGTGTGTTGGTGCTATTCGTGATCTTGGTGGTCGCGAAGTCGGTAGCACTGGTACCGCAGGCAGAAGCCGCGGTGATCGAGCGGCTCGGTAGGTATTCGAAGACGGTGTCCGGTCAGCTCACATTCTTGATCCCGTTCGCCGATCGTGTGCGCGCCAAGGTGGATCTTCGTGAGCGGGTGGTCTCCTTCCCACCGCAACCGGTGATCACCCAGGACAACCTGACACTGTCCATCGACACGGTGGTGTACTTCCAGGTCACCAATCCGCAAGCTGCGGTGTACGAGATCAGCAACTACATCGCTGCCGTCGAGCAGTTGACAACCACGACGCTGCGAAACGTCGTCGGCGGAATGACCCTCGAAGAGACGCTGACCTCGCGTGATTCCATCAATGGTCAGCTTCGTGGTGTCCTCGACGAGGCGACCGGCCGCTGGGGCCTGCGAGTGGCCCGCGTCGAACTCAAGAGCATCGATCCTCCGCCCTCCATCCAGGAGTCGATGGAAAAGCAGATGAAGGCGGACCGCGAGAAGCGCGCGATGATTCTGACGGCTGAAGGCCACCGCGAATCCGCTATCAAGACAGCCGAGGGTGCCAAGCAGAGCCAGATTCTTTCCGCCGAGGGCAACAAGCAGGCCTCGATCCTCAACGCCGAGGGTGAGCGTCAGTCCCAGATTCTTCGGGCTCAAGGTGACCGCGCGGCCAAGTACTTGCAGGCCCAAGGCGAGGCCAAGGCCATCGAGAAGGTCTTTGCTGCTATCAAGTCCGGTAAGCCGACTCCGGAATTGCTTGCATACCAGTATCTTCAGACGTTGCCGCAGATGGCGCAAGGCGATGCGAACAAGGTGTGGCTCGTGCCCAGCGACTTCGGTGACGCACTGAAGGGATTTGCGAAAACGCTTGGCGCGCAGGGGCAGGACGGTGTCTTCCGTTACGAGCCGCCGGCCGCCGAAGAGAATCTTCCCAACCCTGAGGACGATTCAGCGGAGGTGGCGGAGTGGTTCGAAACGAAATCCGATCCGGCTATCGCAGAAGCAGTCCGCGCCGCTGAAGTTGCTGCACGTACTCCCGTCGAAGATCCGGCAGCTGCGGTCAGGCACCTCCGTGAAAGTGCGCCCGAGCAGCCCGGATTCGTAGATCCCGCGCTGCCGCAGCAGAGTGAAAATCCTTGGCCCGGTCAGCTACCGCTGCCGTCCGAACGCGAAGAATTCCAGCAGAAGTACCCGTACCAGGATCAGCCGCCGGAGGGCGGCCAGCGCCGGTAGGCTCCTCTCGTAGTAATCGGGACGGGCGCTCGTCACCTACGTGATGAGTGCCCGTCCCGTTCCGCATACAGCGATCGCCCAGAGGACACTGACGAAAGTTCCCATGATGAACTGCTCGGACGCGTGAGGTTCGCGAAGTTCCGGGTACCGTGCGAGCCCCTTGACTGCCAAGACGATCGCGATCCCCTCCGGCCAGGTTGCGAGAATCGACGCCGCCACCGCGAGCCGTTCGAGGATGCCGATCACACGTCCGCCGCGAAGAGGTCCGGCGTCCGGTGCCGGGCTCCCGTCCGGTTGGCGACGAGCGATCTTGAAGGTGGCAAGTACCAACGGTGCACCGGCCGTGGCGGCGGCAAGTGCGCACAGGACAAGCGTCGCCCCGAGAGCGAAACCGGTGACCGGGGTCGTTCGGGTCGATGCCAGTGCGGCAACACCCAGCGCCGGAAGAGCCACCACGGACGACGCCCATTCGGGGACTTCCAGTCGACCACGACTGAGCGGTCCCAGTGCCGCTGCAACTGCTGGTGCCGCGGCGGCGACGGCGAGCGCGATCAACGCCAGAACGACCATGTATTCGAGCCCCCTGCTGTGTCGACGAGTTTGTACCGGTGCGAGCGTGAGCAGTCTAGGGCTGGAGTCTGACCAAAAGTCGTTCTGCGAGTCTGCGCCCCGCGAGTTCTGCGTGCCACCCGGCTGTCAGGAGTCGCTTGGACATGGCTTGCTTGGTGATTCCGAGGTGGGCTGCCGCGCTGACCTGAGTGAGTCCGCTGTCCATCAGAGCGATGGCTTCGCGTCCGTCCTTCGTCTGTCTCGTGACAATCGTTCCGAGCAAGGTGAACGCGGCATCGACATCGGCGGCGAGTTCGTCGCGTGAGCTGTCGGCCGGCGCCTGTTCGACAGCAATTCTGGCCGGAGCTCGCTTGGCTCGCTCGACGGCGATCCGAGCAGCTTCGAATGCCGGTCCGCGTCCGGCCCGGGTCTGCCGTGGGAGAGGCTGCTCGACGGGACCGATCCCGATCCCGACACTCCAGTGCTCGCGCCGAATCAGCTCGAGTGCGACGAGGACGAGTAGCGCCGGATCGTCGGTCACCGCTTGAATCTCGTCGCCCGCAGTGCGCTCGAACGGCCGCAGGAGCCTGCGATCGGCCATGTCGTCGATGATGTCCCCGACGCGGTCGACATCGCGTCGGCTACCTCGCTGATCCACTGTCAGTACGAACATTAGTCAATGCTAGATAGTTGACTTTCAATAGTCAATCGTTTTGGGTTGACTCAATCAAATCAACCTCTTGAGGTTGACCGTTGTCAACGATGGTTTCGCCCGGTGAAGGCTGACGGCGAGCGTCGAACACCAGACCGGCGATGCCGATCGCAATGCAGATCCCGGACAGAATCAGGAGACGAGGATCGGCTTCGCCGGAGAGCGCATCGCCCAGAACGACAATCCCAACAGTGCCGGGCAAGATGCCGACGACGGTGGCAAGGATGTAGGGCACGATCCGGATCGACGAAATGCCGCAGCAGTAGTTCACCACCGAGAAGGGGACAAACGCGATCAAGCGCAGAGAGCCGACGGCCAGCCACCCCCGCTTTTCGATCCGCTCGTCCACCCGCCGGATCGTCGGACTCGAAATCCGTTGCCACACGACGTCACGGCCGATGGCGCGGACCAGGTAGAGGGCCAGAACGGCGCTCACAGTCGTTGCTGCCACGGTAAGAGCGATGCCGGTCACCGAGCCGAAAAGAACCCCCGCACTGAGGGTGAAGACGGTGCGCGGGAACGGCGCGACGGTGACTATCGAATGAACCAGGAAGAACACGAGGGGAAACGCCGGGCCAACCGAGTCCGCCCACTCTCGCACCTGGGACACCGTGGGATGTGGGGCGAGGAGGGCTGCGAGGAACAAAGCGAGCACTACCAGGACTATTGCGATCAATCTTCGGTCCAGCAGGCGTCCCATCACAGGTCACAAGGCTACCTGCGAACGGTGAACCGGGCCGACTGCCGACCCGCAATCGTGAGTCGAACATCGCCACGGGGGCGGGAAAGCGACGTGCTCCAGGCGACAATGAAACGGCGCTGTGACGAAAACCACTAGGCTTTCGGAGTGGCCTTCACCTGTAGTCCCGGCCAGTGAAACGAACTCGCGGGTAACCCGTAAACATGCTGAACAATCGCTAGGTAAGGGCCGGTCACACGTGCACGAACGACCGAATCTGCACGTCGTCTGACCGGTCGGAAAGTGGCCGCGAACAGCCCTGTGAAGAACATGACGTGATCCTCACGATATCTGGGCTCAACCGCGGGTTAGCATCACAGAACTAACGAACAAATCCGATTATCGGTAAAGCGCTCACGCAAAAAATGAGAGGGAGCGGACACAGTGTCATTAGCTTCAGAAGCCGAGGCTGTCGAGCAGGCGTACGCGGAGTGGCAGCGCTCCGTAGCCGGTGTGCTCGCCAAGTCCCGCAGAGTCGATGCGGCAGAACTGGGCCCCGAGCCACAGAAACTGCTCGAAACCGTCACCTACGACGGTGTCACTGTCGCACCGCTCTACAGCCCACGCGACGAGCGTCCCGAGCAGAGCTTGCCGGGCACGTTTCCGTACGTGCGTGGCGTCGACGCTCACCGTGATGTCAATGCCGGTTGGTTGGTTTCCGCTGCATTCGGAACCGCTTCGGCGGCCGAGACTAATCGCGCCATCCTGGACGCCCTCGAAAACGGAGTCAGCGCACTCTGGTTGAAGGTGGGCGCCGACGGCGTTCCGGTCACCGACCTCGCCGCTGCGCTCGAGGGCGTTCTTCTCGACCTCGCACCGCTCACGCTCGACGCAGGCGCCGAGGTGAACGATGCAGCCCGCGCACTCTTCTCTCTCCTCGATGCTCGCGACGAAGCCGGCGACGGCGTCAGTGATCGCAGCAGTATCCGAGTTCACCTCGGTGCAGCGCCGCTGACCAGTTCGTTCTCAGGCGCAGCCGACGTCGAATTTGCAGGCGCCGTCGAGTTGGCCGCCCTCGCTGCAGCTCGCGCGGAAACCGTGCACGCGATCACCGTCGACGGCACGGCCTTCCACAACGCGGGTGCCGGCGACGCCGAGGAACTCGGAGCCGCGATTGCCGCCGGACTCGAATACCTCCGCGCACTCACCGCAGAGAGCGGTCTGACCATCGGTGCTGCGTTGTCGCAGTTGGCTTTCCGCTACTCGGCAACCGACGATCAGTTCCAGACCATCGCGAAGTTCCGCGCCGCACGTCTCGTGTGGGCCCGCATCGCTCAGGTCTGTGGAGCTTCCGACTTCGGTGGAGCGCCGCAGCACGCAGTCACCTCCGCCGCGATGATGGCTCAGCGTGATCCCTGGGTGAACATGCTGCGCACGACCCTCGCCGCATTCGGCGCCGGCGTCGGCGGAGCAGATGCAGTGACTGTTCTTCCGTTCGACGTCGCCCTGGCCGACGGCACCCTTGGTGTCAGCAAGTCCTTCTCCTCGCGCATCGCGCGCAACACGCAGTTGCTTCTCCTCGAGGAGTCGCACCTGGGCCGCGTGCTCGATCCGTCGGCGGGCTCCTGGTACGTCGAGGACCTGACGCAGCAGATCGCCGCCACCGCGTGGGAGTTCTTCCAGGAAATCGAAGCAGCCGGCGGATATCTGGCGGCACTCGAAGCGGGAATCGTCTCCGGTCGTATCGCTGCCACGAAGGCCAAGCGCGACTCCGACATCGCACACCGTAAGACCACGGTCACCGGTGTCAACGAGTTCCCGAACCTCGGCGAAACGCCGCTGTCCGCCGAAGCCGTCGAGCCCGGCCAGTCCGTCGCCCGCTACGCAGCTGCATTCGAAGCGCTTCGTGACCGTTCGGACGCGTTCCTCGCCGCCGGCGGCGCCCGTCCCACTGCGCTTCTCGCGCCGCTGGGCTCGGTTGCAGAACACAACGTGCGCACCACGTTTGCGTCCAACCTGCTCGCTTCGGGTGGTATCGACGCAGTCAACCCCGGCCCCCTCGAGGTAGGCGCAGAAGCCATCTCCGCAGCCGTCAAGGCTTCCGGTGCCACCGTCGCGGTGCTGTGCGGCACGGACAAGCGCTACGGCGAGAGCGCCGCAGCGGCCGTCGCCGAACTTCGCGCTGCCGGCATCACCAAGGTGCTGCTCGCAGGACCGGAAAAGGCAGTCGCCGACGCGACCGGCGATTCTCGCCCGGACGGATTCCTCACAGCCCGCATCGACGCAGTGTCGGCTCTGACCGAACTGCTCGACTTCATCGAGACGGGAAGCTCCAAGTGACGACACGAGAGGTCAAGCACGTGATCGGCAGTTTCGCCGAGGTCCCACTCGAGGACCCGCAGTCTCCGGCACCCACACCGCCGTCGGTCGAGCAGGCACAGGCGCTCATCGAAGAGGGCGCAAACGCCAACAACTACGCCGCCGAGCAGGTTGTCTGGTCCACCCCGGAAGGCATCGACGTCAAGCCGGTGTACACCGGTGCGGACCGCACGGCCGCCGCCGAGTCCGGTTACCCGCTCGACAGCTTCCCGGGCGCAGCGCCGTTCCTGCGTGGTCCGTACCCGACCATGTACGTGAACCAGCCGTGGACCATTCGCCAGTACGCCGGATTCTCCACTGCCGCGGAGTCGAATGCGTTCTATCGTCGTAACCTCGCGGCCGGTCAGAAGGGCCTCTCGGTTGCCTTCGACCTCGCTACACACCGCGGCTACGACTCCGATCATCCTCGCGTTGCGGGTGACGTCGGAATGGCCGGTGTCGCAATCGATTCCATCCTCGACATGCGTCAGCTCTTCGACGGAATCGACCTCTCGCAGGTGTCGGTCTCGATGACGATGAACGGCGCTGTGCTCCCGATTCTCGCGCTGTACGTCGCCGCGGCAGGCGAGCAAGGCGTCACCCCGGACAAGCTGGCCGGAACGATCCAGAACGACATCCTCAAAGAGTTCATGGTTCGTAACACCTACATCTATCCGCCCAAGCCCTCGATGCGGATCATCTCGGACATCTTCGCGTACTCCAGCGCGGAAATGCCGAAGTACAACTCCATCTCCATCTCGGGCTACCACATCCAGGAAGCCGGAGCGACGGCCGATCTGGAACTGGCGTACACCCTTGCGGACGGCGTCGAGTACATCCGCGCCGGCCTCGACGCCGGTATGGACATCGACAAGTTCGCACCTCGCCTGTCCTTCTTCTGGGCCATCGGCATGAACTTCTTCATGGAGGTCGCCAAGCTCCGCGCCGGACGCCTCCTGTGGGCCGAGCTTGTTGCCAAGTTCGATCCCAAGAGCGCGAAGTCGCTCTCGCTGCGTACCCACTCGCAGACCTCGGGCTGGTCCCTGACCGCGCAGGACGTCTTCAACAACGTTCCGCGTACCTGCGTCGAAGCCATGGCTGCCACCCAGGGCCACACTCAGTCGCTGCACACCAACGCACTCGACGAGGCCATCGCACTGCCGACGGACTTCTCCGCCCGCATCGCCCGTAACACCCAGTTGCTGCTGCAGCAGGAATCCGGCACAGTGCGTCCCATCGACCCGTGGGGCGGCTCGTACTACGTCGAGTGGCTCACCAACGAACTCGCCAACCGGGCTCGTAAGCACATCGAAGAGGTCGAGGAAGCCGGCGGAATGGCTCAGGCCATCAACGAAGGCATCCCGAAGCTGCGCATCGAGGAAGCTGCCGCCCGCACCCAGGCACGCATCGACTCCGGTCGGCAGCCGCTCGTCGGCGTGAACAAGTACGTTCCCGACGAGGTCGACACCATCGAAGTTCTCAAGGTCGAGAACTCCAAGGTCCGCAAGGAACAGCTCGAGAAGCTGGTTCGCCTTCGCGCAGAACGTGATCCGGAAGCCGTCGAGGCCGCACTCGCGAACCTCACCCGCGCTGCCGCATCCACCGAAGGCGGCATGGAGAACAACCTCCTCGCCCTCGCTGTTGTCGCCGCCCGTGCGATGGCTACCGTCGGCGAGATCTCCGACGCCCTCGAAAAGGTGTACGGACGCCACCAGGCCGAGATCCGCACCATCAGTGGTGTGTACCGCGACGAGGCAGGAACGGTGAGCAACATCAGCAAGGCGATGGAACTGGTCGAGAAGTTCGCCGAGGACGAGGGACGTCGTCCCCGTATTCTCGTCGCGAAGATGGGCCAGGACGGTCACGACCGTGGCCAGAAGGTCATCTCCACGGCCTTCGCGGACATCGGATTCGACGTCGACGTCGGACCGCTGTTCCAGACTCCCGAAGAGGTCGCCAATCAGGCGGCCGACAACGACGTCCACGTAGTCGGTGTGTCGTCGTTGGCAGCCGGTCACCTCACCTTGGTGCCGGCGCTGCGGGAGGCTCTGGCTGCGGCCGGTCGTCCCGACATCATGATCGTCGTCGGCGGCGTCATTCCGCCCGGTGACTTCGACGAACTCTACGAGGCCGGCGCTGCTGCCATCTTCCCGCCCGGAACCGTCATCGCCGACGCTGCCAGCGGATTGTTGGAGAAGCTCTCCGCCCAACTGGGTCACGACCACAGCTGAGAAGGGGGTCACTGAAGATGGCACGTCAGCCCATCGACATTGATTCCCTCGCCGAGGCGGTACGCGGGAATCAGCGTGCCGGCCTCGCTCGGGCGATCACCCTCGTCGAGTCCACTCGCGACGACCACCGGGCCCTTGCGCAGCAGCTTCTACTGAAGTTGCTGCCCGAGGCCGGGGGAGCGCACCGGATCGGCATCACCGGCGTTCCCGGCGTCGGCAAGTCGACGTTCATCGACGCGCTCGGAATGTACTTGCTGGGCAAGGGGCATCGGGTTGCGGTGTTGGCGGTCGATCCGTCGTCCACCCGCACCGGCGGCTCGATTCTCGGCGACAAGACACGCATGGCTCGGCTCACCGTCGAACCGAATGCGTACATCCGGCCGTCACCGACGTCCGGCACGCTCGGTGGTGTTGCCAAGGCAACCCGAGAGACCATCGTGCTTCTCGAAGCTGCCGGTTTCGACGTCATCCTGGTGGAGACAGTGGGTGTCGGCCAGTCCGAAGTCACTGTTGCCAACATGGTGGACTGCTTTACGTTCCTGACCCTCGCTCGTACCGGTGATCAGCTCCAGGGCATCAAGAAGGGTGTCCTCGAGCTCGCAGATCTGGTGGCGGTCAACAAGGCCGATGGAAAGCATGAGCGCGAGGCAAAGGGTGCTGCCCGCGAATTGGCCGGAGCGCTTCGCCTGATCTACCCGCACGACGCCATTTGGAAGCCGCCCGTCATCACGATGAGCGGCCTCGAAGGTGTCGGGCTGGACGAGTTCTGGGGAACTGTTACCAAACACCGTGAGGTGCTCACCGAAGCAGGACAGTTCGAGGAGAAGCGTCGCAAGCAACAGGTCGATTGGACCTGGACGATGGTCAACGATCAGCTGCTACGCAGGCTCTCGAGCAACGATCGGGTGCGTGCGATCCGGGCCGACGTCGAGCAGAGCGTGCGTGACGGTTCGCTGACAGCAGCGTTGGCGGCGGGGCGAATTCTCGACGCGTTCGACGGAAGCAACTAGGGCGAAAAAACAAAATCCCGGGTATCCGAGCGCGGATACCCGGGATTTCTTCTGTGACGAGCTATCGTTCGCGTTTGACCGCAGGCTCGGTGAGTTCGTTCTCGACAGCGAGTTCGACTCCCGTGAAATCGCCTTCTGCCTCGGCTGGGGTGAGCGTGGACCGCTTCCACGCGTAAAACAGCAACGCTGCCCACGCGCCGAGAATGGCCAGGTAGCCGGCCACTGTGACCGCCCCGGTGATGTCGAAGGATTTGAACAGCTTCTGTGCGTTGGTCAACACGATGACGCCGCCCACCGCCGTTCCGAGCAAGGTTGCAGGCACGCGGCTGACCAGCCACGCCGCGAACGGGGCAGCGATGACACCGCCGAGCGCGAGACCGGCGACAACGAGGAGGTTTCCAGCAGACTCACGACCCAATCCGACAAGAAATCCCAGCGACGCGGCTGACGCGACCAGAAACTCCGAGGCGCTGACCGAGCCGATCACGGTGCGCGGCGCGGTCTTGCCCCGCGAGAGCAGCGTGCTGGTGGTGATCGGACCCCAACCACCACCGCCGGATGCATCGATGAAACCACCGAACAGGCCGAGTGGGGACAGGAAACGTGCAGTGTGCGGAGTGGTACGAGCATCCGCGACGGCCGGTGGGCGGACCGAAAAGCGAAGTGCCACATAGATACCGATGGCCAGCAGGATCGTCGCCGTGATGGGGACTGCCGCTTCGGTGGACAGACCCGAGAGCACGGTTGCGCCGATGAATGCACCGACTGCGCCGGGCACACCGAGCTTGGCGACGAGCTTCCAGTCGATGTTCTTGAACTTCCAATGCGACACGCCCGAAGCGAGGGTGGTGCCGACCTCGGCCAGGTGAACAGCGGCGCTGGCCTGAGCCGGACCGAGGCCACCGATCATCAACAGAGTGGTTGCGGTGACACCGAAGGCCATACCGAGGGCGCCGTCGACGAGCTGGGCGCCGACGCCGACAAGGGTGAACAAAAGAAGGTTGAACATGAGAAGACAGACTCCGAGCGAAGAAGCGACAAAGTCAGGGGTGCAGGCAGCGAGAATCGCCGCTCAGCAACACGCCTGATCGAAGCATGCGCTACGACGAGTGGGCCAGAACGCCATCAATCCGAGCGCAAATGCCGGGGAGGCATCGTGGCTGGAAATCTGCACGTCAGGTCCTTTGTTCTCGTTCGTTGGTGTTCTGTCCATGCGAGCATAGCCGGTGCCCGGCTCGGTCAACCCACGACGCGGGCGTAATTTCCCACTCGGTGGACAAGTCGATCAAAGAATTCCGCCGGATCGGTGCTGACCGCGATATCCGCGTTGGGCTCACGCTTCCAGTGCCCGACCCAGTCCGCGACCGTCGTTCCGATCAGCAGTGGACTCTCGGTTTCGACATCTACCGTTGCCGGCTTCAGCGTCGCCAAGCTCGGATCGAGCGCGACGGCAGCAGCAAAGGGATCATGCATGTGAGCAAGAAAGCCCTGGTCGTATTCACGATGGAATTCCATGTAGAACCGGATCGCGTCGGACATATGCCTGATCACGCTGTTGGACGCGGAACTGCGGACGTCGGGGCCGTCGTCAGGCGAGATGATCTCTTCCGGAGTGCTCCCGGCAGCGTCGGCGAGCCGACGCACATGTTCGGGGAACATCTCGATGGATTCGGTGACGTTGAGGCCGCAGATGATCGGGCGCCGGTGCGCGGGTACGACGGAGAACGCGTCGAACACCTCCTTGGCGGCGTGCGGGTCCACCGAGACGTTCCACTCCGCGGTCGGCGTCGTGTTGCCCGGATAGTTGAACGACCCACCCATCACGACCAGTCGCTTCAGCAGAGACGGCAGATCGGGTTCACGTCTGATCGCCAGCGCAAGGTTGGTGAGCGGCCCCGTCACCAATCCGGTGAGTTGTCCGGGGTACTCACGCACGAGATCCACCCAGAGGTCGGTGGCCGTTCGGACCGAGCGCTTGCGACCCGAATCGGGGAGGACGGCATGGCCGATCCCTTGCGGACCGTGAGTCTCCTCGGTGGTGCGCAACGGGATGACCAGTGGCTCGCGGGCGCCGAGAGCAACCTCGATGTCCGGGGCGCCGCAGAGCGCAAGCCAGTTCAAGTTGTTGGCCGCGACCTGTTCCACCGGAACGTTGCCGGCGGTGCTCGCAATCCCCAGAATCTCGGCTTCGGGGCTGGCAAGGAGATAGAGAAGCGCCAACGAGTCGTCGATGCCGGTGTCGACGTCGACGATGAGCTTGTGCGTATCACTCATCGGTGGCCACCAGGATCGTCGGTGAATGCAGGACAGGGAAGTTGACCGACCGAGCGATGAAGCACTTCGTGTGTGCGGGGCCGTGAAGCTCCTCGGCCTTCTCGACCATCGACGCCTCCGCGACCAATACCGTCGGATTCAACGTCACTTCGATGAACTGGCCGCCGCCATCGGATTCCTCGATCATGCTGCCGACCGGCTGATCGCTGTAGTCGAGAACGACGACCCCAGCGGCAGCTGCCAGACCGAGGTACCAGAGCATGTGGCATTGGGCGAGGGAGGCAACGAGCAGTTCCTCGGGGTTCCATCGCTGCGCGTCACCGCGGAACGAGGGATCGGAGCTGCCGAGAAGTTCCGGCTTTCCGACCGCGGATATTGCATGATTGCGCGAATATCCCTGCGTGCTGGACGTTCCGGTTCCCAGATCGCCCGTCCACTGAAGGTCGAGTGTGTAGGTATGTGACTTCACAGGTCCATCTTGCCCTGAATGTGCCGGTCCCTCAGTGTGCCCACTCCGCCCGATCCGATCCCCACGGATGGGATGGTTCGGGGTAGTCCTCGAACTCTGCCAGCGCGGGTCGTGCGGTGGTCACGTCGGCATGGTTGACAACAGCATTCAGGCCGGGAGCGGTCGGTAGACCGGGATGGACGGTTCGGCCGGGTGCGTCGAGAAGACGGGCGCCGGTGCTGGCCAATGACACGTCGACATCACGGCCACGGCCGTCGTGCGAGCGCAGCGTCAACGCGTCGAGGATCCCAGCTGCCAAGAAGTATCCGGTCGAGTGGTCGAGGGCCTGCGCTGGAAGTGCGCCCGGTTTCTCGCCGCCCTCGAGGAACGAGATACCGGATGCGGCCTGCACGATGCTGTCGAAGCCGCGGCGATTCGCCCACGGACCTTCCCATCCCCATGCGCTGACGCGCCCGTGAATCAGGTGGGCGGGAAGATCCTGCCCGATGAGTGCTTCGAGTGCGCCCGGACGGTAGCCGGTGACCAGTACGTCTGCGGTGTCGAGGAGTTCGCGGAATGCTGCCGCTTCTGCCGAGGACTTCAGGTCGAGAAGCGCCGACCGCTTGCCCTGGCCACTGTCGAGGTGCTGCCATCCGATCTCGGGGATCGCCGGAGGGTCGATCCGCAGAACGTCAGCGCCGACCAGCGCGAGGGCACGGGTCGCGACCGGGCCGGCGATGACGCGGGTCAGGTCGAGAACACGTGGGCGCGTCGGATGCGTGCGGGGTTTTCCCTCGTCGCGTACTCGGATGGATACCAGAGGCTCAGACCTCGCAGCTGCGCACTGCTCACTCAGGCGCCACTCGGTCTCGGTACGAACACGGACCGCGATGGCGCCGATCTCGGCGGCCTGCTGCTCGATCTCGATGGCGCTGAGTTCGGATATCCGTTGCGCCACTGCATCTTTAGGTGATCCATGGTCGAGTTCGAGGATGGCGAGCAGGCGGTCGCGATGGTGTGGATAGTTGCCGTGCGTGCGGACCCAACCGTCGCGGGCGGCAAAGAACCCCGAGTATTCGGAGAATCCGTTGATCGATTCGCCGCCGATCCGGAACAGTCGATCGCTCGAGAAGGACGCGGCGATGCGCTCGGGATCGAGGGTCCAGTGTCCGTCGCCCGGGCTGGTTGACCGATGAATTGCCGAGGCGAAGGCCGCGACTGAGCCTGCAGCGAGGTCGAACACCGGCAAGTGCGCCGCAAGGAAGCCCGCCGAGTCCGGGCATTCGATGTGGCCGCGTCGGTCGTCGGTGTGCACCCCGACGTCACGTTGGTATTCGTCGAGATAGAACCCGTACCCGTGATCCATGTGGCGCCTTTCGGCAGTTCAGTGGCCGAGAAGCTCCCGGCACTTCTCTGCCAGCGTATCGCGGAGCGGCGCAGCACGATCCGCCAACTGTTGTTGCTGACGCACGTATTCGGCGCGGCCCGCGGGAGTTTCGATACGAATGGGGGAGTACCCGTACTCGGCGAGGTCGTATGGGCTCGCGCGCATGTCGAGTTCACGGGCCAGGAGCGCGTGTTCGAAGCACCGCATCACCAGATCGGAATCCACGAGTGGCAACAACTTGAAGCTCCACTTGTACAGATCCATACCGGCGTGCAGGCAGCCCGGCTGTTCGTGATCGATCTGGGTTTCGCGTGCAAGCGGGAGCGAGTTCTTGGGGGCCGCGTCCGGTGTGAAGAACCGGAACGCGTCGTAGTGCGTGCATTTGAGTGGCAGGGATTCGACTACCGCGTCGGTACCGGCGAACCCGAGCCGCAGCGGCACTGACTGGTGACGGATCGCGTCCTCGCCGCCGCGATAGACCATCGCCCATTCGTGGAGGCCGAAACAGCCCAGCACAGCGGGCCGCGCCGACGTCTGATTCAACAGATTCCACACGAATTCGACTGTGTGACGCCGACGCTCCAGCACGGCGGCCTCGACCGTCGCGGTACCCGATTCGTCGACGCGGTAGCCGGAGAAGGCTGCGTATTCGCCGGCGTTCTCGAGTGCGACTCCGTACCCGGGGTGCCAGCGGCGCAGTTGCGCGGGCTTGAAGTTGTAGTACGTGAAGAGGAAGTCGTGCACCGGGTGAGAGATACCGGCGCTACGACGCGCTCGGTGCGGCTCGACGAGCTTTTCCACCTCCTCGAGGTGAAGTGCCCGCCGAGCCGTCCACTCGCTCTGTGCGAGTGCGAGTGAATGCACCGAACGTGTCATCGATCAGCTGTTTCTTTGTCCGGGAACAGCATCCGTGCCGCGGTGCGTGCCGTCGCGAACCGTTCCGACGTACTCCTCGAGCAGATCCTCGAGCGCGACGATACCGATCACCACTCCGTCGGCGTCCGTGACTGCGCCGAGGTGCGAGCTGGCCCGACGAAGGCCGGCCAACGCTTCGGCCAGCGGCGTGCTGAGCGGAACGATGGGCAACGGGCGGATATCCGATGTCGGAACGACGGTGTCCGGCCCGGCAGCTTCGTCGAGCACCTCGTCGAGCACATCCTTGAGGTGCACGTACCCGGCCAGCGATCCGTCGCTCGCTCGGACCGGGTAACGCGAGTATCCGGTCTCGATGACCGCACGCTCGATCTCACCCAGTGTTGTTCCCGACGGCGTGAGGGGAATGGTCCGCACCTTGTCGAGGGTGATCAGGACCTCGGAGACGGTGCGATCTGTCGATTCGAGTGCCTGCTTCAAGCGCCGGTGTTCTTCGGCGTCGATCAGACCCTCGGACCGCGATTCACCGATCATCGCGGACAACTCCACCGCCGAGACAGTGACATCGAGTTCGTCCTTGGGCTCGACGCGCAGGAGCTTGAGCACTCCGTTGGCGCAGAGGTTGTAGAACGCGATGATCGGGCGAGCGATCTTGATGAACGCCAGATGCACGGGAACGAGCAGCATGGCCGTCTTCTCGGGGCCCGCCAACGCGATGTTCTTGGGCACCATTTCCCCGAGGAGGATATGCAGCACGACGACCAGCGAGAGCGCGATCGCAAACGAAATCGGGTGTAGCAATCCGTCGGGAAGGCCGACGGCTTCCATCGGCACCTCGAGGAGGTGCGCGATGGCGGGCTCGGCGACCTTACCGAGCAGGATCGAGCAGATCGTGATGCCCAGCTGAGCTGCCGCAAGCATCAGCGAGAGGTTCTCACCGGCCTTGATGACCGTGAGTGCCCGCTTCTTACCCTGCGCGACAAGTGCCTCGAGGCGGTCGCGTCGTGCGGAGATCAGCGCGAACTCCGCACCGACGAAGAATGCGTTACCGGCGAGCAGCACGACGGTGAGGAGTACACCGAAGAGGTTATTCATCGTCGGACTCCTTCGTGTCGTCGTCTGCGGATTCGGGTTCGACATGTGCCGGGACCGGCGTGATGGTCACTCGGTCGATACGACGGCCGTCCATACTGGTCACTCGGGCGATCCACTTGCCGCGGGAATCACCGGACGAGTCGACGTCGGGCAATTCCACTTCGTCACCCTCGTCGGGGATTCGGCCCAGTTCGGTGAGCACCAGACCGCCGAGCGTGTCGTAGTCGCCTTCGGGCGCGGTGTATCCGGTTGCCGACGTGACCTCGTCGATGCGCAGGAGACCGGAGCACGACCAGCCGTCGCCGACGCGCTGTACGTCGAGTTCGGGTTCGTCGTGTTCGTCGCGCACATCACCGACGATTTCCTCGATGAGGTCTTCCATCGTGACGATGCCGGCTGTTCCGCCGTATTCGTCGACGACAAGCGCGACCTGCATGCCGTCGGAGCGGATCCGCTCCATGACGGTGTCTCCGTCCAGGCTCGACGGCACGACGGGAACACGTTGAGCCAGACTGTCGACGCGCGTCGTGCGCCTGCGCTCGGCCGGAACGGTGAACGCGTGTTTGATGTGTACGACGCCGACTGTGTCGTCGAGATCGCCGCGAACGACGGGGAAGCGCGAGTAGCCAGTTCGCGACGCCGTCACGATCAGGTCTGCGACGGTGTCCGAGAGTTCCAGCGATTCGATCTTCACTCGCGGAGTCATCAGCTCTTCTGCGGTGCGGTCACCGAACTGCAGCGAACGGTCGACGAGCATCGCCGTGCCCTTGTCGATGGACCCGCGCTGCGCGGACGTCCGCACGAGGGACCCGAGTTCCTGCGGTGATCGCGCCGAGCGCAATTCTTCCGCGGGTTCGATGCCCAGGCGTCGCACGATCCAGTTGGCGGTTCCGTTGAGGCCGTTGATGGCCCACCGGAAGATCAGCGAGAAGCCCGCTTGCAGGCCCGCAGTCGCGCGGGCGGTGGGCATCGGCTTGGAGATTGCGAGGTTCTTCGGTACGAGCTCACCGAAGATCATGGAGAACGAGGTCGCAATCACGAGCGCCAGGATCAAAGACGTTGTCGAGGCAGCGGATTCGCTGAGCCCGACGGCCTTCGTGACCGGTGTGATGAACCGTGCCAGAACGGGCTCGGCCAGGTAACCGGTGATCAGGGTTGTGATCGTGATACCCAGCTGAGCGCCGGAGAGCTGGAACGAGAGAGTCTTGTGCGCGTGTTGAACCTGCCGCGAGCGTCGGTCGCCGCCACGAGCAGCTTCGTCGACGGTGCTGCGTTCGAGCGCGGTCAGTGAGAATTCGGCCGCCACGAAGAGGGCGGTGCCTGCAGTCAGCGCGATGAAGCCGACCAGGCTGAGAATGGTGAAAACGATGTCCATGTGTCATCGCCACCTGAGGTGTGCACGGGGGCCGCCGGGTTTGTCTCCCGGCTCGCTAGAGGAGCCCTCCGAACCAGCGGAATCAGACGATTCCTCGGATAAAACGACGGGTGTAGCGCCGGGTAAGTGTGTGGGTGCCTCGGGCACCGGGTTCCTCTCGTCGGAGCCGAGTATTTCTCGGCTGTAGCGGGCTCGGTCGGGTCGCCGATGGGCACCCGACCGAGTTTTGTTTCCTGTTTACGGATCCAATGATACCGGCGGGTGCCCGGGAGTAGGGACCCGAGCACCCGCCGACTGTCATAAAACGTGGTTCACCAACCCGACGGAAGCGGCCGTCCTTCGGCGAATCCGGCGGCGGACTGCACTCCCAGAACTGCCTTCTCGTGCAGCTCCTCGAGTGAGCGCGCACCCGCGTACGTGCAGGTACTGCGTACGCCGGAACAAATCTGATCGATCAGGTCCTCGACTCCGGGGCGCTCGGGATCGAGACGCATCCGCGAACTGGAGATGCCTTCCTCGAACAATCCCTTACGGGCGCGATCGAAAGCCGTTTCGGTGGCTGTGCGAGCGGCAACAGCGCGCTTGGAGGCCATACCGAAGCTCTCCTTGTACGCGTTGCCCGCCTGATCGACTTTGAGATCGCCGGGGGACTCGTACGTGCCGGCGAACCACGAGCCGATCATGACGTTCGACGCGCCCGCCGCGAGGGCGAGTGCAACGTCGCGAGGGTGGCGAACGCCGCCGTCGGCCCAGACGTGCTTGCCGAGCTCGCGTGCTGCTGCAGCACATTCCGCGACGGCCGAGAACTGCGGGCGTCCGACGCCGGTCATCATGCGAGTCGTGCACATGGCTCCGGGCCCGACGCCGACCTTGACGATGTCCGCGCCTGCGGCGATCAGATCACGGGTTCCCTGTGCGGACACCACGTTGCCTGCAACCAACGGGACGCCGAGGTCGAGCGCCTTGAGGGTGGTGAGCGCATCGATCATTCTCTGCTGGTGACCGTGAGCTGTGTCCACGACGATCACGTCGGCACCGGCGTCGACGAGTGCCTTGGCCTTGGCGCCCACGTCACCGTTCACACCGACCGCTGCGGCGACCCGGAGTGCGCCGCGCTCATCGACTGCGGGGTCGTAGATGCCGGCACGAATCGCGCCGGTGCGGGTGAGGACGCCGGCGAGGGTTCCGTCCTCGTTGACGATGACGGCCAACGGATCGTGCTTGGTTTCGAGCAGTTCGAAGACCTCACGCGGTGTGGCGGTGACCGGGGCGGTGACGAAGTCGGTGATCGCGACGGTACGTAGGCGAGTGAACCGATCGACATCCGCGCAGGCAGCCTCGGTGACGACACCGAGAGGCTTGCCGTCCTCGACCACCACGACTGCGCCGTGTGCACGCTTGGGTAGCAGCGCCAGCGCATCTGAGACGGCGTCGTCCGGACTCAGCGTGACCGGCGTATCAGCGACGAGGTGGCGGCTCTTGACGAACGCCACGGTCTCGGCGACCGCTTCGGTGGGGACGTCCTGCGGAATGATGACCAGTCCGCCGCGGCGGGCGACAGTCTCCGCCATGCGGCGGCCGGCGACTGCGGTCATATTGGCGACGACGACGGGAATGGTCGTTCCGGATCCGTCGGAAGAATTGAGATCGACGTCGAACCGAGAGGTGACCTCGGTCCGGTTAGGGACGAGGAAGACGTCGTCGTAGGTCAGGTCGTATGGGGGGCGTTGCCCTTCGAGGAACTGCACGTTTCACGAGCCTACCGTCGATTCCGCCGTAGCGCCCTCGGTATCGCGTGCTTGTGAGCGGGAGAGGGCGATCGTGGTCATGATCATGACGGCGACGGCGCACCCGATGAGAGCAATTCCGGGACCGTCGACGCGGAGGCGTTCGTCGAGAACCGTCATCCCCAGGAAGATGGCCGCGATCGGCTCGCCGATCGTCAGGGCAGGTAGCGACGCCGACAGGGGCCCGACCTGGAAAGCGCGCTGTTGGAGGTAGACCCCGATTGCGCCCGAGGCGATCAGCGCCCACGTCTGCCATGCCGAAATCACCCCGACGACGCCATGTCCGAGTAGGTCGGTGACGTACTTGGTGAATGCGACGGCCACGCCGTAGAAGATTCCGGCCGCAGAGCCGAGAAGCAGAGCGCGCCAGCCACCGTCGAGTTTGGACAAGCCGCCGATAGTTGCGACCACGGCCACTGCGACCGTGATCGTCAGTGGCACAGCCCAATCCGACCACGGAGCGTTGCTGTCTCCCTCGGTGGGATCGCCGACGACGAGGAAGATCGCCAAGGAAATCGCGAGCATGATCGCCAATGACCACGCAGAACGGGTGATGCGAATTCCCGAGAACCTGGCCGAAAGTGGCAGCGCGAACAGCAGCGAGGTCACGATCAGCGGCTGCACCACCAACACCGAACCCAACGACAGTGCAACGGCCTGCATGACGTAACCGCCGCCGTCACCGATCAGCCCGGCCCACCACCGAGGACTGCGAATCAACGACGCCACCAACGCCTCGCCCTCCGGAACCGCAGACGCGGCGCGCTGCTGAGCGACGGAGGCACACGCGAAGAGAAGCGCGGCGACGAGTGCGCAGAGAACAGAGATCAGTGGAAGATCACCCATTCCCTCAGTGTGCGCGCTTGCCCGCCCGATTTCCGGCAGACGGCTTTCCTGCGCCGGGTGCGCCGCGACGCGGGGTCAAGCCCTTGGACGCCAGACGCTCCGAACGGGTCGGGACCGGAGTGCCGTCCGCACGGATCTTCTTCACACTCTTCGGATCGGTGACGCGCCGCGAGGAAGCCGCGCGCTTGTCTCCGTCCTTCTTCATCCGGCCTCCGGCAGCGGTCCGGCCTGCAGTGTCGTGTTCCTGACGGCCGCGCTTGGCGGTGTGCTTGACGGCGACCGTCGTATCGGGAGCTTCGACCGGTATTCCCGTCGGCTCCATCGCGCCGGTGATGCGCGTGAGCTCCAGATCGTCAGGACGAACCCGCACGCCGTGAACCTTGATACCTGCCTGCTTGGTCAACTTCTCGACCGAATCACGTTCTTCGTCGGTGACGATGGTGACGACGACGCCCGATTCCCCGGCGCGTGCTGTCCGGCCGGCCCGGTGCAGGTAGTCCTTCGCCTCCGCCGGGGGATCGACGTGAACGACGAGCGTCACGTCGTCGACATGGATTCCGCGCGCGGCGACATCGGTGGCGACCAGGACCGGTGTCGTCCCGTCGGAGAACGACGCGAGGGTCTTGGTCCGGTTGTTCTGCGTCTTGCCGCCGTGCAGGGCGCCGGCCGAGACACCGATCAAATGTAGTTGCTGCGCAAGACGATCCACACCGTGCTTGGTCTTGACGAACATGATGGTCCGCCCCGCCCGTGAACCGATATGTGCGACAACGGATCTCTTGTCGTCGCGGTCGACGAAGAGCAGGTGATGCTCCATGGTCGAGACGGTGGCAACCGGGGGAGCAGTCGAGTGCGACGCCGGATTGCGCAGGTAACCCGCGACCAGATCGTCGACCTTGCCGTCGAGTGTTGCCGAGAAGAGAAGGCGCTGACCGTCTTTCGGTGTCGTGTCGAGAATCTTCGCAACCTCGTCGATGAAACCCATGTCTGCCATGTGGTCGGCTTCGTCGATGGTCGTGATCACGACGTCGTCGAGAATCACCGACTTCTGCTCGAGTAGGTCGAGTAGGCGCCCTGGGGTCGCGATCAGCAGATCGACGCCGCGTGCAAGGATGTCGGCCTGACGCTTGATCGGAACGCCACCGACCGCATTTGCCACACGCAAACCGATCTCGGTAGCAGCGTCGTCGAGTGCCTTGTGGATCTGGATCGCCAGCTCACGGGTGGGAGCGAGCACCAAACCGCGCGGACGATTCCGCTTGCTCGCCCCGCCCTTGAGGCGCACCAGCATCGGAAGCCCGAAGGCCAGAGTCTTTCCGGAACCCGTCGCGCCGCGCCCGAGGACATCGCGGCCGGCAAGGACATCGGGGATGGTTGCCGACTGAATGGGGAAGGGGGCATCGATGCCGCTTCGGCGCAACGCGTGCACCATCACGGCGGGGATTCCGAGGTCGACGAACGAACGCCCTTCGGTCGAGGTGGGCGAGTCGATCGTCGATTCCTGCATTTGTCCAGGCTACCGGGTATCGGTAGACGCAGATGACCGCATCTACCGATACCCGCTGTGAATCAGGCCTCGATTTCGCTGCGGTCACCGCTCCACAGTGTGTGGAACTTGCCCGGCTTGTCGATGCGCTCGTAGGTGTGCGCGCCGAAGAAGTCGCGCTGCCCCTGAGTCAGGGCGGCCGGCAGACGCTCCGCGCGGAGACCGTCGTAGTACGAGAGCGAAGACGCGAACGCCGGTACCGGAATGCCGAGCATCGTCGCGGTGGCGACCACACGGCGCCAGCTGTCGATGCCTGCCTCGATGGCCTCACGGAAGTACGGCGCCAGAATCAAGCTCGGCAGGCTCGGATCCGCGTCGAACGCGTCCTTGATGCGGTTGAGGAACTGCGCACGGATGATGCAGCCACCGCGCCAGATCGTCGCCAGGTCGGCAGGCTTGAGGTTCCAGTCGTACTCGGCGCTGCCGGCAGCGATCTGATCGAAGCCCTGCGCGTACGCCACGATCTTCGACGCGTACAGCGCGGCCTGGATGTCGGCGGCGAACTGCTCGGCGTCAGCAGGCTTGTCGCCGAGAGAGCCGGCGGCCAGACCCTGCGCCTGAGCTGCGGCGCGCTGATTGCGGCTACCGGACAGTGCGCGAGCGAAAACGGCCTCGGCGATACCGGTGACCGGCACGCCCAGATCCAGAGCGGACTTGACCGTCCAGCGGCCCGTGCCCTTCTGCTCGGCAGCGTCGACGATGACGTCGACCAACGGCTTGCCCGTCTCGGCGTCGACCTGGCGGAGCACCTCGGCGGTGATCTCGATCAAGTAGGACTCGAGCGTGCCCTTGTTCCACTCGGTGAAGACGTCTGCGACCTGACCGGCGTCGTAACCGAGTGCGTCGCGGAAGAGGTTGTACGCCTCGCCGATGAGCTGCATGTCGGCGTACTCGATGCCGTTGTGCACCATCTTGACGAAGTGACCGCTGCCGTCGGGGCCGATGTGCGTGCAGCACGGGGTGCCGTCGACGTGAGCGGAGATGGACTCGAGAAGCGGGCCGAGAGCCTCGTAGGACTCCTTCGGGCCGCCGGGCATGATCGACGGACCGTTGAGTGCGCCTTCTTCGCCACCGGAGATACCAGCGCCGACGAAGTGCAGACCGCGGGCGCGGATCGCTGCTTCACGACGGATCGTGTCGGTGTAGAGCGAGTTGCCACCGTCGATGATGATGTCGCCGGGCTCCATGGCGTTCGCGAGCTCTTCGATCACGGCGTCGGTCGGGGCACCGGCCTTGACCATGATCAGGACGCGTCGCGGCTTCTGCAGTGCGGCAACAAACTCCTCGACGGTCTCGGTGCGCACGAAATCGCCCTCGGAACCATGCTCGGCGATCAGGGCATCGGTCTTCGCGATGCTGCGGTTGTGCAGGGCAACGGTGTGACCGTGGCGGGCGAAATTGCGGGCAATATTCGAACCCATGACGGCCAGGCCGGTGACGCCGATCTGAGCTCGGGGTGATTCGGTGCTAGTGGTTGACATACTTACAGCTTTCCCTCTCGGTCCGCGGCTGTGAAATCCTGCGCTGTGCGCAGCCGAAAACGGTGCGGCCGCGACGCGCGTGAACATCAGACCGTGCATACAAAACACGGATGCAGATCACTTTAATTGCAGTGACCTGCATCCGTCTCGATACAGCTTCCGGCACAGCCGGAAGGTTCTCAGTGTTCAGTTGTCGAGCCGCAGCTCAGCGCAGGTATTACCGCTGATCGCGCTTCGGGCCGTCGAATCCGTCATAGCTACGACGGTCGGTGCGGCTGCGGAAGCCGCCACCGCTGGTCGAGGCTGCACGGTTGTCGCCGCCGTCGCGGTTGCCCTGGTATCCACCGGAAGAGCGGTTGCCCTGGTATCCGGTCGAGGGGCGGCTGTCGCGATCGCCGTACGAGCGCGTGTTGTCGCGGTTGCCCTGGTAGCCACCACCGGACGAACGGTTGCCCTGGTATCCGCCGCGGCTCTCGCCGTCACGGCTTCCCTGGTATCCACCCGAAGAGCGGTTGCCCTGGTAACCCGTCGACGGGCGGCTGTCGCGGTCTCCGTAGGACGGACGGCTGTCACGGTTGCCCTGGTAACCACCGCTGGAGCGATCACCCTGGTATCCACCGGAAGAGCGGTTGCCCTGGTATCCGCCGCGGCTCTCGCCGTCGCGGCTTCCCTGGTATCCACCGGAAGAGCGGTTGCCCTGGTATCCGGTCGAGGGGCGGCTGTCGCGGTTGCCCTGGTAACCACCGCTGGAGCGATCACCCTGGTATCCGCCGCGGCTCTCACCGTCACGGTTGCCCTGGTATCCACCCGAAGAGCGGTTGCCCTGGTAGCCGCCGGAAGAGCGGTTGCCCTGGTAGCCGCCACGACTTCCGCCACGATCACCGAAGGAACGCTCGCCACGAGAAGAGCTCTCGCGCAAGGGTTCTCCGGTCGGCTTCTTGGCGCCGGTGATGCGAGCAAGTTCAGCAGAACCCGGGGTGACGGCAACGGCTGCGGCATTGACGCCGGCCATTCCGGTCAGACGCTTGAACTGACGCTTCTGGTTCGGCAGCACGATGGCGACAACGGTACCCTTCTCGCCGGCGCGAGCGGTACGACCAGCGCGGTGCAGGTAGTCCTTGTGGTCGGCCGGGGGATCGACGTGAACGACGAGGTCGATGCCGTCGACGTGGATACCGCGCGCTGCAACGTCCGTTGCGACGAGGACCGGGGTGCGGCCGTTCTTGAAACGCTCGAGGACGCGGGTGCGCTGGTTCTGTGCCTTGCCGCCGTGAAGCGACTCGGCAGCGATGCCGACTGCGCGGAGGCGATCGGTGATTCCCTCGCAACCGAGCTTGGTGCGGGCGAACATGATGGTGCGTCCGTCACGGGCACCGATCTCGGCGAGGACGGAATCCTTCTGCCCACGATCGACGAGGAGGACGTAGTGCTCCATCGTGTCGACGCTTGCGCGGCCGTCTTCGGTGGAGTGGGTGACGTGGTTGGCCAGGAACTGACGAACCAGCGACTGGACCTCACGGTCGAGGGTTGCCGAGAACAGCAGACGCTGTCCGTCTGCGGGGGTCTCGCCGAGGATCGAGCGAACCTCGGGCAGGAAGCCCATGTCCGCCATCTGATCGGCTTCGTCGAGTGCGGTGATTTCCACCGAGTCGAGGATGCAGGTGCCCTGACGCAGGTGATCGCCCAGGCGACCCGGCGTTGCGACGAGGACGTCTACGCCGCGGCGAAGCTGATCGACCTGCTTGGCGAACGGCGTTCCACCGACAGCGGGACGAACCGTGAGTCCGAGTGCGCCGGCGTAGGAGTTGAGGGAGTCGACCACCTGGAAAGCAAGCTCACGGGTGGGGACGAGCACGAGTGCGCGGGGACGCTTTGCGGCCGGGCGATCTTCGTGGCGTGAGAGGCGGGTCAGCATCGGCAGGCCGAAGGCGAGGGTCTTACCCGATCCGGTCTGTGCGCGGCCGAGAACGTTGGTTCCGGCGAGCGCGTCCGGGATGGACTGCGCCTGGATGGGGGACGGGACGGTGATGGAGTTGCGCGCCAATGCGGCAACAAGCTGCTCGGGCAGGCCGATCTCGGCGAAGGTGATACCCGGCTCGGTGGCGACTGCTTCTTCGGCAGCGGGGGTGTTGACGGTGGGGTCTTCGATGTTCTCGGAAGACGACATTTGGACAGCGTTGGTCACGCGGAAACCTCTCCGGACTACGGGCACGTCGCGGAGCGGAAGAAGCCATGCTGAAATACACGACACAGTTCGCAAAGGGACGAGCCAGGGCACATGTCACCTGGCAATCCGAACGCATACTGCGGGGAATTGGGCTGTGTGCCGTTATATGTTGACGGACCACGATGGTGGCCGAGGTCCACTCTACGCCACCGGGGACACCGAAGTCAGGTAGCCCCGCCTGTGACCTGCACTACTACACGGGGTTGCGCAGGTCAAGACTCAGTAAGCGTTGAAAAGCAGTCGAAGTTCGGTGAGCCAGGGCACAGCCACCGCAACCGTGGGAACAACGAGAATCGCGACCGCCCCGAGATACGCAAAAACTGCGATGCGGGGATCTGCATCGTCGGCCGAGAGGCGCTGCACTCGGATGAGCGTCGACGGGCCGCCCGCTGCCATCGCTCCGCGGGGTGCCGTCGATCCGGCACACGCGACAAGTGCCCGCGCGAGGGGAGTGGGACCGGTAGCCCGCACAGCTGAATCGTCGGCGAGCAACTCCACCAGCAGTTGTACCGATCCCAGAGCCGACTTGCTACGGACGAAACGGGGGAACGCGTGGTTGACGGCCGTGAAAGCCTCGAGGACCAGATCGTGACGAGCTCGCAGGTGTGAACGCTCGTGCGTCAGAATTGCTTTGACCTCGGCATGATCGAGGTTCTGCAGAGTGCCTTGACTGAGAACCACGCGTTGGCGCAGACCTGGCAGGCAGTATGCGATCGGTTCGTCCACGTCCAGCACCCGCAGATCGGGTGTGCGTTCCACCGACGCGGGCATGGCGCAGTCGTCGAGAAGGTCCACCAACACGCGGTGACGTGCACGGCGACGTCGGGTTCTCACAGCGACCTGGATTATCGAGAAGATCAGCTTCGCGCCGATCAGAAGCGTCAGGGCAAAAACAACCACGTACAGAATCCACAGCGGGAGCCCGAGTGCATCGATTTCGGCGGTCGGGGCCGTCGTCGGCCTACCGTCAGCGCCGGGAACGAGCAGCTGGCTGGCAATGGCCAGGCCCGAGCTGAATGCCGACAGCACCGCAGCAATTGCGACGGCTTGCCACAGAACCAACGCCGCGCGTGGAGCGCGGTAAGGCCACGTGGAGCGGCTCAGGAGTGCGGGAACCGGACCGGCCAGCAACAAGGCAAGCAGTCCGAAAACCAGTGCAGTAGTGGCGTTCATGTCCTACACATCATGCACGACGAAATCAGTTCGGCCTAGAAATTCCGGGCTGCGCAGCCTTTTTCGCGGACTCGCGCACCTCGAGGGCAGCGAGCGCTTCGCGAAGAGCATCGGCTTCGTCAGCATTGACCTGTCCCACGAAGTGGACGAGTGCCGCAGCGCGACCGCCGGACTCCGGAGCCTGGGCCAGAGCGTCGACCATCAGGCTCGCGACCAGTTCTTCGCGCTTGTTGACGGGAAGATAGCGATGGGCGCGATCGTCACGCTGCTGAATCACCAGATGCTTCTTCGCCAGGCGCTGCAGAACGGTCATTACCGTCGTGTACGCCAATTCGCGATGTGTCGCGAGTGCTTCATGCACCTGTCGCACAGTTTGCGGTTCCGATGTGGACCACAAATGATCCATCACCGCGCGTTCGAGTTCACCTAGACCTGCCATTCTTCGATTCTACGGACTTCCACGACGAAATACGTACTACTGGTAGTAGTAACCGCCTCGGTGGGGGTGTGGTATTGGCCATAGTGATCTGCGTGACGGTTACGGTGGTGTGAGACGACCAAAGTCCCGACAATGACGATGCCCGATAATTGCAAGCCAACAGTCGATCCGCAGAAAGTAGCCGCACGTAGATGACGATCGACAGTTCGCCGGGCACCGAAGAATCGACATCACGGGCGCGGGTAGTCACGCAGAAAGCTGCCGGCATCATCCGTTTCGGCATTCGCGACGCACCCTTGACCGTCGTCCTACTTCTCACCATGTGGATACTGGGCGCCGTAACCGGCAGCATCGTTCACGGACCGTCCCGCGATCTCGAGCACACGATCGGTGCGGGAATGGGCTCGATCCAGCACGGACATGTCTGGATTCCACTGAGCTCCGCGCTGTGGGCAGGAAACCTGCTCGGGTACATCGGCGCGAGCGTGCTCCTGATTGCGGTCGCTGCACCCCTCGAACGGCGGATGGGAACGATCAAGCTGGCGATCGCCGGCGCAAGCACTCAAATCTTGGGAGTTCTGCTCGGGCTCGGCTGGGCATCCTTCGTGAAAGTGTTCGACTCCAATTGGGGGTTCCGCCTCCATGTCGGCTCCGCTGTCGGCGCGAGCGCGTGGATCGTCGGCGCCGCGATGGCCGCCAGCTCGAACATGGGGACATTGTGGCGTCGCCGCATCCGCGTCGGAACCCTGGCTTTGACCATCACCTTGGCCCTGTTCAGTGGTCAGCTGCAAGATGTCATCCGATTCTTTGCCGCTGTGGTGGGTTTGGTCATCGGACAGTGGATCGTCGGACGATCGGCTCGCGGTGAACGCATCGCCGGGACACAGCGAGAGGGCCGCGTCCTGGTCGCCATCGTCGTCGCGGCAAGTGCGATCGGCCCGATGATCGCCGCGCTGTCCCCACAGGCGGTTGGCCCACTCGCCGTACTCCGCGATCTCTTCCGTGGTGTTCCCTGGACTGTCGCAGAAGTACGTGAGCTGTGCGCCGAATCCGCGTCGGATCCGGACTGCCGACGCGGCCTCCTCGAGCTGAGACTCTCGGGGATCGGGCCGACTCTGCTCTCGTTGATGCCGTCGATTTTTGTGCTGGTGTTGAGCGATGGGCTCCGTCGTGGCCGCAGATTCGCCTGGATTGCGACTGTCTGTGCTCAGGTCGTCTTACTCGTCCTCTCGATCGGGAACTTCGTCATCAGGTTCGTCGACGCAGTCGACAGCGACAGCTTGTTCTACGGAATCAGCGATCCGAACGTGTATCGAACTCTGGTGCCGTTCCTGACACCGCTCTTCGTGCTGATCCTGCTGATCGCCACACGTCGATACTTCGACGTCGCGGCCCCGGCCAAGACGTATCGACGTCTCGGTGCTGCGATCGTGACCTTGCTCGCGGTCCTCGCCGTGATCTACGTCGGCGGCGGAATGCTCGCCAGGCACGGGTTCGACCGCGAGCCCACGGTCACGTTGCTGCTCGCGGACTTCCCACAGCGCCTTGTACCGCCGGTGTACCTGCAGTTGATCGACCCGCGCCTGCTTCCCGTGGACATCGAGTCGACGTTGCTCTTCGAGTGGACCGGCGTCGTGTTCTGGGGCGTTGCCGCCGTGTTGGTATTCGTGAGTTTCCTCAAGCCGGTCAAGACCGCCGATCCCAAAGCCGCCGAACGAGCGCGATCCATGTTGATCGCCGGTACCGGCAGCCCGTTGTCGTGGATGACGACGTGGAAGGGGAACACGTACTGGTTCAGCGCGGACGGTTCGAGTTACGTCGCGTATCGCGTCATCGCCGGCGTTGCTCTCACCACCGGTGATCCGGTCGGTCCTCCAGATCGCATGCGCGCAGCGATCGAGGGGTTCGCCGAGTTCGCGTCGTCGAACGGTTGGATTCCCTGCTTCTATTCCGTGACCGACGACGCCCGAACCATCACCGATTCGATGGGCTGGAGCGGTCTACAGGTCGCCGAGGAAACCGTGCTCGACCTGGGACAAGTCGCGTTCACAGGAAAGCGGTTCCAGGACGTGCGCACAGCACTGAACCGGGCGAAGAAGTCCGGTATCACCGCCGAGTGGATTTCCTTCCCTCATGCACCTCTCGCGATCAAGGATCAGATAGTAGCGATCTCGGAGGAGTGGGTAGCGGACAAGGGGATGCCCGAGATGGGATTCACCCTCGGCGGACTCGACGAGGTCGACGACGAACAAGTGCGATGCCTGATCGCGGTCGACGAGGATCGCACCGTGCACGGTGTCACGTCGTGGCTACCGGTGTACCGCGACGGCAAAGTCGTCGGGTGGACACTCGACTTCATGAGGCGACGCTCCGAAGGGTTCCGTCCCGCGATGGAGTTCCTCATCGCTTCCGCTGCACTGAAATTGGAGGAGGAGGGCGTCGAGTTCCTCAGTCTGTCCGGTGCACCGCTGGCAACAATCGCCGGTGACTCCGAGAGGAATGCGAACGAACCGGAGGCCACGACTTTCTCGGCGATGATGGACAGCGTGCTCGACCTACTCGGTCGCACCCTTGAACCGGTGTACGGATTTCGATCGCTGCTGGCCTTCAAATCGAAGTTCCAGCCGCGGTACGTGCCGATGCACATGACATTCGCCGATCCAGCCGCGTTGCCGAGCATCGGCAACGCGGTCGGACGGGCATACCTGCCGACCGTGACGATCGGTCAGGGATTCAAACTCGTTCGGACGATTCTGGGTCGCTGATTCGCGATCGTCACGCAGGCTTTGCCGGCCCGCCGACGGCGCCGAACACGTGCCGGGTTCCGATCGGAACGATCAGCGGCCGATCCGAGACGGGATCGTCGATGACCGCGGCTTCGAGACCGAACACCTCGAGCAGAAGTTCCGCGGAAATGATGTCCTTGGGGACACCAGAAGCGACGACGGCGCCGTCGCGCATCACGATCAGATGATCGCTGTATCTGACCGCGAGATTGAGGTCGTGCAGAACCATCACCACGGTGCGCCCCATTTCCTCGTGGAGTTGATCCACCAGGTCGAGGACTTCCATCGAGTGTGCGAGGTCCAGATAGGTAGTCGGTTCGTCGAGAAGCAGGATGTCGGTTCCCTGGGCGAGAGCCATCGAGATCCAGGCTCGCTGACGCTGACCGCCGGACAATTGATCGACGGGCCGATCGGCGAGATCCGAGACACCGGTCAGCTCGAGCGCTTCGGCGACCTCGCCCTCGTCGTCCGCGGACCACTGCCTGATCCACGACTGGTGCGGGTGGCGCCCACGTGAGACCAAATCGGCGACGGTGAGCCCTTCCGGCGCAACCGGAGTCTGGGGGAGCATTCCGAGCACCCGCGCGACTTCCTTGGTCTTCATCGAACTGATCGCCTTGCCGTCGAGGATGACCGATCCACCCTTTGGCTTGAGCAGACGACCGAGCGCGCGCAAGAGCGTCGACTTGCCGCAACCGTTGGGTCCGATGACCGTCGTGATCACGCCGGTGGGGATCTCGAGATCGAGTCCGTCGACGATGATGCGATCCCCGTACCCGAGCGTCAGATTCTGCGCGACGAGACGCGAAGGAGCATCGGTGGACTGGGCGATGGTGGTCATGCTGTGACCTTCCGATTGTTACGAACCAACAGGTAGAGCAGGAACGGGCCGCCCAGTGCGGAAGTCACGATTCCGACGGGGAGTTCCACAGGCAGAATTGTTCGAGCGATGACGTCGCTGCCTACCACCAGTACAGCACCGGTCAGCGCGGAAGCCACGATGGGCGGGCCGGCGGAGCGCACCAGACGCATGGCGACCTGTGGCGCAGCCAGGGCGACAAAGCCGACCGGACCTGCTGCTGCGGTCGCGATGGCGGCCAGTGCCACGGCGGAAAGCAACAACTTGGCCTGTGATGATTGCAAGCGAACACCGAGTGAGGTTGCGTTGTCGTCGCCCAACCGCAGTGCTCCCATGGTGAACGATGCGATCACCGCGTAGCCGCCGACTACTGCGACGGCGATTGCGACCGGCCACATCTGATTCCAGGTGGCACCGTTGAGTGAACCGTTGAGCCACACCTGTGCACGAGAAGCGTCGTTGATGTCCGCCGAGATGAGGAGCCATCCCGTCGCTGCCACCAGCATGGCGTTGATGCCGATACCGATCAGGATGAGGCGGAACCCCTCGACGCCCTTGCGCCACGCCAAGGCGTAGATCACCACTGCTGTCAGTAGGCCGCCGCAGAGCGCAGCCAACGGAATCCCCAGTGTGGCAAGCAGTCCCACGAACGAGCCACCCCCGCCGAGTACGATGAGTGCCACTGCGGCGGCACTCGATCCAGCCGTGATTCCGAGGATGTCGGGGCTGGCGAGGGCATTGCGCGCAATCGTCTGGGTGACCGCACCGGCAATGCCGAGTGCCATACCGATGAAGAGCGCGGTGAGCGACCGAGGAAGTCGAAGGTCGAAGACGATCAGGTTCTGTGTCTTGCTGCCATTGCCGAGCAGGACCGAAATGACATCGGGGATCGAGATCGGATAGTCGCCCCGCCCGATGTTGATGCAAAGCAGAAGGAACAGCGCAACTGCGAGGGCAATGCTCACCGACACCGCGAGTGGGCGGTAGACCAGCGAGAATCCACCGAGGCGGATCGACTTACGTGAGGGGACGGTCCGGGGGAGTACCCGGAGTTCCTGCTTGAGCGTCACAGACTTGCCAACTTCCTGCGGCGTACGAGAGCGATGAAGAACGGAGCGCCGAACAGGGCCAAGATGATGCCGACCTGCAACTCACCAGGGCGCACGACCACGCGGCCGATGATGTCCGCGGTGATCAACATGACCGCGCCGAGTAAGCCCGCGTACGGGACCAGCCAGCGGTAGTCGGGTCCGGTGATGGCCCGGGCCACGTGAGGGACCACCAAACCGATGAACGCGATCGGACCACACGCCGCGGTGGCGGCGCCGGTCAGCAGGGTGATCGCGACGATGCCGAGTGTGCGACTGAACGCGATGTTAGTTCCCAGTGCTTTTGCGACGTCTTCACCCAGGCTGAGGACGTTGAGCCCCGGCGTACTTGCCAAGGCGATGACCAATCCGAGTATCAGGAACGGCAGGACCTGCCAGAGGACGTCGAACCCGCGACCGGACACCGACCCGACAACCCAGAAACGGTAGGCGTCCAGGCTCGTCTGGTCGAGGATTATCACGGCGTTGGTCATGGCTTGCAGGAAGAATGCGACGGCCGCGCCCGCCAGAGCCAGACTCAGAGGACTTGCGCCGCCGTTTCCGATGGAAGACAAGCCGAAAACGACGATGCTGGCGACGAAGGATCCTGCGAACGCGAACCAGAGGTATTGACTCGGTGCCGTAAAGCCGAAGAGGTAGATCGCCATGACCACGAAGAACGCTGCGCCTGCGTTGAGGCCGAGTAGACCGGCATCCGCCAACGGGTTGCGCGTGTGTCCCTGAATCAAGGCACCGGCGATACCGAGTGCAATTCCGACAACAAGACCCAAAATCGTTCGTGGGGCGCGCAACGTCCGCACGATGATGTCCGTTTGAGTTCCGTCCGAATTGAAGAGCGCGTGGAAGATCTCGGCGAACGTCAGTGGACGAGCACCCACCGCGATACTCGCGAGCATCACAAGCGCGAGCAGCACGGTGAGGACCGCGAGTCCGATCAGGCGGCGCCGGCGAGTTGCACCGACACTGTTGTCGCGTGCGAGTTCTTCGAAGCCCTCGTCGCGGGCCGTGCTTTCTCGGACCACCTCGATGCCGCTTCGGTCGAACGGTCTGCGCAGAGCCCGGCGGACACCGATGGGCTGTTTGGTGGTCGCGTCACGCGTGACCAGGCCAACCCATCCCTTCCCCGAGGTCCGACCGGTGGCCCCCTCACGGAATCCGAGGTTCCACACAAGGAGACCGACGGCGATCGCTATTGCTGTCCCGCCGAAGACTGCTCGATCGGCCTCGCCGCCACCGTTGTCGTCACGGAGCGACTGGACGATGTACCAGCCGACGATCAACGGAAGTAGGAACACCGCCGCGTCGAAAAGTCCAGCCAGGACACGCATTCGGACAGGAGCGGGGCCGCGCGGCACGATGCGCCGTCCGTACGTCTCGCTGGGTCCTCGGGGATGTCCGTTCCCGAGAGATTTGATCATCGTCACTGGCGGTTCGAGCTCCTGGTCTTGGTGCGCAGGGAATTCGCATCTTAGGTTACGGAACCCTATGCGGGTGCGCTTCCTGCGGGGGACGTTCCTGTGAATATGCGGTGCCCAGCGTCACAGTTCTTTACTCTTGAATTATGGTGAGGCTAACCTACATTAAGAACCACAAGACAACTTCGGCCGATTGGAGTGCACGGTGACCATCACCTTGACCACCCAGCATGCGGATGTTCGTGAATTCGAACTCCGGTCGAACGCATTGAGCCGCACCAGCGTTCGCCTACGAGCACTCAACCCTGACTATCCGCGCGTCTACGCGGTTGCCGCCATGGCGGGCGAAGGTAAACGGCGTTGGTGGCAACTGAGCGAGGGCCTGTGCGGGGATCGGGTGCATCAGATGTTCGCCCGTTCACTTCAAGATCTCGACAGCGCCGAAGCTGCGGCGATCCAGGTTGCCACGTCACTTATTCATGCCGTGGTCGGCAGGGTGGCCGCGTCGATCGTCTCCGAGGGGTCCGCATGGGACCCGGGGCTCGAGAACCTGTTCATCCACATGGACAGCGACGGCGGGATCGACTGGGCCGGCGTGGTCGACGAAACGCTGCGCGTTGCGCCCAACGGACGGGAGTCCGGCAGTGACGGCGTCGTCGACATGCCGTGTGAAGAAGCGCTCCTTGTCTGGACCGCGCACCGTTGCCTGACTTCACTCCGAGCCATTTATGACGCCGTCGCCAGGTGTGCGCCCGTCGACCAGTTCAGATTCTGGGGCCTGGTAGGGGAGTCGATCCTGGGTGCAGCGGCCTACGTCCCCATCTTGGCCGGTGAGGGCGAATCGGCCGCTCAGCGTCGAGGGCAGGGACTGCTGGACGCCTTTGTCGCCGCCGGGCTGCCGGTTCGTGCGCGCCGCAAGGTCTCGCTACGCCCTCGTTGGAACCAGTTCGACGAAGGGCTTGCTAAATTAGGTCAGCCTTGCCTATGATTGTGGAACACCTCGCAGAGAGCTACACGACGCGAGAGTGACGAAACTGCCGGACCGCGCCGGAGTCCTGAGGGCTGCAGAGACTCCCGGTCCTTCCCACGGCGGGTTTCCCATCGAATGATGGGAAACCCGCCGGTTCTTTTTCCAGACCTGATTCCTAGCTCGAGTTACCTCTCGTGTAATCAGGTAGGGAGTGGCAGCCACACCGGCGCCAGAGAATCACAGATGGAGATGGCATGGTCGACACTGCTGAGACCGCAGAGATGATGAAACGGCTCGGGACGGGCTTCGACGCCACCATCGGCCTGGAATACACCGAACTGAGCCCAGACCGTGTGAGGGCGCAATGGACGGTCAAGCCCACGCTGCACCAGCCCGCCGGGATACAGCACGGGGGTGTGTACTGCTCGGTGGTGGAGTCTCTCGCCAGCGTCGGCGGCACCGTGTGGCTGGGCGAGCGAGGACACGTAGTCGGAGTCAACAACAACACCGACTTCCTGCGCGCAACGCGGGAGGGCACTCTCACCGCTGAAGCCACCCCAATTCATCGCGGACGCACCCAGCAACTCTGGGAAGTTCGCATCACCGACGAGAACGGCCGACTCGTTTCCAAGGGACAGGTTCGCCTCGCGAACATCACCGAGGTGGCGAAGATCGGAAACTGACCACGCGGCAGTCGATCAAATAACGAAGGGCGGCTGTGGAGTTCAACTCCACAGCCGCCCTTCGTTATTCGCCCAGGTGCTGATCGATCAGCCGGCGGCCTTCTGCTGCTTGCCGGCAGCCTTCTTGGCTTCGCCATTCGAAGTGCTGCCGGACTCCGTCGCTTCCTTGTTCTTCTTCTCCAACTCGCCCATCGCGTTTCGCGCGAAGACCTGCTGCTCGGTGGACGCCATCTGAGCACGGCCACGCCCGAAGAACGTCACTGCCCACGACAAGAGCGTCGAGGCGCGTGAACGGAATCCGACGAGGTACAGGAGGTGAATTGCCAACCAGGCAACCCACCCGATGAACCCGCTGATCTCGAGCTTGCCCACCTTGGCTACCGCGCTGAAGCGCGAGATCGTCGCCATACTGCCCTTGTCGAAGTACTTGAACGGAACTCGTTCCGACGGGGACTTTCCATCCAGTGACGCTTTGATCTGCTTGGCCGCGTACTTGCCGCCCTGCATGGCGACCTGAGCCAGTCCGGGAAGCTTGTCGAGCGACATCATGTCGCCGATGACAAAGACGTTGGGGTGTCCGGGAAGCGACAGGTCAGGATTGACCATCACTCGGCCGGCGCGGTCGGTTTCTCCGCCGCTTTGCTCTGCAAGCTGCTTGCCGAGGGGGCTGGCCTGCACGCCGGCGGACCAGACCTTGCACTGCGACTCGATGCGGCGAAGAGTGCCGTCCTTTTCCTTGATGATCAGACCGTCGTTGTCGACGTCGGTGACCATTGCGTCGAGCTGGATCTCGACGCCGAGCTTCTCGAGCGTCTCGGCAGCCTTGCGGCTGAGCTTCCCGCCATACACGGGCAACACGGCAGGGGCGCCGTCGAGGAGCACGACGCGCGCTTCACGAGGATCGATCTTGCGGAAGGCGCCGTCCAGCGTTCGACGGGAAAGCTCGGCGATCTGCCCGGCCAACTCCACCCCGGTGGGGCCGGCGCCGACCACGACGAAGGTGAGCAAGCGCGCGCGCTCGGCGGGATCGTCCGACAGTTCGGCCTGTTCGAAGGCCCCGAGGATTCGTCCGCGCAGTTCGAGGGCGTCGTCGATCGTTTTCATTCCGGGGGCGAACTCCGCGAACTGATCGTTGCCGAAGTACGACTGACCGGCACCTGCTGCCACGATCAGACTGTCGAACGGCGTAACCGTTACGCGTTCGAGCAGACGCGAGGTCACGGTCTGATTCTCGAGATCAATGGTCTCGACCTCACCGAGCAGCACCTGGGCGTTCTTCTGCTTGCGCAGCACCAGTCTCGTGGCGGGAGCGATGTCACCGACCGAGAGGATGCCGGTCGCAACCTGATAGAGGAGCGGCTGAAACAGATGGTGGGTTGTACGCGCGATCATCGTGATGTCGGCATCGGCTTTTTTGAGAGCCTGAGTGCCGAACAATCCTCCGAAGCCGGAACCGATCACCACTACGCGGTGGCGGTGCGGTTCAACCGACTGGATGCTCATTCCGTACTCCTCGAGTTCTAGGCGACAGTCCTACGGTAGTCCCACCGCGGCCGAGCTTCTCTGCGAGCAGTCCGACGCGCGCCGGTGTGTCCGAATCGATCAAGCAGCCTCCGGCGGCGATCACCCCGAGACGCGTGTCATCGTCGCGCCGGGGGTGTTCACCACTTTGTCGAGGTGTCAGCTACTGGCGGACCGACAAAATGAACAGTGCGATGCACCCGCCGACGAAAACCAGGATCGACAGAGCCACCGAGGCATACCCGACACCCACTCCAATTGCTGCCCAGTCCATGTGCCCAACCTCTCTTATGGTGCGATCCGGGATTCAGATCACATCTGCCTGAAGACATCACACCCTATTTATCCCCACTTCCGAAACCCGGCACGCCCAACCATTGACATGCAAGCAAATGCTTGCATATCGTGAAGTTGTGAACGACCGGATGAATGCAGCCTTCAAAGCACTTGCCGATCCCACGCGAAGACTTCTGCTGGACCGCCTGTTCGTAGCCAACGGGCAGTCGCTCGGTGAGCTGTGCGAGAGCCTCGACATGAGTCGCCAAGCTGTCACGCAACACCTCACGGCGCTCGAGGATGCAAATCTGATCAGCACGGTGCGGCAGGGGAGAACGAAACTTCACTATCTCAATCCCGTTGCGCTCGAGGAGATTCGAGAGCGATGGATCAACAAGTTCGAGGTACCGCGCCTGCATGCGCTCAGTGCCGTCAAAAAACTCGCGGAGGAAGCCATGACCGACAAGCCCAGTTTTGTATATGTCACCTACATCGCCAGTACGGCCGAGAACGTCTGGAAAGCACTCACGGACGCGGGGGCCACTGCAGAGTATTGGGGACACAGCAACGTCTCCGACTGGCAGCCGGGATCGACGTGGGAGCACCGCCGGATCGACGGTTCGAACATCGCGGATGTAGTCGGCACCGTAGTCGAAAGCAGCCCACCGTCGAGGTTGGTCACCACCTGGGCTGATCCGAACGGTGAACCGGGCGTCGATATCTCGCGGGTGAGTTTCGACATCGAAGCCTTCGGCGCGATCGTGCGATTGACCGTCAAGCACACCGATTTGGCGGACGAATCGGCTCGCATGGAGGTAGCGGGCGGATGGTCGGCGGTGCTGTCGAATCTGAAGTCCTACCTCGAGACCGGAAATACTCTTCCGGTGGCGCCGTGGGAGATGCCGGTCGGTTGACGGTTGTCGACCGGGACAAACGAGTCCCCTGAACAGGAGGAGATCGCCGTACTTCTGTCCGAACAGTCGGCGCAGTCCGGACTCAAATTCGCATACCCGTCAAATATCGGCGCGTTCAGTCTGTAAAGTTGCCGTAAGGATGCTAGCGTTTTGCCCGACATCGAGTGAGGACGACCTCGTCTCGGACGCATGGGAGAAACGCTATGGGCGGCGACGCTTTTCAGAATGTTCCGGTTGATCGACGCAAGTTCGTCAAGACAGTTCTAGCGGCCTCGGCGGTAACTGTTCCGGTCGTGACATCGATCAGCCTCGGTGGTGCGGCACCGGCCTTCGCAGCCGGTGATACGCCGAACCTCTCCGGAGCTCCTACTCGTGGCCAGCAGAATCCGAATCAACCAGGCGGCGAGCAACCAGGCGGGAATCAGCCCGGTGGTAATACTCCGGGAGGGAACCAGCCGGGCGGAAACGAGCCGGGCAACCCCGGATCGTCGGGAAGTTCGGGATCGTCGGGAAGTTCGGGTAGTTCCGGGAGTTCGGGATCGTCGGGAAGTTCCACAGGTTCCGGATCAACCGGTAGCTCGTCAGGCTCGGGTGGAACGACGACCGCCAAGCCCACCGGGCCGACAGAGCCGACCGTCCCAACTGTCCCAACTGTGCCGACCACTCGCACCGAGCCGACGTTCCCAACCAGCCCGACCAAGCCGACAGATCCCACGGAACCTGCGTAACCGACGTAATCGATACAACGCCACGGGTTCCCAGGGAGCAGACCGATGCCCGAGTTCGACGACGCCCTGCACCGCGCTCTGAAGAGGCTTCAGAGCGCGGTGCCAGTACAGGTGAAAGAAACTCCGCCGCACGGAGAATCTGCCGACCTCACCATTGCAATCGCGACCTACGACGATTTCGACGGCGCATACTTCACGATCCACTCGATCCTGGTCCATCATCGCGAGATTCTGGACAGAGTCGAATTCGTCTTGTTGGACAACAACCCCGAGGGGTTGCCGGCGCCGATGCTCGAATCGTTTGCCGGTTACATCGATCGGTTCCGCTACATCCCGTTCACCGACGTTCGATCGACTGCGGTGCGGGACGTCCTGTTCCGCAAGGCCACCGGAAAGTATGTCCTGGTCCTCGACTCCCACGTGATCCTGGCACCGGGATCGTTGTCGGCGTTGCTGGCGTATTTCGATGCAAATCCGGAAACTGACGATCTGATCCAGGGACCGATGCTCTCCCAGGATTCCTCGCACATCGCGGCCACCCACATGGACCCCAAGTGGCGCAACGGAATGTTCGGCTCCTGGGGAGTTGATCCGCGAGCGAAGCAACACCCGGACGTGCCTTTCGAGATCATCATGCAGGGCCTCGGCTCATTTGCCTGCAGGCGTGAGGCATGGCCGGGATTGAACTCGCACTTCACCGGATTCGGCGGTGAGGAGGGATACATCCACGAGAAGTTCCGGATCAACGGCGGAAAGGTCGTCTGCCTTCCGACATTTGGTTGGCACCATCGATTCGAGCGCCCGGCGGGTGTCCCGTATCGAATAAATTGGGAAGATCGCGTTCACAATTACCTGCTCGGTTGGAATGAGGTCGGATGGGATCTCGACTCACTCCATCGTCAGTTCTCCAGGTACCTCGGTGATTCGTATCCCGAGATTCGTCGCCGTGCCGAACTGAGCGTCCAGCGACCCGAGTTGGTCTTCGGCGGGGTGATCGTTCTCAGCGACGACGGCCGAGTAGCTCCGTGGCGTTCATGCCTGGCGGAGGCCGAGTCGATCGAACTGACCGTTCACCGTGCCATTCCGGCGGAGGACGACGGTCCGGATGGGTGGAGGACGGCCTCATCGTTCGTCGCCGGACTCGACAAGGCGATTCTGCTGGGCTGGAAGTCGGTGGTCTTCCTGGACGAGGCTCGCGTGATCGAACCCGCGGTTATGTACAAGCTGCGGAACATAACAGACGACCTCCCCGCCGAAGCCGATGCGGCCGTCATCCACGCACACGGCGAAGACCTGGTCGGGGCTGCACTGATTGTTCGCGCCGCGGCATACCGAACCTTGCGAGACGAACTCTCTCGGAGCATGGACGGACCCGTGCGGTCCGACTTTTCACTGGCGACCTATCTGCTCGAGCGGGGCGCAGTCGACGTTGTGCTCGATCGCCCACTGTCGCCTGCCCGAGTAGGGGGAGAACCCACCCCGGCTGTCGAGGATTCGAAGTCGGACCTCGGTGTTGTCGTCGTGAATCTTGACCTCGATATCGACAGATGGAAGGCGTCCTGGCATCGATTCATTCGCTTACCGCGCGCAACAGCGGTGGAGAGAGAATCAGCTTTCGAGGACGTGATGAATCAGGAAGCGGCCTTTGCCGTCTCATGGCGTCGCGCGGTTTCTCGGGCGACCGAGAAGAGCTGGGATTCGGTCCTCATTGCAGCTGACGACGTGAGTTTGCTGGATGCGGCTGCGTCGATCCTGGACCACGCACGTGAAGACCTCGATCACCGCGATTGGGATGTCGTCCAACTCGGACACGACGCGAAATCGGCCGACGGAGCGCTGATCGACGGTTCGGCGCTCTTGCGCACCAGTCCGGAGAACCGTGGAATTCACGCCGTCCTCGTTCATTCGCGCGCCTTCGAACGAATTCTGGACGCGATTGCGGATCCGGAGGTAGACCCCGAAGCATTCGAAAAATGGGCGGGCCACTACCAAACTTTGGGCAACTACCTGGTGGATGCGAACGCCGGGGGAGCGCTCACGTGTCTGACGCTCGCACCCGGCATCGCCTCCACACGCAGCCTGATTCGTTCGGGCGCAATCGAATCCGAATACTCACGACGCTTCTCGCTCTGACACCACCCCAAACGCAAATAGCTCAACACGAATATCGGACTGGTTGGAACAAGGAGATATCTTGACGGAACTACTCGAAGACGCGAGGCCTCAGCGCTCACAGACGGTGGAGAGCAATGATCTCACCGACGGTGTCGTGCTGTACGACAGTTCCAGCGAGGTTGCCCATCACCTCAACCCCGTCGCGACTTTGGTGTGGGAACTGTGTGACGGCCGGACCGTCAGTGACATTGTCCAGGCGGTGTCGGAGGTGCTCGAGATCCCTGACCATGACGCGGAGTCGGTAGTCAGCGAGACCTATGGACAGCTGAGCGCCTCGCGTCTGCTGGTGTGAGAATCCCGTGACAGGCAGCCATGTACCACAATTCCGAACGCACTACCTGTGGGTTGATGCGATCGTGCGCGGCCCTGCCATACCCGAACTCGGTGTCATCGAGCATCGAATTGCCAGCCCCTGGCCCGCGGACCACAACGTCGAAGTTCGGATTCAGCGGAATCGATCGACGTTCGGTCGCTGGGACGCCACCATCGACTCGAGCATCGGAGGCAGAAAGGAACCGCTGATCGGTCTCGACGGACTCCACCTCGCGGAGAACGTTTACCGCACTGTGCACCGGGATGTCATGACGGCCGCAGATAACGAACTGTGGACACGCCTGCATGCCGCTCTGGTCGACTGCAACGGTGTGAGAGTGGCGATCGCCGGGCACTCCGGGGCGGGTAAAACCACCTTGGCGCTTGCCCTTGCCTTACGGGGTGCACAACTGCGGGCTGACGAAGGGGTCTTCATTCGCGGTACCGAAGCGGTGGGCTTGCCGCGCCGGGTCCACCTCAAAGCCGGTACGTTCGACGTTCTGCCGGACATCAAGGCGCACGATTCGCTGTATCTCCCGTATACCCCTTCGGTGTGGGCACTGGACCCGTCGACATTGCCCGCTACTCCCAACGTCGATTCGGCGGTTCGCGGAATCGATCTGGTGCTGATTCTCGATAAATGGGACGGGGGTCCTACTCGTATCGCGCCGATGCCCGCACCCCAGGCGATACAGTCGCTGGCCGAGCAATCCGCGTTGTGGTCCGACAATCACGGTCTGACCCTGAGAAACATCGCTGCCCTGCTCTCGAATGCCCCGTGCTACAGAATGATCCGGCACCACGGCGACACCGGCGCCGACACCGTGGAGGAACTGGTGGCGTCATGCGTGACACCCGGTACCTGATTTCGATGTTGGAAGCCAAGCACGGGGCCGACGTCATCCGTTCGTGTTCGCAGCGGGATTGGCCGCGAGTCATCGACGTCGCCGCCAGGCACAAGGTGCTGCCGCTGCTGGCCGCCCGCGCAGTCGATGCCGGCTTCGCATCGGTCCTGCCGGCGAGTTTCGCCGAAATGCTGTCGGAATCCGCAGCTAGCGCGTCGAGTCCGGAATTGACGCTGAGCCTTGTCCATCACCGAAACGCGCTTCGTATCGCGGACCTCGATGCGCAGCGCGTAGAACTGCAAGAGTTGTTACACAGCAGCGGATTTCCGACTGTCGCGCTGAAAGGTGCTGCCCTTCTCGAGCGAAGAATCTGGCCGAACCCGGCGGCACGACGGATGACGGACATCGACCTCTTGGTCGTAGATCCCGCACACGCCGTTCCAGCCAACGACGCGATCATCGACTTCGGCTATCGAATGGTTCGCGCGGACGAGGTGGCAGGGGATTCCATCGATCACGACGATCATCAGGAACCAGCGCTCCTTCGCGACGACCGTCACGGCTCCGTCGAAATCCATTCGCACTTGCTTCCGCGGTTCGCCCGTCACGCGTTGACCCGCGAGTCCGTGGTCCGAGGACTCAGCGCGGAGACCGAAGGATCCAGGCTTGCCCTTTCCGATGTCACGCTTCATGTCATCGCTCACGCGCGGCTTGCCGATCGCGCCTTGATTCGCGCCGATCTGGCGTTGAACAGCGTCTTCGACGTGGGGTACCTGTTCACCTCCGAGCCGTCACTCCCGGCGATGCTCGCGCGACGCCGATTGCCACGCGATGTCCGTCGGGCGGTGAACGTCCACTGGGCTGCGGTGGAATCGATCTTCGGAGTGAGTACCGGGGTGACGACCACCTCGGCGCGTTGGTGGTGGCAATGCACGCTGTGGTTGGCCGATCGCCCACGCCTGCACTCGCTCTACCGCGATCTGGTCATGGTGCCGCTCTTTCTCGACCGTGATCGGCTTTCCATCCGGGACGGGCGCGACCTACGTGGATGGGACTTGGCACGCGCACGCGTATCCCACTTCGTCCGTCGTGCGAGGACTGCCGTCGAAGATGCCGGGGGAGCAGCGTGAAAGTACTGATCACCGGCGGAGCGGGATTCATCGGAAGCACCGTGGCGTCGAAGTGCGTCGACGCCGGGATCGATGTCGTGATTCTCGACAACCTGCTGACCGGCCGTGCCGAATTTGCGCAGAGATTCCCGTTCTACCGCGGCGACATCGCGGACGAGAAACTGCTCGACAAGATATTCGCAGATCATCCCGATATCGATGCCACAGTTCACTGTGCGGCCTTGATCGTGGTCGGAGATTCCGTGAGTAGCCCGGCGCGGTACTACGAGAACAACGTATCCAAGTCACTGACGCTGGTATCGAGTGTCCTTCGGAACGGGTGTGAGCGCCTCTTGTTCAGTTCCTCTGCTGCGGTGTACGCGCCGAGCGACGGTGGGTGTGTCGACGAACATTGGCGGATCGCACCGCAGAGTCCCTACGCGCACAGCAAGGCTCAGTTCGAAACGATGCTTGACGACATCGTGGCGGCCACAGGATTATCGGCGATATCTCTACGCTACTTCAACCCTGTCGGGGCAGACCCGGAGCTGCGAAGCGGAACAGCGTCGGCACGCCCGACCCACGCACTCGGAAAGCTGTTCGAATCATATTCGGCAGGAATACCTTTCAGGATTACGGGGACGGATTGGCCGACGCGCGACGGATCGGGTGTGCGTGATTACGTTCATGTCTGGGACCTTGCAGACGCTCATGTTCGAGCACTCGAAAGGTTCGACCGGGTCACCGCTGATTCATCACGCATGACTGTGGTCAACTTGGGCAGCGGGCGGGGGACGACGGTGTGGGAATTGGTACACACATTCGAGAACGTGCTCGGCGAAGAAATCGACGTGGTCGTTGCCGACCGACGCACCGGTGACACTGCCGGCGCCTACGCGTCGAACGATCGTGCGTTACGACTACTCGGATGGGTTCCGACGTTCACCCTGGAACAGGGGATCGAGGACACTGCACGGTGGCTGGCCGTACGGGCGCACCTGCTGAATTCTGCGCCGCTGAGCGTCGGCTTGGTGGCTCGCCCTCGACGGTGATGTTGTTGCTTCGTAGCCAGAATGTGGCGTCCGGATCCCACCCGGCGAGCACGGTGGCCCCCGAGTTGGCCGACAACGGGATCGCGATGCCTGGCGTGGTCAGATAAGCCATCAAGGTCAGGTGGACGGCGTCGTAATCTGCGGCGACCGAAACCCAGTCCGGAATGAACCAGTCACGGTATTCACCGGTCGTGTCGTACCAAACGGAGCGTCGTGAAGCGGGCACTGGCAGGGGATAGGTATCGACCAGATTCGCCCAGTCCCGCGGACCGGTGATCTCGTAGATGCGGGGCGCGCCGTAGATCCTTACCGGCTGCACCCGCGCCTCGTTCGAGGAGCTGTCTTCTTCGAGAAACACCCCGAGGGCCCCGATACCGTCGCGGGCCCTGGTTGTTTCGGTTGTGCCGTTGGCAAAAGGGGTAGACCACCATTCGCCTCCGATGTTACGGTCCGGATCTTCGATCTGGTATTCCAGAAACCGGCGTTCGGTATCGAGTGCCTCATCGCGCCACTGTTCGAGGCCGTCCTTCGTGGGGTAAATCCGCAGGGGTAGGCCCGACCAGCCGTAAATAGGGTTTCGCTTTTCAACCAGATTCTGGTTCAGACGGTCGATCGGCTCGGTCCACCAGGCGGCGTGTGGCGAGTCGAGTAGTGCTCCGGCAATCGGTCGCAGCGCCGCTGCGACATCCGGCCGGACGAAGATCAGGTCTTCTTCGTCCGGCGGCTCCCAGTAGCGTGCGCAATCTACGGCATACGCAAGACAGTGCAGAATCTCGAGTTCGGACATCTCGGCGATTGCCCGGATATCAACAGCGCCGAGAACTTCGAGCGCATGTTCCGGCGATTGAGGCCAGTGTCCACCGGATGTGCGTGCGCTGGCGCGGCACGCGTGCCCGACGTTCGCACAGAAGCGACGGCCACGTGGTGAACCGAGGACGAGTGCAACGGAATCCATGTGAGCAAAGCTAGCGGACAGGCTGACGGGGGACGTCCGAATACCCATTACTTGACATAATGTAGATTATCGGCAAATTGTCGACCTGGCGATATCGGCTCCTGATCCGTTTCCTGCGTCGTCGATCCGTAGATGTATCTGTCGACCATTCGCGTGCTTCCACCCTGGACCGCTGGACGCATTGTGTGAGCTGATCATCTTGGCGTGCCCGTCGTCGGACAATCAATCGTCGATCGCCGTCCGACCCCGGCCGGCCACCGAGCCGCCCTGCCGCTCAGGTGTCCAGGCCGCGCGGCAGGCCGCCTGACGCGGGTTGATGTTGATGGATGAGTCTCGCCCACTCCCAGCCATCCCGCCCCAATTCGTCACTGTGACGTATTGGGGACGACAGGCTGCGAGCGGGTGCAGTTCCATTGTCATCGCCACGGACTACTATCGCCGCATGTGTTTTATTTCGACCGGCCGCTTCGAATGATCAGTGGCCGCGATGAGTGACACACCCAAGGCCGTGCACCGCTGGCTTGCAGTGCCAGACCAGTTCGACCGATTCACGCGATTCTTGCGCGACAACGGAATTCTGATGCCGACTCGGATAGGCATCGGCATATTGGTTTTCCTCCTGGGAGTCACGATTCTGCTGAAGCGACTGGGCACCCATTCGGTACAGACCATCGGATTTCCGTTGGACGTCGTCATCGCAGTGCTCGTGATGATCGGCGGAACAGCGCTGCCGTTCACCGCGACGACCCGGGAACGGTCGTACCTTTTCGTCATCGCGGGCGACCTCGCTGTCGCGGTGATCGTGCTGGCGGAGGCCAATCCGGATCAAAGGCTGCTGGGGTGCCTCGTCTTCGGACTCGTCGGCTCGTACATAGCGTTCTTTCACAATCTTCGAGCGCAGCTGTGGCACCTGCTGTTTTCCGGGGCGGTCATCGTTATCGCCAGCATTGGCGTGTTCACCGATGTACCTTCCGGCCTGTCAGACGTCCTGGGACGCATTGCCTTTGCCATCCCTGTCATCACCGTCATACCGGTCGTCACGCAGATTGCTCTGGCGCTCCTGAGCAACGACGCTCAAAGCTCCGAACTCGATCCGTTGACGGACCTGCTGAATCGGCGCGGACTCTCACGGCGGACTTCCGAACTCCTGCAAGCGAAATCCAGCCTCGACCAGTCCTTGCTGGTGGTGGTGATCGACATCGACAATTTCAAACACTTCAACGACACCTACGGTCACGACGTCGGCGACCGCGTCATCCTGCGCACGGCGTATCGACTCCACGACTGGGCCAGATCGGACGCAGCGATCGCTCGTATCGGCGGTGACGAGTTCGTCGTCGTTCAGATCATGCCGTTGCCGTACGTCGGCGACTTGCTCGCACGGATCGCCCCCATCATGAACTCCCCTACGGGCGAACCACTCTCGACGACAAGCATCGGCATAGCCATACACAACGGCGGCTGGCCAGACGTGCAAGCAGCAGAAAGTGGCGTTCACGATCTACATCGCCTAGCCGATTCGGCGATGTACGAAAGCAAGAGGATGGGTGGAAATCACGTCCACTCCATCGTTCTCACCGATCAACAGCCACAACAGTCAGGCGGTCGGTCAGTCGTCTGATTCTTCGATCAGATGCATCGCGGCTTCCTCCGCCGACGCTGCGCCGCCGTCGATTCCGACGTCTCCGGCAATGAGTTCGCTTTCCTCGTCCTCGTATCGGCCCTCGTCTTCGGCAACGAGACGCCCGACGCGGCGATTTCCGACTTCGTCACCGTTCGGGAATTCTTCTTCCCGTTCGAATTCGTCGGCATCTGCCGGATCCTTCAGGGGATCTCCCAGTGACGCGTACGGATCAGGTTCTTCCTCGGCCAGGCGCTCGTCGAGGGTCTCCCCCGCCGATTCTTCACTGCCGGTCAACCCGTGAGCGTCCAGGCCCAATGGGCGTTCCGGTGGTGAGATTCCCTCGTCGAGAATGTCGTCCACGCCTCGATCGATCAGGGTGTCTTCGGGTTGAAGCTGGTCGTCGGGATCGAGACTGTAATCGCCATTGCCGGCCGCGCCGGTGTCATCCGTGTCGCTCATACGATCAACGATGCCACGGGCACACCGAGTTGGCCATGTGCCGCGCCTGCTCGATACATCACTCCGGAGACATTCAGCACGAACGCGGGGCCGGCACTCCGTCGAACCGGTCCTGCAGGTACTCGAACGCGGTGGGCAGGCCGAGGACCGCAGTGGTGAGGTGGTCCGGGCTGGGGAACAGCTGAGATTGAACCGTGGCTCCGGCGGCGCAGTACCGAGAAATCGTGTTGACCACCGAATCGATGGGGATAAGGACGTCGTCGGGGGTGTGCCATTCGAATACCGGGGCAGTCGGCACACCCGGATAGAGTTCGACGCTGTTGTCGTCCATAACCTTTCGCACTTCGGGGCTGGACAACAGGGAAGTCGACGTCGACACCTGGGAAGCGCTGCGTCCTGCGCCAACTCTCAGGATGTCGTTGGTGCACGCGTTGGTGAGTTCGGTCCGCATCGACCGACCGAGGTCGTTGAGTTGATTACTCAGCGGAAGAAGATCGGGGTACTCGCGTTCGAGGCCCATTGCTGCGGCGAACGCGAGGCCGAATGCCGGGTGCGGATCCTGTCCGAGGCCGTTGGCCATCTTGGACAGATTCATCGGAACGCCGCCCTCGGCTACACCGACGAGGTTGACCTCGGGTGCGTAGCTCGGGGCCAGTGCGGCCGCCCACGCGGTGGCCATGCCGCCGCCGGAGTAACCGGCAATACCGACTGGGCTGGCGCCACTACGCAATTCGGAGATTTTCTGAACGGCGCGGATACCGTCGAGCGTGATCTGTCCGCCCAGGCGCGCGGCGCCGTAGGCGCTGTTGGGTCCGAGATGGTCGGGAAGGGCAATGGTCCATCCACGTTGAAGCGCGACGTTGAGGATGGGCGCTTCACGGATGACGATGTTGGGATCCGATGCGTAAAGCGCGCGAGATGGCGCACATCCCGTTCCGAGTGCGTTGACGATGTGCTGATAGGAGAGCAACGGGCCGTCTTGCGCTTGATTCGGCGGGACCAGAATCGTGCTGACCGCGGCGATCGGCTTGTTCTCGGAGTTCGTGGACCGATAACTGACCTGCCAGATCGCGACACCAGGGAAAGTCATCAGGTCAGGGGCCCGGCGCACGGAGATCGGCGTGCCGGCGGTCCCTTCGGCCGCTGCTTGCGAATAGAACGGGTCAGGGTCCGGTGCCGGATATGCGGGATCTGCTTGTGCAGTCCACCCGGAGAGAAGTGCGGCAGTCAGTGCAGCAGCAGTCAGCATCGATCCGGTAAACACGCGTCTGGTTCGCAGTTTCAACGTTTTCCCCTCGTCCGGACCCACCCGGGGTCCATCACCCTGTGTGTTTCACTCATACCCATGTCGAACCTGGTTCAGACACCCCACTGAGCGATAACTTCCCGCAATCGTACAGCTATGGTTGCCGCCGGACCCGGTTCGATCATCTGGTTGTGTTCACAGTCGACTTCGGTGACTCGGATGTCGCCTTGTACAAACCTTCGCCATTCGGCCACGTCGTGTCCGTTCTCCGTAGATCTTCCGGCTACGAAGAAGTCGATGGCTCCAAGATGGACAGGCGGTTGGTGCCGATTCGTCAATTCGACGGAGTGGGAGTAACCGCGACTGATCCGCGCTAGATGCTCCGCTTCGATTCCGATTCCGGCGCCCAGGGTCTGCTCCAGCAATTCCGCCGCTTCTTCGAAGGTTTCGACGGGCTTGGATCCCGCCGGCATCGCGAGCCCGGCCAGTAGTTCGGAGACCGAGAGTTCTGCGGGCTGATCGGAATCCGACGACGGATAGCTGTCGAGGATCGACAACGTCACGTCACGTCCGCTCCGAGTGAGACTGTGCGCCACGGCGTGTGCGATGACGCCGCCGAGCGACCAGCCGGCCAGATGGATCGGGCCGGTCGGTGCCACGGCTGCAATGCGATTCGCGTAGTCGTCGGCGAGTTCGGTCAGCGAGTCGAAGCTGGGTCCGCCGCTCAGGGACGGTAGCTGAAGACCGTAGACGGGTTGATCCAGCTCGAGGTGCTTGACGAATTCTGCATAACCCCAGGACAATCCGATACCCGGATGGACGAAGAACAGTGGTGCTCGATCGGATCCGGCGCGCAGCGTGATCATCGGGGCGAGCAGATCCGAAGAATCGTCCGGCGAGTGTGCGTCCATTCCGTCGGCCGCACGGGCGACACCGGCCGGTGTCGGATCCAGGAAAAGCGACTGCAACGGCACTCGCATCCCGAGGCGCTTCTCGAGTTCGATGGTTATTCGAGTGGCGACGATCGACGTTCCTCCCAGTTCGAAGAAGTCGTCGTCGACACCGATGTGCTCGTGACCGAGCACTGCCTCGAAGATGTCGACGACCGTTCGTTCGGTGTCATTGGTCGGCGGCGCGTACGGGACTGTACGACGCTCGAAGCTCGGCGTCGGCAGTGCTTTACGGTCCAGCTTGCCGACCGGTGTCACCGGAATTCGGTCGACGACGACAATCGCGCCGGGAACCATGTGCGCAGGCAGGCGAGAAGACAGGTGGCGGCGAAGCTCCCAGTCGTCGACGGTCTGTCCTTCCACAGGCTGGATGTAGGAGGCGATCATCGTCTCCCCCGACGGTGCTTCGTGCCCAAGTGTTGCGGCGAAGTAGACGGATGGGTGTGCCATCAGGACTGAGTCGATTTCGCCCAGCTCGATGCGGAATCCGCGGACCTTGATCTGGAAGTCGCTGCGGCCGAGGTATTCGAGGGTGCTGTCGGAGCGCCAGCGCACCAGGTCGCCTGTGCGGTACATCCGCTGGCCTGGTTCGCCGAACGGATCGGCGACAAATCGGTCGGCGGTGAGGTCGGGACGATTGTGGTACCCGCGGGCGAGTCCGGGGCCGGTCACGTACAGCTCCCCGATGACTCCCACTGGCACGGGCTTGAGGTGCCCGTCGAGGACCAGGCCGGCAAAGCCGATGGCCGGTCGGCCGATGTTGATGTCCTTGCCCGGCCGCATGGGTTCACTGACGCTGGCCTGGATGGTGGATTCGGTAGGTCCGTATCCGTTGAACATGCGGCGGTCTCGGCCCCAGATGTCCACGAGTTCGGGTGGGCAGGCTTCGCCACCGACTGCGAGCACGCGGAGTTCTGGCAGCGCGGAGCTTTCGATGGAGCTGAGCGCGGTCGGAGTGATGAACGCGTGTGAGACGTGTTCGTCGGCAAAGATTTCGGCCAACTCGGATCCGCCGAAGACCGTGGGTGGGATGACGACCAGGCAGGCTCCGCTGCCGAACGCCATCATGAGTTCGAAGACCGAGGCGTCGAAGCTCGGTGATGCCAAGTGAGAGATACGCGAATAGGGCTGGACGTTGAATCTCTGATGTTCCTCGGCGTTGAGGTTGGACAAACCGAGGTGGGTGACGATGACGCCCTTCGGCTTCCCGGTTGAACCCGAGGTGTAGATCAGGTACGCGGGATGCCCGTGATGCAAGGGGATCGTGCGGTCGAGGTCGGTGATCGCGGCGGCGCTCTGGCCGTCGATCTCGTCGACGGTCTGCGCTTCATCGAGGACCATCCACTCGACCGTGTCGGGAAGTTGACTGCGGTGAGCGTCGTCGGTGATGCCGAGTACGGCCCGCGAATCGTCGAGCATGTGGTTGATGCGATCGTCTGGATAGTTCGGGTCGACCGGCAAGAATGCTGCTCCGGTTTTCGTGACCGCCCAGATGGCGACGATCTCCGCCGTGGACCGCGGCAGACCCAGCGCCACAAAATCTTCGGGTCCGACACCGCGCCGGCACAACGCTCGAGCCAGCTTCGTAGATTCCTCGTCGAGCTCGCGGTAGGTCATCGACCTTTCGCGACTCGAGAGGGCTGGAGCATCCGGGTTCGAGGAGACTGCCTCGGCGAGGATCTCCGGCCACACCTGCGCGCGAGTCGCTGCTGCACCGGATGCCGGCACCAGGGCTGCTGTTTCGTCGGCGGCGAGGATGCCGATGTCGGCGATACGTGTTGCGGGTTCGCGTCCGACAGTGTCGAGGATCAGACGCAGACGGTCGGCAAAGCGCCGAATGGTGGCGGGTTCGAAGAGATCGGTTGCGAAGTCGAAGGCAGCGGACATCCCGGCCGGGGCGCCGGACTCGTCGAACTTCTCGTCGACGATCAGTTCGAGATCTTCCTTCGCGTATTCGGTTTCCACGGTGAGGCCTTCGATATCGAGGCCGGGCAAGTGGAAATGCGCTAGCTCGTTGTTCTGAAGTTCGAGGGCGACCTGGAACAACGGTGAGTACGACGTGGATCGGGTCGGATTGATGACGTCCACGAGCCGTTCGAATGGCAGATCCGAGTTCTGGAATGCGGCCAGATCGATTTCCCGGATGTGTTCCACCAGTTCGGCAAACGTGATGTCGGGGTCGACGCCGGTGCGCAGGACCAACGTGTTGACGAACATTCCGACGAGATGGTCGAGCGCTGCCTGACCGCGGCCGGCGATCGGTGTGCCGATGGTGACCTCTTCGGCGCCGGACAGCTTCGACATCAGCACGGCCAGTGCGCCGTGCAGAGCCATGAACATCGTCACTCCGTTTGCCCTGGTGAGGTCCGCGAGGGCGCGGTGGGTGTTGGCGTCGATGTCGAAGGTGAATCGGTCGCCGTGGAAGGTCTGTTGCACGGGCCGCGGGTGGTCGGTGGGCAGTGCGATGACGTCGTCGAGGCCGGCGAGTTGCTCACTCCAGTAGCGTAATTGGCGACTGATGACGGATTCCGGATCGTCTTCCGATCCGAGGACGCGGTGCTGCCACAACGTGAAGTCCGCGTACTGCACTTCGAGTGGCGCCCAGGTGGGTTCGGTTCCTGCCGTGCGCGCCAGGTAGGCCGTCATCACGTCGCGTGCGAGCGGCGCCATCGACGAACCGTCGGCGCAGATGTGATGGACCACGACAAACAGAATGTGAACGGGTTCATCGGTGTCGAGGCGGAAGAGCGCGACGCGCAGCGGCAGGTCCACCGACACGTCGAAGCCGGTCGTGGCGAGTCGTTGCATGCGCTCTGCGAGTTCGTGCTCTCCCAACGTCATTTCACGGACCGGCGGTACTGCCTCGTCGGCGGTGAGCACTTTCTGAATCGGATCGCCGCCGACGGCGGGGAACACCGTCCGCAGGGTTTCGTGCCGCTCGACGACGTCGGCGATCGCCTGTTGCATGGCGGTGACGTCGAGGTCACCGGTGAGGCGAACAGCTAGGGGGATGTTGTACGCGGCTGAGCGTGTGTCGAACTGGTTCAGGAACCACATGCGCTTCTGCGCCAACGAGAGCGGGACGTTACCGTCGCGCTCCATGGGAGTGAGCGGCACAGTGCCGACGGCAGTGACAGCGTCGGAAAGCCGTTCGGCGAGCTGAGCTGTCGTCGGTGCCTCGAAGAGCACGCGCACCCCGACGTCGATGTTCAGTGCGGAGTTGAGCCGCGAGACCACACGAGTGGCGATCAGCGAGTTGCCGCCGAGTTCGAAGAAGTTGTCGTCGACGCCTACCTGCTCGACGCCGAGTACATCGATGAAGGCGTCGGCGATCCGACGCTCGAGGCTGGTGCCGGGAGCCCGGAATTCCACGCCGGTTCCGGTGAACTCCGGGGTCGGCAACGCTTTTCGATCGAGCTTGCCGACCGCGGTGCGCGGTAGCTCGTCGACGATCATGATGCTGGCCGGAACCATGTGCGAGGGAACACGTCCGGCGAGGTGCGCGGTAATCTCTGCCCCGGTCAGCGTCGACCCTTCCTCGACGGTGAGGTAAGACGCGAGAACGGTTGCGCCGGCCGGTCCGTCGACGCCGAGTGTCACGCAGTTCGTGACACTTGCCATTGCAGTGATCTGGGCGTCCACCTCACCGAGTTCGATACGGAATCCGCGAATCTTGACCTGGAAGTCGCTGCGGCCTACGTACTCGATGGTGTGATCGCTTCGCCAGGAGGCGATGTCACCGGTGCGGTACATCCGGTCGCCTGGCTTGCCGAAGGGGTCGGCGACAAATCGCTCGCTGGTCAAGCCGGGACGCCGGTGGTATCCGCGAGCCAGGCCGATGCCGGCGATGTACAGCTCACCGGGAGCTCCGACGGGCACCGGTTGCAGCCGCGAATCGAGGATCATCTCGTGCACACCGCGGATCGGGCCACCGATCGTGATGGGTGCACCCACTGTCATGGGTTCGCTGATGTCTGCCATGACGGTTGTCTCGGTGGGGCCGTAGGCGTTGACGAATTCCCGCCCGGGTGCCCACAGACCGACGAGATGTGGTGGCAGGGCCTCTCCCCCGACGACGACGTGCCGGAATTCGTCCAGGCCGGCCGGATCGACGGTGGCGAGTGCCGCCGTGGTGACGAACGCGTGAGTGACGTGTTCGCGGCGGATCAGACTTGCCAGTTCGGCGCCGCCGTAGATGTCGGTCGGGACGATCACCATGGTTGCTCCGACACCGAATGCCTGCAGGTACTCGAAGATGGCTCCGTCGAAGCTGGGGGTGGCGAAGTGCAGGGTCCGAGAGCGGTGATCGGCGTGGAATCGACGTTGCTGATCGAGTGCGAAGCTGTCGAGTCCGGTGTGGGTGACGACAACTCCCTTGGGTCGGCCGGTGGATCCCGAGGTGTAGACGACGTAGGCGGCGTTGTCCATGACCACCGGTGCAAGCCGTTCGTCCTGGGCGATCGGCAGCGTGCAGCTTGTGGCGACGTCGTCGTCGAATGCTTCCTCTCCGAGCACCAACCAGGACACGATGGGTGGCAATGTGTCGATGGCGTCGACGACGGTCAACCCGAACAACACCTCGGAGTCGCTGAGCATGTGTTCGATTCGGTCGGCCGGATAGGTGGGGTCGACGGGGACGAACGCTGCGCCGGTCTTGGCCACTGCCCACACCGCGAGTACTGATTCGACGGATCTTTCGATGCCGATGGCCACCGACGTCTCGGGCCCGGCGCCGCGGCGGATCATGGCTCTGGCCAACTGGTTCGAGCGTCGGTCCAGTTCGATGTAGGTCATGGAACGGCTGCCGGCCGAGAGCGCGATGCGGTCGGGATATGTGGCGGAGACGTCGGCGAGTATTTCCGGGAGCGTACGAGCGGAGCGACCCGGGGATCCGAAGACCGGCGCAAGATCACGGCTCTCGAACTCCGTGAGAACCTGCAGGCGGGCCAGCGGCTGATCCGGCGCCGACGCCAGCTGCTCGAGGACGATGCCCACGCGCTCGGTGATCTTCGCGACTTCGCGGGCGGAGAAGTGCGTCGGCAAGTATTCCATCTTCAGGTTCAGCGTGTCACTTTCCGACGCGACAACGGCAATCGGATAGTGCGCGGAGTCGCGTCCGTCGATGCCGAGGACGTGCATTCCCGCGATGTCGGTTTCGGCGGTCAGGGCTGCCTCGTCGACGGGATACGACTCGAATACCGTCAGGGTGTCGAATGAACCGGCGGCGCCCACTGCTCCCGCGATGTCCGACAGTCCGATGTGGTGGTGGTCGAGTAGTGACGCTTGCTCGGATTGGACGCGAATGGCCAGTTCCGCGAGGGTTTCTCGGGCGTCGAGGCGGATTCGCACGGGCACTGTGTTGATGAACAGGCCGACAATCGATTCCACACCGGACACCTGTGGTGGGCGTCCGGAAACGGTTCCACCGAAGACGACGTCGTCGCGGCCGAGGAGTTCGGCGAGCACGATTCCCCAGGCCACTTGGACCAGGGTTGCCATGGTCAATCCGCGGCTTCGCGCGAACGCCCGAAGGGTCTCGGCTCGTTCGGTCGGCAGCGAGTACGAGTGAATGTCACTGGCAACGGTTTCGGCGGCGGTGCTCGCTTGCGAGAGTTGGGTGGATGAGTCCACTCCTCGTAGCGCTTCCTGCCAGGCTCGCAGAGAAGAGTCGGGGTGCTGCTTCGAGATCCAGGTGAGGTAGTCGCGATACGACTGAACTCTGGGCAGAATCTCGGGGTCGCCGTCGGTTGCGTAGAGAGTGAGCAGGTCTCGAAGTAACAGAGGGGTTGACCAGCCGTCGAGCAGGATGTGGTGGTTCGTCACGACGAAGCGTGCTGTGTCCGGTCCGAATCGTACGAGCATGAACCGGATCAGGGGTGCTGTTTCCATGTCGAAACGCTGAGCGCGATCACGCTCGAGCAGCTGAGCGAACGCGACTTCACTGTCCTCGGTCCCGGACAGGTCGATCTCGGCCCAGCCGATCTCGACACCGGAACGGATTACCTGCAGCGCCCGCCCTCCCGGCGCGGAGACAAATCCCGCGCGCAAGCTCGGATGACGATCAACCAAGGCCTGCGCGGCGCGACGCAGGCGCGGCGCCTCCACCCGACCCCCGAGCTCGAGGGTCAGTTGCACCATGTACGGATCGATTTCCGTTTCGTCGAACTGGGCGTGGAAGAGCATGCCCGACTGCAGCGGTGACAGTGACCAGATATCGGTCAGGTCGGGGAACCTACGCTCGAGCTGTTCGATGCTCTGCTGATCCGCGGTGACGAGATCGAGATCGGTGGGCGTGAGCTCGCGTTCGGAGTGTTCGTCCACGTATTCACTCAACGAGCCGAGTGCTCGGGACCAGAGTTCCGCCAGTTCCGTGACTTCGGCCTCGCTGAGAATGCCGCGGGGGAAGGACCACGTAGCGCGCAGAATCGGACCGTGCGTGGTGTCGGTGGTGACGGCATTGATGTCGAGCACCGACGCGGCGGCAAGATCTCCGCTGTGCGCTTCGTCGAGCGTCACTTCCGAGATCGGCAGCCACGGCACCTCGCCGTGCTCGGGATCCGAGCCGGCAAAACGTCCGAGGTAGTTGAACGAGATCTCAGGTGTGGGCAACTCCTGTAGTTCTTCGTTCCGGTCGAGGTACTTGAGCATCCCGAACCCGATGCCGTTGTCCGGCAGACCGAGCAGCGTTTCCTTGACGACTTTCACAGCGGAGGCCGCGGTTGATCCCCCGGACAGTGCATCGACGACATTGAGTCCGGTGAGATCGATCCGGACGGGGAACAAGGTGGTGAACCAACCGACAGTTCGCGAGAGGTCGGCGCCAGGCGCTGCGTTCTCCTCGCGCCCGTGTCCCTCGAGGTTGACGAGCACTTCCCCGCTGCGCTGTCCGCGCGATCGACGCCAGGCGGTGACGGCAATCGCGAGAGCAGCAAGCAGCCCGTCGTTCACCGAGCCTCCGAAATGTCGAGGCACCGCCGAGATGATGTTCTCGGTCACCGAGGTCGGTACGTCGACGCTGACGCGGTCGACGGTGGCTCCGACGTCGACCGCGGGGTCTAGCCCGCGCGTTCCGAGCATTGGTTCGTCGGTCCGCATCCTCGACCACAGGTCGATCTCGTCGCGTCGATCTGCGGCGGCCTCGGCGAGCGCTGTCGCCCAACGACGTATCGACGTTCCGCCGGGGGGAAGAATCGGTGTTTCGCCGTCGAACGCCGACGCATATGCCGTGACCAGTCCGGGGACCAGCATTCGCCAGGACACACCGTCGACCGCGAGGTGATGAAGTACCAGGAGCAACCGTCCCGCCTCAGGCCGGTTGCCGTTCGCGCTGACCGGATCCAACCAGACTGCGCTGATCATCTTGCCGTGCTCGGGATCGAGTCGGCTGGATGCGTCCTGCATCGCGGCTTCTGCCGCGCGTAGGAATTCTTCGCCGCCGGTGGACACGATGGGGGTTCGGTGCAAGATGTCGGAGGCTGCGACGGTGCCGGGTTCGCTGATCTCGAGTTGGTGAGTCACGGCCTCCAGACGTGCCCGCAGTACGTCGTGGCGGTCGAGGATCGTTTGTAGTGCGCGCTCCAGCGCGGGGCCGGACACATCCGCGGGCAGTGCGATCAGCGCGCTCTGGCTGTAACTGCGGATCGTGCTCAGGTCACCGCGACTGCGTTCGACGAGCCACTCCATGATCGGTGTGAGCGGTAGCGGGCCGGCTCCCCCGCCGGGTAGCTCGGTGAGAACCGGTGCCGTTTCCGATGATTCGATGAGGAGGACCTTGGTGAGGCCGGCCACGGTTTTCGCTTCGAAGACGTCCCGCGGAGTGAAGATGAGGCCTGCGGACTTCGCCCGTGAGACGAGTTGGATCGACATGATCGAATCGCCGCCGAGGCCGAAGAAGGAATCGTCCACTCCGATACCGCCCCGCCCCAGAACCTCTCCGAAGAGGTCCGCGAGGACCGCTTCGGTGGCGGTGGCTGGTGCCCGCGTTGCCTCGGTTGTTCCCGTCACGGTGAAGTCCGGAGCCGGGAGGCTGCGTCGGTCGAGCTTTCCGTTGACCGTCAGTGGAAGCGATTCGAGGACGACGATCGCGGTGGGCACCATGTACTCCGCGAGTTCGGCGGCGACGAAGTCGGTCACCGTCGCTGAATCGACGGTACTGCCTGTTTCGGCGACCACGTACCCGACGATCCGCGGTGACGCTCCCTCTGTGCGAACAAGTGCTACCGAGGCAGCGACGCCGGGGCAGCGGAGCATTGCGGCTTCGATCTCTCCGAGTTCGATGCGGAAACCACGCACCTTCACCTGGAAATCACTGCGGCCCACGTACTCCAACTGCCCCGCGTCGTTCCACCTCGCCAGGTCCCCGCTCCGATACATTCGATCCCCCGAACTACCGAATGGATCGGGAAGGAACCGCACCGAAGTCAATGCGGGTTTCCCGAGGTATCCCCGAGTCACCTGGTCACCGGCGACGTACATTTCGCCGACAACACCTGGTGGCACCAGGTTCAGTCGCCGATCGAGTACGTAGACGGACAATCCTGGTACTGCTCGCCCGATGATGCTCGCCGACGCGTGCTCGCTGTCGTTGCGGTCGAGTGCGATTCGACTGACGTGCACTGTCGTCTCGGTGATCCCGTACATGTTGACCAGCGTCGGCGCCGTGTCCGCACGACGGTCGTACCACTTGCGCAATTGCCCGAGATCGAGCGCTTCTCCACCGAAGACGACGTAACGCAGTGCAAGGTCGGGGTCCGTGCCGTTCGGTGAGTACGCACGGTCGGCTTCGGCGAGTTGGTAGAAGGCGGTGGGTGTTTGGTTCAGCACCGTCACTCGCTCACGGCGGAGCAGTTCGTGGAACATGTCCGGCGATCTGGTCGTGTAGTAGTCGACGACGACCAGCCGGCCACCGTGCAGCAACGGCCCCCACAGCTCCCAGACGGAGAAGTCGAATGCGTACGAGTGGAACATCGTCCACACGTCCGTGTTGTCGAACCCGAATGTCGGGGAGGTGTTGTCCATCAGAGTCAGGACGTTTCGGTGGCTGACCTGGACACCTTTGGGGCGCCCTGTGGATCCGGAGGTGTAGATGATGTACGCGATCGCGTCGGGCAGAAGTGGTGTCGTCCGGTCCGCGTCGGTGATGCGATGTGGCGCGGAGTGATCGAGGCGTACCGCGATCTCCGGCGATCCGAGTTCGACGATGTCGATGCCGGATTCGATGATCTCCGAAGGTAGGTCGCTTCGGAAGTCTCCGGTCGTGACCAGGCATACCGGCCGCGCGTCGTCGAAGAGGAATCGCATGCGCTCGGCCGGGTAGGTGATGTCGACCGGCAGGTATGCCGCCCCCGCTTTGATGACAGCGACGAGGGCGAGCACGAGATCGGTGGTTCTGGGCATCGCAACGGCAACCACGGATTCCGGACCGATACCGCGGCCGATCAGGAGCCGCGCCAGGCGGTTCGCGCGCCCGTCCAGTTCGGCGTACGTCATGGCGCCGTCGCTGTCGTTGACCGCGGTCGACGACGGATGTGCTGCAACAGCTTCGAAGAATCGGTCCGCGATGTTGTCGGCCGGAGCCGGTTCGGCGTGAGTGTTCCACTCGGTCAGCATCTGTCGACGCTCGCCGACGCCCACGACGTCGATGTCACCGGTAGGAGTCGACGGCTCTCGGGAGACCGCCTCGAGGAGGGTGAGCAGCCTGCGTGAGAACGATTCGATCAATTCACCGTCGAACAGGTCTGTGGCGTAGATGAATTCGGCGTCGATTCCATCCGTTCCGCCATCCGCGTCGTAACGCTCGGTGACCGAGAGTTGCAGATCGAACTTGGCGACGGGTAGGTCGAACTCGACTCCCGAGACCGACAGACCTGGCAGTTCGAGTTGCGGTAGCGCGTTGTTACGGAACTCGATGAGGATCTGGAACAACGGAGTGTGCGACGTCGAGCGTTCCGGGGCGAGTGCGTCGACCAACCTTTCGAAGGGCAAGTCGGTGTGTTGGAACGCGCCGAGGTCGCCTTCGCGAACCTGGGCGAGTACGTCCTCGAACGACGCGTCGGGCGTGATCTGTGTCCGCAGCACAAGAGTGTTGACGAACATTCCGACCAGGTGATCGAGTTCGGCCTCGCCGCGCCCGGCGACAGGTGTACCGATGGCGATGTCCTCGGTACCGGCCAGGCGTGCCGCAAGTACCGCCAGTGCTGCGTGCACGACCATGAACATGGTGCTGCCGTGCTCGCGGGCCAGATCGGTCAGCGCCCGATGGGTCTGCGGCGATACCGCGAACCGGTGAACAGAGCCGACCATGGACGGCTTTGCCGGACGTGGGAACGACGTCGGCAGGGCGATCGGCTCGCCCAGTCCCGCGAGTCGGTCCTTCCAGTAATCGAGCTGACGGGTCAGAGCCGAGTCCGGATCTTCCTCGGAGCCGAGCACTTCGTGCTGCCACACAGCGAAGTCGCCGTACTGCACGGCCAGTTCCGACCAGCTCGGCGCACTGCCGGCGCTGCGGGCCGCATATGCCGCTGCCACGTCCGCTGCCAGGGGGTTCATCGAGAACCCGTCGGCGACGATGTGGTGGACGACGATCACGAGTACGTGCCTGCGCTCGTCCCCGTCGACGCGCAGGACCGCGCAGCGGATCGGAACTTCGGCCGAGGCGTCGAAGCCTGCCGAGGCCAGCTCGAGGATTCGATCGGACAGTCTGGCACCAGTGACGATTTCCGGCTCCAGGATCGGCATGACCTCGTCGCTGGACATCACCTGCTGCACCGGCTGTCCGTCGATCGAGGGGAACTTCGTCCGCAAGCTCTCGTGGCGACCCAATACGTCCGCTACCGCGGCTTGCAATGCTGCGAAGTCCAGATCGCCGTCGAGGCGCACTGCCAGGGGAACGTTGTAGGCGGGGGAGGTCACGTCGAACTGGTTGAGGAACCACATCCGCTTCTGTGCCAATGACACGGGCAGTGGATCCGGGCGAGATCGCCGAGTCAACGGTGGTCTGGGGTTCTCGCCGCGGCCGACACTCTCCGCCAGACGAGACAGCTGCCGAACTGTCGGAGACTCGAACAATCCTCGAACGCCGATGTCGGTGCCGAGAAGTGCGTTGACGCGGGCGATGACGCGGGTCGCGGTCAGTGAGTTTCCGCCGATGTCGAAGAAGTGAGTGTCGATACCGATCGGGGACACTCCGAGCACGTCCTCGAAAACGCCCACGACCAGCCGTTCGAGCTCGGTCGCCGGTGCAGCGAGTGTTTCGGCATCGGTGTCGAAGCGAGGCGCAGGAAGAGCAGCCCGATCGACCTTGCCGACGCCGGTCAGTGGTAGCTCGTCGAGCACGACGACGCTCGCGGGCACCATGTGTGCCGGCAGTAGCTCCCGTGCCGCCGCCCGGATGTCCTCGGCGCTCACCGGGCGTTCGTCGTCGCAGACGACATATGCCGCCAAGGCCTGCTCGTCGGAGGGTCCGCGCACCGCCAATGTGACCGCGTACTCCACACCGGGCAGCTGACCCAACGCCGTGTCGACCTCGCCGAGTTCGATACGGAACCCGCGGATCTTGACCTGGAAGTCGCTGCGTCCGAGGTACTCGATGGTGCGGTCACTGCGCCAGCGCACCACGTCTCCGGTGCGGTACATCCGCTCCCCCGGCTCGCCGTACGGGTTGGCGACAAATCGTTCGCTCGTCAGCGGTGAACGCCCGTGATAGCCGCGCGCGAGTCCAACTCCGGCGACATACAGTTCGCCGGGAACTCCGACGGACACCGGTTGAAGTCTGCGATCGAGGACGACCTCGCTGAAGCCGCGGTTCGGCGGCCCGAGATAGACCTTCTCACCGGCTGGGATGGGGTCACTGAGGTTGCAGGAGATGGTGGTTTCGGTGGGTCCGTAGACGTTGACGAACGATCTTCCCGGCGCCCAGGTGCGCACCAGGTCCGCCGAGGGCGCCTCGCCACCGACCGTGATGGTGGTCAGTTCGTCGAGTCCCTCGGGATCCACCGACGTCAGCGCTGCGGGCGTGATGAACGCGTGGGTGACATGTCCCTCTCGGAGAACGTCGGCCAGTTCGGTTCCTCCGTAGACGGTGGTGGGAGCTACGACCAGTTCGCCGCCGACGGCGAAGGCGAGCAGATACTCGAGAACTGAGGCGTCGAAACTCGGCGAGGCGAAATGCAGTGCGCGTGAATTCTCCGTGAGACCGTAGCGATGACGCTGTTCGTCGGCGAAGTTCTCGAGACCGGTGTGCGTGACGACGACACCCTTGGGCCGGCCGGTCGAGCCCGAGGTGTAGATGAGGTAGGCAGTGTTCTCCAGCCGCGGGGTTCCCCGGCGCTCGTCTTCGCGTAGCGGTGATGTGGACACTCCGGAGAGCCGAGTGGCGTTCGCCGAGTCGTCGAGTTCGAGCCACTTCGTTGCGCCACCGTCGGCCGGTGCATTTGCAGCCGTGGTCATTCCGAGCGATGATGCCGAGTCCTCGAGCATGAACGAGATCCGGTCACTCGGGTAGCGAGGATCGATCGGCACGAAGGCGGCACCGGTCTTGGTGATCGCCCAGACCGCTGCGACGGATTCGAAGGACCGTTCCACACAGATCGCCACCCGTGAGTCCGGGCCCGCGCCTTCCGAGATGAGCACGCGCGCCCACTGATTCGACGCCTCGTCCAGCTCTCGATAGGTCATCTTTCTGTCACCACAGGACAGTGCGACCCGTTCGGGGAATCTGCTCGCGGTGTCCGAAAAGATGCGATCGAGTGTCCTTACCGAGCGGCCTTGCCGGCCGCGCGCGGGAACCAATTGCTGCACTTGCGAATCCGGCATCAAACGCAGTTTCGCCAGCGGAAGATCCGGTTGTGCGGTGATCAGTTCGAGGGTGCGGAGCAGCCGGTCCGCGATCGCGTCGATGTCGTGATCGCCCAGGACTCCCGGGAAATACTCGAATTTGAGCCGCAGTCGCCCGTCTGCCGCAGAGGCAACGATCGCGAGTGGATAGTGCGCGGCATCCTCGGCGTCGTGGACGTCGAGAACGTGCATTCCGGCGATGTCGGTGCCGGAGGAGAGTCCACCGCGGTCAACGGGATACGACTCGAACACAGTCAGCGTGTCGAACGATGCAGCGGCCCCCACTGCCGAAGTGATGTGCGAAAGCCCCACATGATGGTGATCGGACAACCGCGCCTGTTCCGCTTGGACACGAACGCACAGCGCTGCCAGTGACTCTCGCGGGTCAAGGCGAACTCGGACGGGGACAGTGTTGATGAACAAACCCACCATCGACTCGACGCCGGACACCTGGGGTGGTCGGCCGGAGACGGTTCCACCGAAGACGACGTCGTCGCGGCCGAGGAGTTCGGCGAGCACGATTCCCCAGGCCACCTGGATCAAGGAGGCTGTCGTCAGGCCACGGGAGCGGACGAATCCACGCAGAAGTTCCGTCTCACGTTCTCCGAGGGCTGTGGTGGTCGAGCGTGAGGTGGCGCCGTCCTCGTCGACGGCGTGAGTTCCGGTGAGCAGCGTCGGGTCGCCGAGTCCGCGGAGTGCTTCGCCCCAGGCTTCGATCGACACGCTGTCGTCGCGAGTGCTGATCCAGCTCAGATAGTCCCGGTAGGGGTGCACGCGTGGGATGGCACTGTGATCACTGTCGGTGGCGTAGAGCGTCAGTAGGTCACGGACCAGCAGCGGCATCGACCATCCGTCGAGGAGGATGTGGTGGTTGGTCAGGATCAACCGATACGCGTCGTCTCCGGTTCGCAGAAGCAGGAACCGCAGCAGGGGCGGCGTGGCCATGTCGAAGCCTCGCACCCGATCCGCATGGAGGAGCTCGCGTATCTCGGTTGCCTGTTCGGTGGGGGCCAAGGGAGAGATGTCGATCTCGGTCCACGGCACGTCCACGTCGGCGCTGATCACCTGCACCGATCGCCCACCGGTGTCGGTCGTGAACGCAGCTCGCAGGTTCTCATGACGGTCGAGCAACGCCTGTGCGGCGCGGTGCAACCTGGACGCGTCGACGCCGTCGAGTTCGAGTGCGAGTTGGACGGTGTACGCGTCGACTGTGTGTTCGGCGTAGCGGGCGTGGAAGAGCAGTCCGGATTGCAGCGGTGAAAGGGACCAGACGTCGGTCAGTGTCGGGAACTCGCGCTCGAGGTGGTCGATGGACTCCTGGTCCAGTTCGATCAGGTCGATGTCCGACGGTGTGAGTCCCCCGCGTTCGCTGTGTTCGGCGTAGGTGGCCAGAGCGCGCAACGACTGCACCCAGAGTTCGGCGATGGCGCGAGCATCGCGCTCTGCCAGCACGCCGGTGGGATAGGCGATTGTGGCACCGATGTGCGGTGCACCCGAGATTTCGGTGGTGACGACATTGACGTCCAGGACCGAACCCACGGGCATCTCGGACCGAGCTGCCGCTTCCAGATCGACGTCACGGGCCAGTGCCCAGTCCCCCAGCGACTCTCCTACTTCGGTGCCGGAGAAACGACCGAGATAGTTGAAGGAGATCTGCGGTTGGCGGAGATCTTCCAGTTCCGCTCGGCCCACCTCGTCGAGATAACGCAGAACTCCGTACCCGATGCCACTGTCCGGAACTCCCAACAGTTCTTCCTTGACCCGCTTGAGAACCACCGCTGCCTCGGGGCCGCTGCTCAACACGTTCGAGATGTCGATGTCGGCGAGGTCGATTCGCATCGGGAAGACACTGGTGAACCAGCCGACGGTGTGCAGGACGTCCGCACCGGGCACCACGTGAGCCTCGCGTCCGTGACCTTCCATCGAGACGAGCACGTTGTCGGTTCGTATGCCCTGTGCCTGCCTCCACTGCGTCAGTGCCAGCGCGAGAGCAGCAACGAGACCGTCGTTGACGGATCCACCGAAGAGCGCGGGAAGCGTGGTCAGGACTGTGTCGGACAGTTCGACGGGCACGTCGGCGACAACTCGGCCGACCGAATCGAACGTGTCGAGCCGCGGGTCCAGCGGCCGGGTTCCGATCAGGGGGTCGTCACCTTCGAGGATCGAACGCCACCGGGGCAATTCGACTCTTCGATCGGGCGCGATGTCACGGAGCGCATGCGACCAACGACGAACCGACGTGCCCGAATACGACGGCTCCGGCTCCTCGCCGGCGTCGATCCGGTGGAAAGCGGACGCAAGTTCCGGTACGAGCACGCGCCAGGACACGCCGTCCACCGCGAGGTGGTGGATCACCAGGAGCAACCGGCCGGTGTTGCGTACGCCGGACAACCAGACGACCCGCACCATCTCGCCCCGGACGGGGTCGAGTTCTCGACGTGCATCACCCAGGGCGGCGACGATCGCCGCGTCGAACACGGCGGTGCCCGGCTCGGCCTCGACCTCGACTACCCGGCAGATGTCTTCGGCTGCAACAGATCCCGGATCGCCGACTAAGAGCCCGCGCTCGCCGTCGAGTTCGAGGCGCGCGCGAAGGATGTCGTGACGATCGAGAACGACTTGAAGCGCTGCGGTCAACTGCTCCACACTGCGAAGCCCGTGCGGCGCATTGAGAAGGGTCGCTTGGGAGAACGAATCGAGCCCCTGGAGATCGGAGCCGAGCCGGTCGAGCCACCACTGAGCCACCGGCAACAACGGCACGTGGCCAACGCCGCCTCCGGGAAGTTCCTCGAGCACCTCGGGTTCGTCGTCCTTGGTCGATGCCAGCAAAACCGCAAGACCGGCGACCGATTTCACCTCGAAGACGTCACGCGGGGTGAACACGAGCCCGGCGTCGCGGGCACGGGCGACGAGCTGAATCGACATGATCGAATCGCCGCCCATCGAGAAGAACGAGTCGTCGACGCCCACCGATTCGACACCGAGGACATCGACGAACAAGGCGGCCAGCGTGCGCTCGGTATCGGACTCGGCAGCCCGCGAGCGCGCTTGGGTTGCTCGCAGGTCGGGAACCGGCAGGGCTCGGCGGTCGAGCTTTCCGTTGGCAGTCATCGGCAGTTCGTCGAGCACGACCACCGCCGCAGGAACCATGTACGGGGCCAGAGCCGAACCCGCGAACGCGATGACGGCCTCGGGATCCACAGTCTGAGCATCGTTGGCGGGCACGACGTATCCGACGATTCGCGCGGCGCGTCCGTCACGTTCGAGCGTGGTCACCACGGAATGCGCGACCCCGGGATAGCGAGCCAGAACTGCTTCGATCTCGCCGAGTTCGATGCGGAACCCACGAATCTTGACCTGGAAATCACCTCGGCCCTGGTACTCGAGTTCGCCGTTCTTGTTCCACCTGGCGAGGTCGCCGGTGCGGTACATCCGTGTGCCCGCACTGCCCGCGGGATTGGGCACGAAACGTTCGGCGGTGGTGCCGGCGCGGTTGCGGTAACCGCGGGCGAGTCCGTCGCCACTGACGTACAGCTCCCCCGTCACTCCGACCGGGACGCGGTGCAGGCGATTGTCGAGGACCCACGCAGTGATGCCTGTCGACGGGCGGCCGATCGTCACTCGATCGGCCGGGGCCATCGGCTCGGTGATGCTGGCGACGACCGTCGATTCGGTCGGTCCGTAGGCATTGATCATGATCCGGTGATCACTGACCCAGGCGGCGACGAGATCGGGCGGGCAGACGTCGCCACCGGTTCCGATGCAAACCAGCTCGTTCAGTTCGCTCGGATCGACCGTGGCCAGAGCGGCCGGGGTGATGAAGGCGTGCGTGACGTGCTGATCGGCGATCAGGCTCGTCAGTTCGGTTCCGCCGATGATGCTCGGTGGAGCGATGACCATCGTGGCCCCGGCACCAACGGCCATCAGGAGTTCGAGAATCGAGGCGTCGAAGCTCGGTGAGCTGAAATGCAGCGTGCGCGAAGTCGATTCCACCCCGAATCGAGTACGTTCCTGTTCGGCGAGTGCCGAAAGCCCACGGTGAGTGACCATGACACCTTTGGGGACGCCGGTGGAACCGGAGGTGTAGATGACATAGGCGGGATTGTCCAGAGACACCGTCCCCGCCAGTTCCGAGGCCTCCAGCCGCTGATCTCCGAACTGTTCGAGGGTTGCCAGTGTCTCGGCCTGATCGAGCAGAACTGCGTCTGCCTCGTCGGGGACGACACCCACATGCTCGGCGGTGGTGAGGACGACGCCCGCTCCCGAGTCGTTGATCATGTGATGTACGCGGTCGACGGGGTACGCCGGGTCGACGGGTACGAATGCGGCGCCGGTCCGGGCAACCGCCCAGATCGCGACCACGGATTCCAGTGAGCGTGGCAATGCCAGGGCGACAACGGATTCCGGACCTGCCCCGCGGACGATCAACAGTCGTGCAAGCCGATTGGCCCGGCGGTCCAGATCGGAGTACGTCAGATGTCGGTCGCCGAAAATCAGTGCAGTTCTCTGCGGTTCGTCGACGTACTTCCGCTCGAGCAACGTCGAGAAGTGAACCTGGCCGGGAAGTTCCGGTGCAGACACGACGCTCATCGTGTCGGTGTCGACCACGAGATCGATGTCGCCGACCGGCGTGTGCGGTGATTCGGTCACCGCACCGAGGATCCGAACAAGATATCGAGCGAAGCCTTCGACCGTCGACTCGTCGAACAGGGCGCTCGCGTAGGTGAACCCGGCCTCGATTCCCGCCGGCCGGCCCTCCTCGTCGAATGTCTCGGCAAGCGTGAGTTGCAGATCGAAATTCGAGACGGCGGATTCGAGTTCGAGGACCTCGACCTCGAGGTCCGTCAGACGAACTGCTGGTCGACTGGTGTTCTTGAACTCCAGCATCACCTGGAACAACGGTGAATGCGAAGTCGACCGCTCCGGAGCGAGCGCATCGACGACGCGCTCGAAGGGGACGTCTGCGTGAGCGAAGGCGTCGAGGTCGGTGCTGCGAACTCTGGCCAACAGATCGGTGAACGAGGCTGCGGGGTCGACATCGGCGCGCAGCACCAACGTTCCGACGAACATACCGACCATCGGATCCAGGAGGGCATTTCCGCGTCCGGCGATCGGTGAGCCGATCGTGATGTCTTCCATGCCGGACAATCTGGCCACGAGCACCGCGTACGCGGCGTGTATCGCCATGAACATACTGCTTCGGTGTTCGATCGCGGTTTCGCTCAGACGACGATGAATGCCGGCATCGATGTCGAATCGAACGACGCCGCCCGAGAGATCCTGTACGCGCGGCCGCGGGCGATCTGCGGGGAGCGCGAGAAGCTCGGGCACACTTGCCAGCTGACGTGTCCAGTACTCGAGCTGGCCGGCGAGGGTGCTCTCCGCTTCGTCGATCCGTCCGAGTGCCCTTTCCTGCCAGATCGCGAAGTCCGCGTACTGGACCGGGAGAGGAGACCAGTCGGGGGCCTCACCTCGATGCCGTGCCGAGTACGCGCTCATCACGTCGAACGCCAACGGTGCCATCGAGAATCCGTCGGCGCAGATGTGATGGACGACCACAGCCAGGACGTGATCTTCTGCGTCGACCTCGATCAGTTCGGCCCTGATCGGTGGAGCCTGCGTCACGTCGAAGCCCCTCGCGGTGACGCGTTCGATCTCCCCGAGTACCGCTTCGGCGCTCGCGCCGACAATCGGTAGCGACCCCAACGCTTCAACGGGTTCCACGATCACCTGCGCCGGCACTCCCTCGATCATGGGAAACAGCGTGCGCAGCGATTCGTGGCGATCGAGCACATCGATGATCGCGCCTTCCAAGGCCACAACGTCCAACCGGCCTCTCAGCCTGATCGCTATGGCCACGTTGTACGCCGCGGAGGTGACGTCGAATTGATTGACGAACCACATGCGCTTCTGCGCCAGCGACAGCGGAATCGACTGTGGCCGCGGCAACGCCTCGAGCGGAAGAACGGTTGCTCCCCCTCGCGCCGTTGCGCACTCGACCGCCAACTGCGCAACGGTCGGCGCGTCGAACAACTCTCTGATCGACAGGTTCAACGACAGTGAATCGTTCACGCGCGCCACGGCGCGGGCAGCGACGAGACTGTTTCCGCCGATCTCGAAGAAGTTGTCGTGAACACCGACTGCCCCGGATTCCAGCAGCTCCTCGAAGATCGCCGCCAACTGTGCTTCGAGCGGTGTTCGCGGCGCCAGATACGTCTGCGAGCTGTCGAAGCTGGGAGCGGGCAGAGCTTTCCGATCGAGCTTGCCGGTCGAGCCGAGCGGAAACACGTCGAGGGCGATGACCACTGCGGGAACCATGTAGGCGGGAAGGAGACCTCTCAACTCGGCGCGCATGCCGTCCGTGTCGATCGAGGTGCCGGTCTCGGCGATGACGTAGCCGACCAAGCTGTCACCGACCACGTCGTCGTGATGGACGAGAGCAGCAGCTTGCGTGACACCGGGCAGCCTGAGCAACGCTGCTTCGACCTCGGCGAGCTCGATGCGCTGGCCGCGGATCTTGACCTGGAAATCGCGTCGACCGACGTAGTCGAGCAGCCCGTCGGCGCGCCACCGGACGACATCACCGGTTCGGTACATCCGGGTGCCAGCCGGGCCGTACGGATCGGCCACGAATCTGTCGGCGGTGAGATCGCTGCGCCCGAGGTATCCACGCGCCAGTTGCACTCCCGCCAGGTACAGCTCGCCGTGAACTCCGACCGGAACGGGATGCAGCCGCCCGTCGAGGACATAGAGCTGGGTGTTCCACACAGGAGCACCGATGGGAACGGTGACGGTCATGTCGGGGGTGAATTCGGCGGCGCTCACGTCGACGGCAGCCTCCGTGGGCCCGTACAGGTTGAACAATCCTGCAGAACTCAGACGGGTGAACGCCTCCGCGGTGGTGGGAGCGAGAGCTTCACCGCTGCAGAACACCTGACGCAGGCTTGCGCACTGCCCGGCAGTCGCGACCGCGACGAATTCCGCGAGCATCGACGGAACGAAGTGCGCCGTCGTGACGCCTTTTTCGGCCATCAACGCCGACAGGTACCCGGGATCACGGTGCCCCTCCGGTTCCGCGATCACCAACTGCGCACCAGTCTGCAGGGGCCAGAACAGTTCCCACACCGAGACGTCGAAGGTCACCGGAGTCTTGTGCAGCACCACGTCCGACGCGTGAAGTGGGTACGCGTCTTGCATCCACAGAAGGCGATTGACGATCGAACGGTGTGATACTGCAACGCCTTTCGGCCGACCGGTCGATCCGGACGTGAAGATCACGTATGCAGCATTGTCCGGGAGGAGGGGTCGGATCCGATCAGCGTCGGTGATCGGCACCGTCGTGGACACGGGACGATCGAGATCGACGTCGACGATCGGGACTCGCGCGGGAAGTGCGCCGTGGTCCTGGGGCCGGCTCAGCACACAGATCGGTGCGGCGATGTCGAAGACGTACGCGATACGTTCGGCCGGATGGTCGGGGTCCACCGGGACATACGCCGCGCCGGCACGGATCACGGCGTGGACCGCGACGAGCAGTTCGGGTGACCGGCGAATCGACACCGCGACGCGCATGTCCGGGCCGACACCGTGGGCGATGAGGGTTCTGGCAAGTTCACTGACCCTCGCGTCGAACTCCGCATACGTCAGTGTCCGCTCGCCGTAGATGAGCGCGGCCCCCTCGGGCGTCCGGGCTGCCTGCTCCGCCACCAGGTCGGAGAGGGTGGTGATCGGTACGGCGTGTTCGGTGGCATTCCAGCGCTCGAGGACCAGTTCCGCCTCGCCCACAGCTGTGAGATCGACGTCGCCGACGACTGATTCGGGGTCGGCCGCTACCGCGTCGAGGAGCATCGTGAAGCGATCAGCGAGGCCAGACATGGTGTCCGAGTCGAAAAGTTGGCTGGCATAGTTCAACTGGCCGTCGAGATGGTCGCCGCGGTCGGTGAGAATGACCTGAAGATCGAACTTCGCTGCACCCGTGGACAGTTCGTCAACAGTGACGTCGAGCTCGGGCAAGGTGACCTCGGCGGGAGCAGCGCCTTGCATCACCAACATGACCTGGAACAGCGGTGCCTGGCGCTCTGCGAGGGATTCGACGAGTACGTCGTACGGCACTTCGGTGTGCTGCAAGGCCGCCACGTCGACGTCCCGGACGCGGGTGAGAACTTCACCGAAGGTGAGTCCCCCGTCGAGAACCGTCCTCAGCACCACCGTGTTGACGAACATTCCGACGACGTCGTCGAGGGCGCGCTCGCTACGCCCGGCCACCGGGGTGCCGATCGTGATGTCGTTCGCTCCACATTCTCGACTGAGCAGGACGGCCAGCGCGGCGTGGATCACCATGAACACGCTGACGTCGCATCGCGCCGCGATCTCGCCGACCCGGCGGTACGTCGCGGAGTCGATCCGGAAATCGAGATCTCCACCGCGCAGCGAGACACCTGCAGGCCGCGGGTGATCCATCGGCAGTTCCGCGAGCTCACCGCGTTCGGCGAGCGTGTGCGACCAGAACCGCAACTGCTCGGCGAGAATCGAATCCGGGTCGGACGCTTCGCCGAGCGCTCCTCGTTGCCATTCGCTGAAATCGCCGTACTGCACTTCGAGCGGCAACCACGCCGGTACACGCCCGCTCGCCCTCGACGCGTAAGCGACCATCACGTCACGAGCCAGCGGCGCCATCGACAGGCCGTCCGCTGCAATGTGGTGAACGACGAGGACCAGCGTGTGCTCGCGTTCGTTCACCTCGAGCAGAGTGGCGCGGATCGGCACCGATTCGCTGACGTCGAATCCCGTTCGTGCCAGTTCGCTCGCCCGCGCTGCGGCCGCTGCGGCAGGCACCGTTTCCACCTCGAGATGATCGAACATCTCGTCCACACCGAGAACGTGCTGGACCGGACCACGGGCGCTCTCGGGGAAAACGGTCCGCAAGACCTCGTGCCGAACGATCACGTCCCGCAGTGCGGTGAACAGTGCGTCGACGTCGAGATCGCCGGTCATCGAAACCGCGATCGGAATGTTGTACGCCGGCGAACTCGGATCGAGTTGATTGGTCAGCCACATACGTTGCTGAGCCAGAGATACCGGTATCCGGTCAGGGCGATCGATACGCGTCAGTGCTGGGGCGCGCGTGTTCCGCGAGTCCGCGAGGTCTGCGCGAGCAGCCAGATCGGAGACGGTCGGCGCCTCGAAGAGGTCGAGAACGCTCAGCGTCGTCCCGAGTGCTCCGTTGACCCTCGACACGACTCGGGTCGCGATCAGCGAGTCACCGCCGAGGTCGAAGAAACTGTCGTCTGCTCCTGCCCTGGTGATGCCGAGCAGATCGCAGAACACCGCAGAAATTCGCTTCTCGGTCGAGGTCTCGGGGGCACGGTATTCGGCCGTGCCGCCAGCCGAATCGATGTCCGGTAATGCTTTCCTGTCGATCTTTCCGGCGGGAGTCAGTGGAATGGAATCGAGTACGACGATCCGCGACGGAACCATGTGCGCTGCCAACGAGGATCCGGCGTGGGCGATCAATTCGGAGTTGTCGATGTGCGTGCCCTCAGCCGCCGTGACGTACGCCGCCAACAGTGTTTCCCCACTCGGGCCCGAAACTCCGGCGGTGACGGCCTGCGCGACGCTCGGATGGCGGCGCAGTACGTCGTCGATCTCGCCGAGTTCGACGCGGAAACCGCGGATCTTGATCTGGAAGTCGCTCCGTCCGAGGTACTCCAGCTCACCCGCGCCGTTCCACCGCGCGAGGTCACCCGTGCGGTACATGCGCTCTCCCGCAACGCCGTTGGGGTCGGCGACGAATCGTTCGGCCGTGATCGTGGCTCGCGCGTGGTATCCACGCGCCAAACCGATACCGCTCACATAGAGTTCGCCGGCGACACCGATCGGCACCGGTTGAAGCCGCGAATCCAGGAGGACGGCCGCGGCGCCGCGCATCGGCTTTCCGATCGTGACGGGAACATCGCTGCTCAGCGGTCCGGTCAGGGTGGCGACGACGGTGGTTTCGGTCGGTCCGTACGCGTTGAACATCGAGCGTCCGTGTGACCACTGATCTACCAGCGCGGGCGAGCAGGCGTCGCCGCCGGTCACGACCACTCGTAGATCCGGTAGGCCGGCGGGATCAACAGTTGCCAGCGCGGCCGGGGTGACGAAAGCGTGTGTCACCCGGCCGACGCGCATCACCTGGGCCAGTTCGTCGCCGCCGTACACGGTGGGCGGCGCTATCACCATCGTCGCCGCGCCGCCGAAGGCAAGGAGAAGTTCGAGTACCGAAGCGTCGAAGCTCGGCGACGAGAAATGCAGGGTGCGGTCGCCTGGTTCGACTCCGAACCTGATTCGTTCTTCGTCGGCGAAGCTGCTCAGCCCGCGGTGACTGACCACGACGCCTTTGGGGACGCCGGTAGATCCCGAGGTGTAGATCAGGTAAGCCGGGTCGTCGTAGCGCACGCGTGAGCGACGTTCGACATCGTCGAGCGGTGCGTCCGAGCGGTACGCGTTCGGTTCGTCGGTGCAGAATTCGTCCAGAAGCAGCCAGTCCACCGAATCGGCGAGCCCGGCATGGTGCTCCCCCACGCTGATTCCGACAACAGCTCCCGAATCGGTGAGCATGTGCCGAATACGATCCTCGGGGTAGTGCGGATCGATCGGGAGGAAGGCGCCGCCGGTCTTGGCCACTGCCCACGTCGCGGTCACCGATTCGATCGACCTCGACAGTGGAAGGGCGACGTAGGTACCTGGGCCGACTCCCCTGTTGATCAGTTCGCGGGCGAGTGTGTTCGACTCGGCGTCGAGTTCCCGGTAGCTCACCTCACGATCACCGAAAACGAGCGCTGGGGCATCGGGGTTCACAGCCGCGGCCCGGCGGAGGATATCGGGCAGGGTCAACGGCGCGGACGCGGTCGCTCCCCGTGCCGGCATAAGGAACTCACGCTCGAACTCGTCGAGAAGATCGAGATCTCCGACCGACGTTCGCGGGGCTGCCGCTGCGCCCGCAAGGATCCGCACCAGTCGCGAGAGGAAGGCTTGGACCGTGGATTCGGCGTAGTGCTGCGTGGAGTACGCCACCTCGAGGGCGCCGGTATCCGCGTGGACGTCGATCGCCACATCGAGGCCGGCAATCGTGGTCTCCTGCGAGCCGTCGTTGAGATGGACGTGCAACTCGGGAAGCTCGGGGATACCTGCCGCCGATCGAACCAACAACGTGTCGCGTTCTCGAGCAAGAAAACTCACGAACTCGTCGAACGGCGCCGCCGGATCGACCTCGCAGCGCAGCGGCGAAGTCCCCCACTCTGTCCTCGTTCCGATCAACACGTCACGGCGCTCGGTCGATCTCGACAACAATGCCGCAAATGCCGCGTGGACAACGGCAAAGAGTGAGACATCTTCCGTACGTGCAAGTTCGGCGACCGCGGGATCGAGCGGGAAGCTGAGCCGATTCGTAGTGGTCGGCTCCGATTCTGCGTCGATTCGCTCGAGCCCCAGCGCCGAACCCTCGTCGGAGTCCCCCAGATATCCAGCCCAGAACCTTTCGGTTTCCCTCCGCTGCGCACTGCGTGCCCCGGCCTCGGCGCTTGCCGGATGAATCCGGTTCATCGGCGTACCGGCCGGTGCTGCTGTCAGTTCTGCGACCAACTCGGTGAACGCCCGGTGGTGTTCAACCAGTTCGTCGTGACCGTAGCGATTGGGGTTGCCACGAAAGTCGATCAACGTCTGAGCTGGGTCGCCACTCTGGTACACGTTGACCAGGAGATCCTCGACGGGCCCCGACGTGACGATGTGAAACTCGCCGGTCAGTGATCCCAGTGTTATCTCCTGCCGGAAGAGCATCACATTCATCATCGGACCGGACAGTCGTGCATCGCCGACCGCCAAGCCCGCATCGCGCCTGATGTCTTCGAGACTGCATCGCTGATGACGAAGCGCGCCGAGGAGTTCGAGTTGGACCCGCCCGACCAGATCGTCCACGCTTTCGTCGGGGTCGACGTGGATGTGAAGGGGCGCGACGTTGACCAGCATTCCGCCGGAGCGTTGCAGCGGTGCCGTGGTCCTCGCCGAGACCGGCAGATTTATCAGAACGTCGTCGTAGCCGGTGTTTCGAGACAAATAGCACGCCAGTGCCGAAATCAGCACCGCCGCCGCAGTGGCACCGGAACGCGAATTCCACTCGTCCAAGGCAGCAAGGCTGTTCGCCGACATCGCGGCACTGACGAGTTCGCTACGCGCAGTCGGCGGTCCCTCACGCGTCGCCAACGTAGAACCGTGCTCGACGCCGGACACTCGCTGGGCCCAGTATTCGCGGTCGGCCTCGAACCGACTCGATTCGCGGTACTTCTGATCGAGTTCGGACAGCGTCGTGACGTCGAGCGCCTTGTTTACCGCAGGCTCCCGGCCCTCGACTGCTGCGGTGTAGATCGCGGCAATTCGATTCACTATCGTCATTCCGCTGTATCCGTCGAGAGCAACGTGGTGAATCCTGGTGTACCACAAGTAGTCTCGATCGCCAGTTTGGAGAATTGTCATCTCGACGAGACGATCACGCGTCAAGTCGAGCGTCGTCGCGTAATCGTTGTCCATCCACTCCGACGCAGCCTGCCGAGGGTTCTCACGCTCGCGGAAGTCGAAGTAGTCGATACCCGGATCGATCGTGAAGTCCACGATCTGGCACGGCTCACCATCGGGGTACATCAACCGCAGAAATGGCGACTCGAACTCGTGGGCGGCCTCCACTGCAGCGCGGCTGAGCAGTTGCATGTCCAGGTCGCCGTGGAACTCGATGTACTGCGCAATGAAATACGGCACCGTCGGGTGAAGTTGCTGCGCAAACCACATACTGCGCTGCACCGCTGACAGGGGAAACGCCCCTGCCGGCAGGCTTCGCGATCCGGTCAGCGGATCGATCCTCTTGTCGGTATCCATCACGACCACCCCCACACAGCGTTGTGACGATCAGCGCCGGGAACTGTGGCTCGGGGATTGAAGAGAAACATCGCACCGCCTCGATATCGAGTGGAAACCATGTGGCGATCCTGCGGGAGCGCAGCCGAAGGTCATCGACCTCGACGAAGGGTCGCTTCGAAGTCCGAACCTCCCCGAAGGTCCGAACTCAGGATCAGAATTTGTCGTCGTCAGGCGTCAGGCGCACCGCAGTGCTGCGGTGCTCAACGCAAGGCTAGAAACCGGTTGCCCACACCTGCTTCACCGGAAACGTTCGGCTTCACGGGCAAGTTCGGTCAACCGTTCACACAACTGTGCGAGTTCCGAACTTTCGGCTCCCTCGGCAACAGCAGTCGCCACATCTTCGGCGGCGCAGCGAACCTCGAACATCCGATCCACCAGTTCGACGGCCTCGACGGCGGTCAAGATGACGGCGTCAGCCGGGATCGTCGTGCCCTTGACGGCATTGCGCTGCTCGTACGCGCGCTGGCGACAAGACTGGCTGCAGTACCGGCGACGACGACCCACTCCCGTCACCGCGACCTCGCGGCCGCACCACACACACGGGTTTCCGGAACGCGCAGTCTGCGGTGATCCGACGCGTGTGCTCTCAGCCATGAGTCGACACTGTACTCGAGATTCGGACGCCTTCGATGAACGCGCGCGGTACCCGGTAAGATGGAGAGGTTGCGTCTTCTCGCCACACGGGAACCAATCGGGTGCTCGTGGCGTTGTAGATGAGTGTGAGCGTCTACTCCCCAAGTCAGGGCGCCCACCAGCGGTGACGAACGAAGAGAGGACACCACCATGGCAGATCGCGTACTTCGAGGTAGCCGTCTCGGAGCTGTGAGCTACGAGACCGACCGTGACCATGACCTCGCGCCCCGTCGTATGGCCAAGTACAAGTGCGAGAACGGCGAGATCTTCGACATCCCGTTCGCGGACGAAGCCGAGATCCCCGGCACCTGGTTGTGCCGCAACGGCCTCGAAGGCGCCCTCATGGAGGGAACTGCCCCCGAAGCCAAGAAGGTCAAGCCTCCCCGCACCCACTGGGACATGCTGCTCGAGCGTCGCTCGGTCGAGGAACTCGAAGAGCTCCTCAAAGAGCGTCTCGATTTGCTGAAGGCCAAGCGTCGCGGCGCATGAACTAGCACTTCGATCAAGACCGTCCGGTTCTACACCGGGCGGTCTTTCTCGTTCTACGGGGAGTGATCGTTCACAAGTCGACGTCATACTTCGGCCCTTCTTCGACGTGGCAACTTCAGGATGCTTCGTGGTCCTCAAAGGCACTTCAGGACACCGTCATTCAGCATCCAGGCGCACTCGCGAGCCGACAGTGCGCGGATTCGCGATTCGCGCTGGAGAACCATCGGCACTGCTTCGTGCACCAGTGTGAGCTGTATCCCCCACCCCGCGACACACCAAACTTCGGTACCCCACTCACGCCGACTGGGGTGTGGGTAAATGACTTACGGTGCTGAACGGTACTTCCGCTACTTCGCGGTCACCGAGCGATGCTCTGTGCCGCGGTTCCTTGGCGGAGGCGGGTGATTTCGTTGCGTGATTCGACGACCTGGGAGCTGTCGTCGCCCTTGCTTACAGCAAGGTCGCTGCACAGATCCAGCGCGGCACGAACGATATGTCGTCGTTGGCGACGTTCGGTGCGAGTGGGTGCGGCTTTCGCGTAAGTGCGTTGTTGTCGCCATCCGCCGGCGGCTGTCACCTCGGCGTCGGTCAGGACGCCGGACTCGATTTCCGGGGCGAGAATGTCACGGACGAAGTGGGACTCACGTGGGTGCGCCCAGACGAACGCGATCCACAAGGCAGTGAAAGCGAAGACGATGTCGCCGATCATGATGACGAACACGAGCGAACTGCTGCCGCCGGCGATCGCGAGCATCGAATCCCACACGCCGTGGATCAGGATGGGGGCCACGATCAACGCCAATCCGCGTCCGATCCGCCGGGGCTGGGCCGGGGTGCCGATCAGATAGATCACGCCGGCGCAGAAAAGGGCTGTAAAGAGTGGATGAGAGACGATGTCGGAGTAGGTGCGGGTGGCGATGGAACCGATCAGTCCGTCGGTTTGGTGGGCGCCGAAGCCCTGCGTCGCGCCGGCAATCGAGTACAGAAAGTCTTCGCTGGTCTGAAATCCCAAGCCGATGAAAGCGCCGAGGAGCAGGCCGTCGGTTGCGGTGCGCACCAGTCGCGGTGCAAGCGCGAGGAGGACGACGATGCCGATGCCTTTGGCGGTTTCCTCCACGAACGGTGCAGAGAGGCCCGCATGCCAGTCCTGAGCCCATACCTGCCCGAAAATCTTCGTGTAGAGCGAGCCGACTGCTCCGTTCGCGGGTACTGCGATAGTGAACGTTGCTGCGGTGGCGCCCCAGATGAAGCCGGTGACCACTAGTCCTACGGGTTGGCGTTCGTAGCGGTCGATGTGCCGGAACCACCATGTCCAGACCGCGGCGCTGATGATGCCGACGATGCCGGCAACGAGGAGTGCGCGCCCGAAGTATCCGGCGAAGGGGGCGAACATCTGCCAGCCTTTGACGAGGCCGAATCCGCACATCCACAGGTATATCCAGAACACGACGTTGCGTGGTTGGAAGAAGTGAAATTTCTCGCCCCAGGCCGTCGTATCGAATGCGCGGGAGCGGGTTTCGAGGAGATCGCTGCTCACTTGGTGTCTCCCTCATGTGTGCCGATGGAGGCGATCATGTCGGTGATTTCTCGACTGCGGGCGGCGATCTGATCGGGTGGGCCGACTACCTGTACCCGAATTCCCTCGCCGTCGGCGACGAATGTGGTCACCGATCCGGCGGACCGCGGAGTGTCAAAGCTGACCTGGACGCCGCTCAGACCCCCGTCGGTGCTGATCGGCTGGCGTTTACCGGAGACCGCAAGCACGGAACTGCCGTTCGTCGCAAGACTCACGGCATCTGTTTGGGAGAGGAGCTCGTCGGCAGTTCCACTGAATGTGTCGGCGTCGACGCTCACGGTGACGGTGCCGCCGGTCAACGTCACACGTGGGAGCGAATCGGACGCGCCATGTTGGTCGGTTCGGAAACCACTGTCGACATTCCAGCCCGCAGGTGCGGCGAAGGAGACCGTTTCGGTCACGGCCATTCGGTCTCCGGCGCCGGTTGGATCTTCGGAGGAGACAGCCGAATCGATGGCGGGCACGATCACGGTCCAGAGCATCCACACCCCCAAGATCGCGAGGGCGTGTGGGAAGACGCGTGTGTCGAGTCCGAGGAAGCGGTGATCCGCTGGTGGACGTCGTCCGTGTATGGGATCGTGCTTGTGTGCAGTACTCGAAATAACGCTCAATTTCCCTCGTTTCCATTGCACGGCAGGTGCACTGACTATCGCAGAAACGGACAAATTCCGTGCATCAGCCGGCACCTGCCGGTCATCGAGACGATCGTGCACCAAGTTCCCGTCGGCGCGAGATCACCGAGAGCTCCTAGTCGACGGTGAACCGTCGCATCGCCAGATGTCCGAACACGCCGACCAGAATCAACGTGACGCCTGCGGTCACGGAAACGGAGTCGGTCACCAACCCCGCGATGCCGGTCACGGCTACGAACACCGGCAAAAAGTCGAACAGCCTGAAAATCGACTGCGGTGGTTCGGTTTCGAGGCCCTGAGCCTGAGCGGCCTTGTTCGGCGCATACTCGGGGTACCACTCGGTGAAGGAGATCGCGAAGAAGGTTCCGAGCAACTGCAGAATCCATCCGGTCCAGAAGTTGTCTCCGTCGTGCAGCAGTGCGTCTCCGAACAAGCCCACTGCGGCCGACCATGTGAAGGCGAGCGCCCACACTGCGGTGATGACGTAGTTGATGCGCAGAAACAGTGGCGTCGTCCAATACTCTTCAGGCGTCGACTCTTTCGCGTACTGCAAAGTGAAAGGATTGCGGAGCAGGATCGATCCGAAGGCAAAGACCACCAGCGCGATGTTGGTCAGTTCGCCTCCCCAGAGTTCGAACCACCGAATCGTGTTCGCCGACGCGAGGAGGCCGATGGCCGCCAGAACGCCGAAGAACACGACGTCGAAGACCTCCAACAGCTTCACCGTGCCGCCGCGCCGGTGACTGGCCGCCAAGATCAGCAGCGACAACCCGAGCGCGGCGGCCGCGGATTCCTCGAACCTTCCCGGCCCGGAGAGCAAGGACAGCAGGATCCACGGTGACAGCCCCGCGAGCGGTGACTGCAGCACCGCGTCGACGACACTGGTCTTGCGAACTGCAGTCTGGGGCTCGGTCTTCTCAGGCTGGGCCTTGTCTGGCTCGGTCTTGTCTGGCTCGGTCACAGGAGGCCGCCTTTACGCAGGAACGGGTGGCACAGCGAGTACCCGCGTAGGCGCCCCTCGGAACATCGGCAGCCCGATATCCGTTGCTCGGGTCAGATTGCCGCAGTCTCCTCTGGTGATTGCTCGGCCCGATCTCGGCGCCGGGCTACCAGCGCCATGGCAATCGCACCGACCGCGATGATGCTGAGCACGATCTCCGGCGCCGGACCTACTCGGGTAGCGAGGGTGGAGCTGGTCGACAGCGGCACCTTGGCCACAAGTGCCGCCGGCACGAACAGGTCGGTCTGCGAAGTCACTGCCCCGTCGGGAGCGATGATGGCGCTGACACCACTGGTTGCGGCCACAACGACGGCACGGCCGTGCTCGACTGCCCGCACACGGGACATTGCCAGCTGCTGATACGTCATCTCGGTGTCCCCGAAGGTGGCGTTGTTGGTCGGTACTGCCAGCAGCTGCGCACCATTGCGCACCGATTCCTGGAACGCCCGGTCGAACGCAACCTCGTAACAAGTCGCGACGCCGATCGGTACACCCGCTGCGTGGACAACGCCGTTGCCATCGCCGGGCACGAAATTGCCCGCACGATCGGCGTACGAGGAGAAGTTCCGGAAGAAGCTTCGGTATGGCAGGTATTCACCGAACGGCTGGATGATCTTCTTGTCGTGCTGTTCCTGAGGACCATTGGCGCCGTCCCACACGATCACTGAATTGGTGGTCGTACGATCGGCATTCACGAGTACGGTGCCGACAAGAATCGGGGCTCCGATCGCTTCGGAGGCTCGGGTGATGTCGGCCGCGGCATCGGCGTTTCGCAGTGGGTCGATGTCAGAGGCATTTTCCGGCCAGATCACGACGTCAGGCTGATCGACGCGGCCCGCGTCCACCTCGGCTGCCAGTTTCACAGTTTCGGTGACGTGGTTGTCGAGGACCTGCTTGCGTTGCGAGTTGAAGTCCAAGCCCAACCGCGGAACGCTGCCCTGGATCGCGGCGACGGTGATCGTTCGGTCGCCGGAATCCATGGTGGCAAGAAACGGCGACACCACGAGAGCAACGATCACGGGCACGATGGCGGCGGCAACGGCTCCGAAGAATCCTCGGTCCCATCGTTTTGCCGCGACAACGACGACGACTGCTGCCAAGCCGGTACCGGTCAGGGCCACCGCGAAGCTGAGCAGCGGCGCACCGCCGATACTCGCGAGTGGGAGGAGCCATCCTTCGGATTGACCGAATGCGAGCCTGCCCCAAGGAAATCCGCCGAAAGGGACGCTGGAACGAAGCCACTCGGTAAGCGTCCAGGTCGCGGCAATCCACAAAGGTGCCCAAGGCAACCTCGCCACCAGTACCGCCAGCAACCCGAACAGTCCGATGAACAACGACTCCACCGCGGCCAACGCGATCCACGGGACCGCGCCCACGAACACACCGATCCACGGAAGCAACGGCACCAGGAATCCGAGACCGGCCAGGTACCCGTAACCGAAGCCGGCACGAAGACGCAATCCGCCTCGACCGAAGTTCGTCAACACGCACGTCAGAAGAGCGATCCCGACTGGCGCCAGAAACCACAGCGGACGAGGTGGGAACCCGGCGAAGATCAAGAATCCGCCTGCGGCTGCGTACAGCGAACGTAGCCATGCCGAACCGGTGAGCACAGCGCTCACGCGGGAGCGATCACTGCTGGGCGCCTCTGCGCCGGCCTCACTCACTCGTCGAGCCGCGCTGGTAGACGACGCGTCCGCGATGCACCGACTTGATGCAGACCGGAATCGGCGCACCTTCCGCCAGCCTGGGCAGAGCGGGTACTCGCGAGCGCGGATCGGTAGACCATCGCTGGACCGAATCGGCCGGTGCACTGACTTCGAGTTCGCCTGCCTCCCACAACACGTAGGAGGCGGGTGCACCCGGATTGAGCGTTCCCGCGGCGCCGTCCCGCACTCCGCCCGCACGCCAGGCGCCGCGCGTTGCGGCGGAGAAGGCCGCACGCGGTGAGATTCCACTTCCGTCGGTGCGGTGCTGGACAGCGGCGCGCAGCATCGCCCACGGCTCGATGGGGGTGACCGGGGCATCGGAGCTGAATGCGAGCGAGACACCCTTACCGGCAGCAGGTGCAAACGGATTCAACGCTGCTGCGCGGTCGACTCCCAGGCGCGTGGCGTACAGACCGTCGGTACCGCCCCACAGTGCGTCGAACACCGGTTGGACGCTCGCGATGACACCCAAGGCCGCGAAGGTTTCCGCGTCGGCCATCGACATCATTTCCGCGTGCTCGAGGCGGTGACCCAACGCGGCGACCTTGAGGCCACCCAGTTCGTCGGCGACCTTGCGGAACGCGGCCGCTGCCGACGAGACGGCACCGTCGCCGATGGCATGGAAGCCGGCCTGGACACCCGCGAGGGTGCAGGCCCGGATGTGTGCGGCGATCGCGTCGACGTCGAGATAGGCGTTGCCCGTCGAATCAGGTTGGTCTGCATAGGGTTCGAGCAGCCACGCGGTATGCGAACCGAGCGAACCGTCGATGAAGAGATCCCCGCCGAGTCCGTCTGCTCCGGTTTTGTCGAGGAGTGCGCGAGCATCCTCTTCGGTGTCGACGCGCTCACCCCAGTAACCCCGAACCTCCACTCCGTGGTCGTGGGCCAGTAGTTCCTGGAAATCGGTCAGTCCCGAGATGTCCGGTCCGCCGCACTCGTGCACTGCGACGATCCCGCGGGAGGCGCACAGATCGAGCGCCGCGGTACGAGCAGACGCGCGCTGAGATTCGGTCAGCAGGTTCCGAGCCGCATTGCGCGCCAGGTGGTGTGCGTCGAAGGTCAGCGGGCCGTCGGCCGAGTATCCGGCAGTGTCGGCGAGGCCGGAGATCCCGTCGCGCAATGCGCTCGAGCACGCGGCCGAGTGAACGTCGATCCGCGAGAGATACACCTTGCGGCCAGGGGCAGCCGCGTCGAGATCCGCGGTCGAGGGCGGCGTCTGATCTGCCCACTCGGTGTCGTCCCAACCGTGTCCCCAGATGACTGCGTCGGGATGGGCAGTTTCGGGGTTTGCCGCTGCGAATGTTCGTACTCGCGAGAGGCATTCGTCCAGTGAGTTCGCGCCCACGAGATCGAGACCGACGAGATTGAGTCCCAATGCAGTGATGTGGACGTGGGTGTCGACGAACCCGGGAGTGACAAACGCACCGCCCAGGTCTTCGATCTCCGCGGCGGGGTGCAACGCCCGTCCGGCGCGCTCGTCGCCGACCCACACGACGGTGCCGTCGGTAATGGCGATCGAGGTCGCGTCAGGTGCAAATGAACTGTAGATCCGGCCGTTGACCAGCAGACGAGTAGTCACGAGCACCCAGTCTGCCTGTTAGTACTGCGGCCCCCGCGAACGGGTGGGTGTATCCGTGTCCAGAATCTCACCCTCGAGGACCAGTTCCTTGCCGTTGCTTGCTACGTACTCGGTGGTTTCGGGTGTCTCGACGATGATCTCGCCGTCGATCACCTCGCCGTTTCCGCGCATGCGCGCCGCGTAGCCGACGGTTCCGGCGAAGGCGTCACCACCGGCGGCAAATGCTGCTGCGCGCTTGCCTGCCAGGAGCACCGCAAGCGGGCGGAGCGCCCACCGGGTCGGCGGAATCAGAAGCAGAAGGCCCAGAACGGAAGTCACGAGTCCGGGTACGAACATCAACGCGGAGCCCGCCGCGACCAAGGCGCCGTCGGCGACCGCCAGTGACGGCGATCCCTCACCCCTCGTTGCCTTGCGGAATCCGTCCATGACTCGTCGCCACTGCGAACGCATGAGGATCAATCCGACAAGCGAACCGGCGAGAAACAGCAGCACTGTCCAGGCGACACCGATGGCGTTGCCCACGATGACCAATGCGGCGATCTCGACGATCACGTAGAGGAGGAATACGGCGGCGATCATGACGTCCCCTTTCAGACGGTCTATCCGTTCAACGCTCGAGGGGCCGGATTTTCTCCCGACAACGACGCAGAGGTGCAAAACAAGCGAGTGCCGTGAGTCACACGGGCCTTCTCTCGCGCACGTGCGACTTGCCTGGCGTTAACTAACGCTCCGCTAACGATTCTAAACCTCAAGTTGACGTTGAGACTATGCGCGTGGTCAAGTCACTTCGGGCCGCATTTCCCGGCCTCATGAAATGAAGGAGCCCGACATGAGCCGACTCCCCGGCAAGACACTCGCCCGACGCATTCCCGCTGCCATCGCCGGCACTGCCGCCGTCGTGGCACTCACCGCCGGCAGCGCGATGATCAGCGCGGGAACCGCGGCCGCAGAACCGGTAGTACCCGAAGGAATTGCCGCGCTGATCGCGCAGGCCGCAGCCATCTCCCCCGAAGCCTCTGCTGCTGTTCAGCAGTTGATCGGCACGGCAGGAGCTGATCAGATCACGACCGCCCTCGATCTCCCGGACATCGGCGTCACCAAGCCGCAGTCGTTCATGTACCCCGCACCGACGGTCGGGTGTGGCGTGGCCGGTGAACCTGTCACCGTCACCCTCAGCTCCGCACAGGCCGGTCCGAACTTCCCGTTGCCGCCGTGGGTCGAGGCCGACCATCTCCGGTTCCAGGCAATCCCGGGTTACGTCGGCATACCCAAGACCTCAGGGTTGAGTGTTGCCTGGATCAACGTTGGCACCTTCAAGGGCGGCATCGTCCCGTTGGACGAGAAGTTACCCGTACTCGATACGCCGTTGCTCTCGAAGGTCGTCGACACCGGCGACGGCAAGGTGTTTGCCGCTCTGTTCGGCAATGTCGATTACGCAGACGGGAAGACCTGCATCGTGCTGCCAACAGTGGGCGCTTTTGATGCCTGAGCAGAGCGAAACGCTCGCTGCCTGACAGGCGGCTGGCCTACGCGCCCGGAGTCACCAGTCCGGTCTCGTAGGCCAGCACCACCGCCTGCACACGATCACGCAGATCGAGTTTGGTCAGAATGCGTCCGACGTGCGACTTGATCGTCGATTCGGACAGGTACAGCTGCTGTGCGATCTCGATGTTCGACAGTCCCGTGGCCACGTGCCCGAGGACTTCGCGTTCGCGTTCGGTCAGGACGTCGAGAACCACCGGATCGCGTCGCGGCGCCGGACCGTCCACGATGAACCTCGACAGCAGACGACGTGTCACCTTCGGGGAAACAACCGCATCACCGGCCGCCACGCTGCGGATAGCCGACACGAGGTCCTCGGGCGGGGTGTCCTTGAGAAGAAACCCACTCGCTCCGGCACGCAGGGCGCCGAGCGCGTGTTCGTCCAGGTCGAACGTCGTCATGACCAGGACCCTGGATTCGATCCCGGAGGCAAGAATCTGCTCCGTCGCTTTCACACCGTCGACAATCGGCATCCGCACATCCATCAACACGACGTCAGGCTTCAGCGCCACCGCCGCTGCGACCGCCGCGGCTCCGTCACCGGCCTCACCGATCACCGAGATGTCCTCATGTGCTTCGAGCACCATGTTCAGGCCCATCCGCATGAGTTCCTGGTCGTCGACTAGCAGCACGGTGATGGGCACGGCGTAAACCTATCGGGCCTGAGACGTCGGTGCCAATGCGATTGCGGCGAGCCGGGATCAATCGTGGATCTCGAGCGGCAACTCTGCGTACACACGCCAACTGCCGTCGGGGCGTCGTCCCGTCTCGAGTGTCCCGTGCAGTACCGCCACCCGCTCACGCATGCCGACCAGTCCGTTGCCCGAACCGTGAGCGAAGGTCGAGCTCGACGTTCCGTTGTCGACGACCTCGAGCAGTACCGCGGTCTCGGTGCGGCGCACGGTGACTCGGGCCTTCGGGTTCGCGCCGGCGTGGCGGAGGACATTGGTCAGTGATTCCTGAACGAGGCGATGAATGCCAAGGCTGACCGATGGACTGACGTCGTCGAGCTCGCCGGTCAGCTCGAGGCGCACGCCGAGACCGGCGGCACGCATCATCTCGACAACCTTGGCAATGCCGGCCGTTCCGTGTTGCGGCATCAAATCGCTACTGACCTCGGTGCGCAGAAGCGAGACGGTCCGGCGAAGCTCTGCAAGCGCATCACGTCCGGTGCTGGAGATATTGCCGAGCGCCTTCTTCGCCAACGCCGGATTGGAATCGACGGCGTACGAGGCGCCGTCCGCCTGAACGATCATCACGCTGACCGCGTGGGCAACGACGTCGTGGAGTTCGCGGGCGATCCGGGTTCGTTCCGTCGCCACCGCATCCTCGGCGCGGCGGTCTCGTTCGTATTCGGCCACTTCGAGTCTGGCGGCCACTTCCTCGTCGTAGGCACGTCGCGCGCTCAAGAACTCGGCGGTGATCCAGGCCAATGCATAGAGCAGCGTCGCGATGATGATCGTCAGGATCACGTCTTGGCGGATGACGAGCAACGAGAGAGTCATGTCCAGGGCAAGGAAGCACGCGAATATCGCCCCGGTACGCCGATCGACGTACGCAACGAGTGTGTAGAGCGAAACTCCGAGCGCCAGCAGGCCTGGATGTTCCGCAGCCGGATCCCCGGTCGCCCACATCATCAGGGTCGCGAAGTACGACATCGACAATATGGACGCAGCGGACACACGCGGATATTTGCGACGCCACACGACGGGAATGCAGATCAGAAATCCGACGACGAGCTGAGGCCACCGCTCCTCACGCGGCGAACTGACGAACGTGACTACCTCGAGCGCGAAGAACACGAGCGCCAGCGCGCTGTCCGCGATCATCGGCTTTCCTCGCAGCCACAGGCTGAACCTCCGCATGTGCTCAAGAGTGTCACAGCTGTGAAAGAGTCACCGCCGTGGATATTGCTGATTGGGGACTGCTGATGACGGCAGCAACGGCGGCGGGTTGGGTGGACGCCGTCGTCGGCGGCGGCGGATTGATTCTGTTGCCCGCGCTCTTTCTGGTCGCCCCGCAATTGACCCCGCAGGCCGCACTGGCCACCAACAAACTGACGGCATTCACCGGGACGAGTGCTGCGGTGTACACGTTCTCGCGTCGAATCCCGATGCAATGGCGGCAGATGGCGCCGGCAGCCGCCTTGGCTGCGGTGACGTCCGCGTGCGGGGCGGCGGCCGTTTCACTGATCGACAAGAAGTACTTCATTCCGATCGTGATGGTCGTACTCGTCGCTGTCGCCGTCTTCGTGACAATGCGGCCGACGCTGGGCACCACGATCGCCACTCATCGTCCGACGCAGCGCAAGACCGTCCTCGTCCTGCTGCTCTCCGCCGGACTCATCGGGCTTTACGACGGTCTGCTCGGACCCGGCACCGGCACTTTCCTCATCATCAGCTTCGCCACCTTCCTCGGAACCGAATTCGTTCGGAGCGCAGCCATGGCGAAGGTGATCAATCTCGGTTCCAATTTCGGCGCGCTCGCCTACTTCGCCGTCACCGGGCATGTCTGGTGGAGTTTGGGTTTGGCGATGGCGGTGTGCAACGTGCTCGGCGCGGTCATCGGTTCGCGGATGGCGCTGAGCAAGGGATCCGGATTCGTCCGGATCACGCTGTTGGTGGTCGTGATCGCCATGGTGATTCGCCTCGGATGGCAGCAGTTCGGTTGAGATCGGCGGTCGTCGGCTAGCGTCGTGTGCGTGACCGTCACCCGAGATGTCGATGCAGATTTCCTCGCCCTCCCGCTGCGAGCCGTCGCTGATGCGGCGCTGTCGGCAGCGAGAACAGCCGGCGCCCAGCACGCCGATGTTCGTGTCCACCGCGTGCTCACACAGTCGATCCGCTTGCGCGACGGCTTAGTTCAGGCGGTGTCCGACGGAGACGAGATCGGGGTCGCCGTCCGTGTGATCGTCGACGGCACGTGGGGCTTCGCCTCGCACGCCGACGTATCCCCTGACGTCGCGGCTGCGCTGGCACGCCAAGCGGTCGAGGTTGCGAAGGCATTACGCTCGCTCAATCGGGATCCGGTCACCCTCGCCGACGAGCCCGTCTACGCCGACGCGACGTGGGTGTCCCCGTACCTCGAAGATCCCTTCGCGACACCGACGGCCGACAAGGTAGCGCTGCTGGTCGACTACTCCGGACGGCTTCAAGCCGCTGACGGCGTGGATCACGTCACGGCGAGTGTCCTCCAGGTCAAGGAGCAAACTTTCTACGCGGATCTGGCCGGTTCGTCGATCACCCAGCAACGGGTGCGTCTGCACCCCGAGTTCGAGGCGACCGCCGTCGACAAGTCGGCCGGCAGCTTCGAATCGATGCGCACCTTGGCGCCGCCGGTAGGTCGCGGATGGGAGTACCTCGGGGCGCAGAGCACATGGAACTGGGGCGATGAGCTCGCGCAGATCCCGGAGTGGCTGGCCGAGAAGACGAAGGCACCGACCGTCGAAGCGGGTCCGACCGACCTCGTGATCGATCCGACCAATCTGTGGCTCACGATCCACGAATCCATCGGACACGCCACCGAATACGACCGGGCGATCGGCTACGAAGCGGCCTACGCCGGTACGTCGTTCGCGACGCCGGACAAGCTGGGAACGCTGAAATACGGAACGCCACTCATGCACGTGACCGCCGATCGTAACGAAGAGCACGGCCTGGCCAGCGTCGGATTCGACGACGACGGCGTCGCCTCTCAACGGTGGGATCTGGTGGCAGAGGGAACACTGGTCGGGTATCAACTAGACCGCGTGTTCGCGCCGAGGCTGGGGCTGACGCGTTCCAACGGCTGCTCGTACGCCGACTCCGCACATCACGTTCCCATCCAGCGAATGGCCAACGTCTCGCTCTCCCCCGACCCTTCTACGGACACCTCGACCGCAGACCTGATCTCGCGAGTCGAGAACGGCATCTACGTCGTCGGTGACAAGTCCTGGTCGATCGACATGCAGCGCTACAACTTCCAGTTCACCGGTCAGCGGTTCTTCAAGATCCGTGACGGAAAGCTCGACGGTCAGGTACGTGACGTGGCGTATCAGGCGATGACGACGGATTTCTGGGGCTCGATGGAAGCCGTTGGCGGTGAGTCGACCTGGCGCCTGCAGGGCGCGTTCAACTGCGGCAAGGCGCAACCCGGTCAGGTTGCGGCGGTCAGCCACGGCTGCCCGTCCGCTCTGTTCCGCGGAGTCAACATCCTCAATACTCGTTCGGAGGCTCAGCAGTGATCGATCCGCAGCAGGTCGTCGAGCGTGCATTGGCCGCGAGGACGGTAGACGAATCGTTGGTGATCGTGACCGATGCGAGTGAGGCGTCGCTGCGGTGGGCCAACAATTCGATGACCACCAACGGAGTTTCGCTGTCCCGGACGTGGACGGTGATCTCGATCGTGCGCGAGGGTGACATCGCGAAGGTGGGCACTGTCAGTTCCAGCAGTGTCGATCCGGAGCAGATTTCCGCACTCGTACAGGCAAGCGAACAGGCTGCGCGCACAGCCACTCCGGCTGACGACGCGTCCGACCTGATCACGCAGTCGGCGGCAGAGACCGACTGGGACCTGCCGGCCGCCCTGACCGACATCGGTGTCTTTGCGCAGTTGGCTGCCGACCTGTCCACGGCCTTCGACGGTGACGACCAGTTGTTCGGCTTCGCTCACCACCAGTTGCACACCACCTGGCTCGGAACTTCGACGGGCGTGCGACGTAGAACGGCTCAGGCCACCGGCTCCGTGGAGATCAACGGCAAGCGCGGCGACGCCAGCGCCTGGGTCGGATCCGGAACTGTCGATTTCACTGACATTTCAGTGCCGAATCTTTTGTCGCAGTTGACCACTCGACTCGACTGGGCGGAAAATTCGGTCAGTCTGCCCGCCGGCCGCTACGAGACGATTCTTCCGCCTTCGGCTGTCGCGGACCTGATGATCTATCTGATGTGGACCATGGAGGGGCGCGGCGCCGAAGAGGGCCACACCGCACTTTCCACGACCGGTGGTACCCGGATCGGCGAGAAGCTCGGATTGCCACTGACACTCACCTCCGACCCCGGCGCCGAGGGCTTGCAGTCCGCGCCGTTCGTGATCACGACGTCGTCGAGTGAATCCGTCTCACTGTTCGACAACGGTATGGAGATCGAACCCGTCGACTGGGTCCGAGACGGCGTCGTCAATGCACTGGCGTACCCGCGCCACGCTGCACGAGAATTCGGTCGACCTGTCGCAGTTCCCGGCGACAATCTCATCCTGACCGGTGGTGACGACACCTCGATCGAGGACATGATCGCAGGTACCGAGAAGGGTCTACTGCTCACAACCCTCTGGTACATCCGTGAGGTGGATCCGACGACGCTGCTGTTGACCGGACTCACCCGTGACGGGGTGTATTTGATCGAGGACGGCAAGATCGTCGGCGCCGTCAACAACTTCCGTTTCAACGAGAGCCCGCTCGATCTCCTGCGGCGGGTCACCGAGGCTGGACGCACCGAGATCACGCTTCCCCGCGAGTGGAAAGACTGGTTCACCCGCACGGCCATGCCGCCGATGCGGATTCCCGACTTCCACATGTCCTCGGTCAGCCAGGCGCAGTGATGACGAAGGTCGTGATGGCCGGCGGTACCGGCGCTCTCGGCCGCCGAATCAGCGACGATCTCGCCGACCGCGGGTATGACGTCGTGGTCCTGACTCGGTCACCGAAACCCGGCAGGCACAGGCAGGTTCAGTGGGACGGTGTCACGGTAGGCGACTGGGCAGGAGAACTCGACGGCGCCGCGGTGATCAACCTCGCCGGCGAGTTGGTCGATCGCCGACCCACCCCGGCAAACATCGCACTGCTCACCAGTTCCCGAGTCGATCCGACCCGCGCGCTGGTCGAAGCGTCGAAACTACTGGCGCACCCTGTTCCGGTGTGGATCCAAGCGAGCACGCTCGCAATCTACGGCGACGCCGGAGAGACCCGACTCGACGAGGCTTCCCCACTCGCTGACGGACCACCTCAGATGACCGACGTCGCAAAGGACTGGGAGGCAGCGGTCGAGGGAGCAAACACGTCACGAGTAGTGATCCTGCGAACCAGCGTCGTATTGGAGAAGGGCACACCGGCGCTCGAGCGACTCCTGTTGCTCGTACGTCTCGGTCTGGGCGGACGCGTTGCGTCAGGTCGACAATGGACAAGTTGGATTCACATCGACGACTGGCTGTCGATCGTTCGTTGGGCCCTCGAACCCGATTCGGCTGCCTCGGGGGTGGTCATCGCGACTGCCCCGGATCCCGTCCGCAATTCAGAACTGATGGCCGGGCTGCGCAAGCACCTTCACCGGCCACCTGCGCCGCCGACGCCCGCTGTCATGGTCAGATTCGGCGCGTTCCTGCTGCGCAGCGACGCTGCCTTGGGCCTGACGGGTCGTCACGCCGTGTCGAAAGTGCTGACGGACAACGGCTTCCCCTTCACCTATCCGCGGTTCGATTCAGCGTTGGACGATCTGCTCGGCAACTGACGCGGTCAAGCTGCAGTGATGGCAAGTCCGATCGTTCCGGTCTTGCCGCGGCGCAGGAGACTGCCTTTCATGGTGATCCAGCCAAGGATTCCGTAGCGACGCGCGATCGCGTCGCGAGCATGATCGGTGCCCGGCGCGTCGAGGATCTCGGCGACGGCGGCAACCGGTTCACCCTTCGGATTTCCCCGCGCGTCACACGCGGCGACTGTGACCGAGGGGTTTCGCTTGATGCGCTTGACCTTGTAGGAATCGGTGACGGTCCACATCAGGAGCTTGTCGCCGTCCGGCGCGGCCCAGAGGGGCGTCGCCACCGGCGTTCCGTCCTTGCGGAAGGTAGTGAGTAGGACGTACTTGGCCTCGGAGACGCGCTTGAAGTCGGAGTTCACTCCTCGAGGATAGGGGCGGGAACCTCTCACTGGACACCGATGAGCCTCGGCGACTATCCGGCGACCTTCCGCAATCGGCTGAAACATGCCACTTATGCACGTTTTATCCGGTTTCTGTGCGCATTCAACATGCCGTTTCGTCCCCAAACTCCATCTCGAGTTATTCTGAGGCAAATCGTCGAACTGGGGAGTCGAACAAACACATGCAGCGTCGTGACATGCAGCGTCGTGACTTTTTCAAAGCGGCCGGAGTGGGGGCAGCAGTTGCAGCCGCGACACCGCTCATGTCGACATCGATCAGCCACGCCGCCCCCGCGCCTCTGCGTGCGCTACCGATGGGTGCCGATCACTACCGCGCACTCGTCCCCGAGTTGTTCGTACCCTCGCCCACTCCCCCGGAACATTCCGAAGCCATCGTCATCGGGTCAGGTTTCGGCGCCAGCGCGACCGCTCTCCGGTTGGCGCAGAGCGGCACCCAGGTCACCATCCTCGAACGCGGACTCCGATGGCCGCATGATCCGCAGCGGGAGATTCACACCTCCGACATGCTGGCCGACGGCCGCGGAGTTTTCCGGCGCACATCGTTCACCAACCTCACCGGACTCCCGGTGGTGTGCGACTACTTCAGCGGCGTCCTCGATGCCACCGACTACGAACACATCTCGGTCTGGCGCGGCGCTGCAGTCGGCGGTGGTTCCATCATCTTCACCGGCGTGATGATCGCGCCCGAGCGCCGATTCTTCGACGCAGTCTTCGGCAACTCCCTCGACTACGACGAGATGGCGACCACCTGGTACCCCAAGGTGCGCCAGATGCTGCGTCTGAGCGCGTTGCCCGAAGATATTTACCAAACCCCGAATTTCGGCCACTCGCGTCGTTGGGATCAGGACGCTCGTCGTGCCGGATTCGATCCGCAGCGGATCGACGGGATCTGGAACTGGGACGTGGTGCGCTCAGAACTCGACGGCCGAACCCGAGCCTCGGCCACTGTCGGTGACAGCAACATGGGTAACTCCAACGGCGCGAAGTTCGACCTCACGCAGAACTACATTCCCGCCGCCGAAGCCACCGGACGAGCCACCGTCTGTTACGGACATCAGGTGCTCGCGATCAGTCGCGAACGTGATGGACGCTACGTCGTCGACGTCGAATCGACGGATCCGACGGGTGGCGTTCTGGCCCGGAAGACTCTTACCTGTGACCGTCTGTTCCTCGGCGCCGGTTCGATCGGCACCTCCGAACTGCTGGTACGCGCCCAGGCGACGGGCGCGCTGCCGAACCTCAACGAACACGTCGGTAAGGGCTGGGGAACGAACGGCGACGCCGGGATGGTGCGCTCGTTCGGCTTCAGTGACGGCACTGCGCACGCCGCACCGTCGGCATCACGCATCGTCGACGAGTCGGGAATGCCCCTCTCCCTGGAAAACTGGTACGTCCCCGGGCTACCCGTCAACATCGGCATGCTCGGAACCTTGGGTATGACCCTCGATTCGCAGCGCGCCGACTTCGCCTACGACGGCGGCTCCGATCGGGTGGTGCTGAACTGGCCGAAGAACGGCAACGACGCCACCGTCGAGGCCCTGCGCGCCGTCCAGAACAAGATGGCCTTCGCCGGCACCACGCTGCCGTCCGCCCTGCCGTTCGCGAAAGACGTCAATTCCTCGTTCACCGCGCATCCCCTCGGCGGTGCGGTTCTCGGCAAGGCCACTGACGGCTACGGGCGAGTCAAGGGCTACGACGGCCTGTACGTGATGGACGGCGCTGCCATTCCGGGCAGCACCGGCACCGTCAATCCGTCACTGACCATCACTGCTCTGGCGGAGCGGAACATCGCTCAGATCATCAAGTCCGGACGCTGAAACACCTCAGCGCCCGGACCTGCCGGTGATTCTCGAGGTTTACTCCCCCTCGAGTTCGCCTTCGGTTTCGAGGTACACCTGACGCAAGCCGTCGAGTGTCTTCTGCTCGGGGTGCTCCCACATGTTGCGCTCGGCGGCTTCGAGGAGCCGCTCGGCGATTCCGTGTAGTGCCCACGGATTGGATTGCGTCATGAACTTCTGGTTCTGCTCATCCAGAACGTAGGTTTCGGCGAGCTTTTCGTACATCCAGTCCGCGACCACGTTGGTGGTGGCGTCGTACCCGAAGAGGTAGTCGACCGTGGCTGCCATCTCGAAGGCACCCTTGTACCCGTGACGGCGCATCGCGTCGAGCCAGCGGGGATTGACCACGCGCGCCCGGAAGACACGTGCGGTCTCTTCCGAAAGTGTGCGTGTGCGAACCGATTCCGGCCTAGTGCTGTCGCCGATATATGCCTCGGGCGACTTTCCGGTCAGCGCGCGCACGGTGGCAACCATGCCGCCGTGGTACTGGAAGTAGTCGTCCGAATCGGCGATGTCGTGCTCACGTGTGTCGGTGTTCTTGGCTGCCACGTTGATTCGACGGTATGCACTGCGCATGTCGTCGGCTGCCGGGATTCCGTCGAGCCCACGGCCGTACGCGAAGCCGCCCCAGTTGGTGTACACCTCGGCGAGGTCGTCGTCACCGCGCCAGGTCTTGGAGTCGATGAGTTGCAGCAGTCCGGCGCCGTAGGTTCCGGGCTTCGAACCGAAGATACGGGTGGTCGCACGCCTGGCGTCGCCGTGCTCGGCAAGGTCGGCCTGTGCGTGGGCGCGCACATAGTTCTGCTCGTCCGTCTCGTCCAGTGCCGCGACCAGCTGAACGGCGTCGTCGAGCAGTGCGAGCACGTGTGGGAACGCATCACGGAAGAATCCGGAGATGCGGACGGTGACGTCGATGCGCGGGCGGCCGAGTTCTTCGAGATCGATCACTTCGAGGTTGACGACGCGTCGGCTTGCTTCGTCCCAGACGGGGCGAACACCGAGGAGCGCGAACACTTCGGCGATGTCGTCGCCGGAGGTACGCATGGCGGCGGTTCCCCACACCGACAGACCCACCGAGCGCGGGTATTCGCCGTGATCGGCGAGATAGCGAGCGGCGAGCGACTCGGCCATCGCCTGACCGGTCTCCCACGCCAGGCGTGAAGGAACTGCCTTGGGGTCGACGGAGTAGAAGTTACGACCAGTGGGAAGAACGTTGATCAGGCCGCGCAGCGGTGACCCGCTCGGGCCCGCGGCGATGAATCCGCCGTCGAGCGCGTGCAGGACCTGCTTGATCTCGTTGTCGGTCTGCCGCAGACGCGGAACCACTTCGGTGGCCGCGAACTGCAGGATCTTCACGACGGTCTCGTCGTCGCTGAGTTGTTCTGCCGCAGCGGGGTTCCAATCGGCGTCGTACATGCCGCGAACCAGTGCGTGCGCCTTTTCCTCGACGTCGTCGACACGGCTGCGCGACTCGTCGCCGTCTTCGCTGAGCCCGAGTGCTTCACGCAAACCGGGGACGCTCTGTTCGCCGCCCCACATCTGACGGGCTCGCAGCATGGCGAGGACCAGTTCGATTTCGGCGTCGCCCTGGGGTGCACGGCCGAGAATGTGCAGACCGTCGCGGATCTGGACGTCCTTGATCTCGCACAGCCAACCGTCGACGTGCAGGAGCATGTCGTCGAACACGTCTTCTTCAGGCCGCTCGGCGAGGCCGAGGTCGTGGTCCATCTTGGCGGCACGCATCAGTGTCCAGATCTGCTGGCGAATAGCCGGGAGCTTGGACGGATCGAGTGCGGAAATGTTGGAGTGCTCGTCGAGCAGTTGCTCGAGGCGGGAGATGTCGCCGTAGCTTTCGGCACGGGCCATCGGCGGGATCAGATGATCGACGAGCGTCGCATGAGCACGACGCTTGGCCTGTGTTCCTTCGCCCGGGTCGTTGACCAGGAACGGGTAGATCAGCGGCAGGTCACCGAGCGCTGCGTCGGTGCCGCAGTTGCTGGACATGCCGAGCGTCTTGCCCGGCAACCATTCGAGGTTGCCGTGCTTGCCGAGGTGCACAACGGCGTCGGCGCCGAATCCGCCGTTGTCCGGGGTGGCAGCGATCCAGCGGTAGGCCGCGAGGTAGTGGTGGCTCGGCGGCAGATCCGGGTCGTGGTAGATCGCGACAGGCTTTTCACCGAATCCCCGTGGCGGCTGGACCATGAGGACGATGTTGTTGAATCGCAGTGCCGCGATGACGATTTCGCCGTCCGGATCCTGCGAGCGATCGACGTACAACTCGCCGGGCGCTGTGCCCCAGTGTTCTTCGACTCCGCTGCGCAGTTCCTCGGGCAGGGTGGCGAACCAGTCGCGGTACTTCGCTGCCGAGATGCGGATCGGATTGCCCTCGAGCTGCTCGGCAGTGAGCCAGTCGGGATCCTGTCCGCCGGCCGCGATCAGGGCGTGGATCAGCGCATCGCCGTCCTTGGCTGCCAGGCCGGGAACTGCGTCAGGGCCGTCGACCGGACCGAGGTCGTAACCGGCAGAACGCATTTCGGTGAGCAGATCGATTGCGCTCGCCGGAGTGTCGAGGCCGACGGCATTGCCGATACGGGCGTGCTTGGTCGGGTACGCCGAGAGCATCAGAGCAACGCGACGCTGGGTGGTCGGAATGTGACGAAGCTTGCCGTGACGGACTGCGATGCCGGCGACACGGGCAGCGCGCTCGACATCGGGGACGTACGTGGACAGTCCGTCGGAGTCGATCTCCTTGAAGGAGAACGGGACGGTGATGATGCGACCGTCGAACTCCGGCACCGCCACCTGCGTCGCGACGTCGAGAGGCGACAGTCCGTCGTCGTTCTCGTCCCAGGTGGCGCGGCTACTGGTCAGGCACAACCCCTGCAGGATCGGGACGTCGAGTGCAGCGAGTGCGGCGACATCCCAGGCTTCGTCGTCCCCACCGGCGGACGCGGTGGCGGGCTTGGTGCCGCCGGCAGCAAGAACTGTCACGACCATGGCGTCGGCGCGGCGGAGCGTGCTCAGAAGTTCGGCTTCTGCGGTTCGCAGAGATGCGCAGTAGATCGGGAGCGCGGTGCCACCGGCCTCGGCGACCGCGTCGCACAAGGCCTGGATGTACCGGGTGTTTCCGGCCAAATGCTGGGCGCGGTAGTACAGCACTGCGATGACCGGACCGCTCGCCGAGTCGAGATCGGGCGCGAAATCAGCGATGCCCCAGGAAGGCAGGTGAGCCGGCGGCTCGAAACCGTGGCCGGTGAGCAGGACGGTGTCGGAGAGGAAGTGGTGCAGCTGTGCCAGATTCTGTGCGCCACCCTCGGCCAGGTAGTTGTGCGCCTCGGCAGCAACACCGGCGGAGACCGTCGAGCACTCCATGAGGTCGGCATCCGGCGCGTGCTCGCCGCCGAGAACGACTACGGGCAGTCCGGAGGCGAGGACCATGTCCAGGCCGTCTTCCCAGCTGCGACGGCTGCCGAGGATACGAACGATCACGAGGTCGACGCCGTCGAGCAAGGGCGGCAAGTCCTCCGAGACCAGCAAGCGTGAGGGGTTGGCCCAGCGATAGGAGACGCCGTCGCCGGCTTCCTGGCTGGCGCGGGCGCTCAGCAGATCGGTGTCGGACGTGGAGAGCAGAAGAATCACGGGTGAAGCCTTCCTGGGGTTTCGCGCCCCGTGGCACAGATCTGTCATCGACGGCGGTTGAGGGTCTGACTCGTGTTTCCGAGCGGAAACACGTCCCGCTCGAGCAACACTCACAGTGGCGCGACCGCACCGGACTTTCACCGGTTTCCTCAACTGCCGTCACTGGTGGTGGTGATGCTACCGGTCCGCAGAAGGCACTCATGACAGGTCGTACCCTGGAGCCATGCCCACGGACCGTTCACAGCCAGACGCGTGCCCGGGTGCACTGCAAGTTCACCACGCCGCCGACGGCGCACTGGCACGCGTGCGCCTACCCGGCGGACTCCTCACCCCGGTCCAATTGCAGACGCTCGCCGACGCAGCGCGCGATCTCGGCAACGGGCAGATGGAACTCACTTCGAGGGGCAACGTCCAACTGCGCTCGGTCTCGGACCCCGAAGCCTTCGCGTCGCGAATCGCGTCGGCCGGCCTGCTGCCGTCCGCGACGCACGAGCGAGTGCGCAACATCCTCGCGTCCCCACTGTCCGGCCGTATCGGGGGCGTAGCCGACATTCGTGAACTGGTCCACCGTCTCGATTCGGCGATCCAAGCGGATCAAGCATTGGCGGATCTGCCAGGGCGAACCCTGTTCACCCTGGACGACGGGCGCGGAGACATCACCGGGCTACGGGGCGATTTCGGGCTCCATGCGCGCAGCGCCACCGAGCATTCACTGGTGCTCGCCGGTCACCACACCACTCACCGCGTCCAGGCGGACGACGCCGTCGAATTGCTCCTCGAGGCGGCTCGATCATTCCTCGACGTCCGCGACAAGCACTGGCGCCTGGCCGAGGTTCCGGACGGAATCGAACGCACCCTCGAGCAGCTGGGTCTGAGCGCCGAGTCCACCGGTGCGGCGGACCTCACGCCGGATGCACGACCCACCATCGGCTGGCTCGAGCAGCGCGACGGGACCGTAGCCCTGGGCGGAGGCTTGCGATTCGGGCTGCTCGACGCTCGGCTGGCCGAGTTCCTGGCCGCCGTCGACAAGCCCGTTGTCGTGACGCCGTGGCGATCGGTGCACATCTTCGACCTCGACGAATGGGCTGCCGAGCAGGTAGTCCGGGTGTTGGCGCCGATGGGGTTGATCTTCGACGAGAACTCACCGTGGCTCGACGTCACCGCCTGCACCGGAAGCCCGGGATGCGAGAAGTCGCTCGCCGATGTGCGCACCGACGCAATCACCGCCGTCGAGCAGGCAGAACTGCCTGTCGTCGGGCGCCAGCACTGGGCCGGGTGCGACCGCAGCTGCGGACGTCCCCGCGGGGACGTAGCGGATGTGATTGCGACGGGTGACGGTTACCGGGTGAATCCGGCCGATCGGTGATGCCTCTATCGTGTGGCACATGATCGAGTACATCCGTGACGGCGCGGAAATCTATCGCCAGTCCTTTGCCACCATTCGGGCCGAAGCCGACCTGAGCCGTTTCCCGGCGGATGTCTCGCAAGCTGTAGTGCGCATGATTCATGCAAGTGGCCAGGTCGATCTCGTCGACGACGTCGCCTTCACCCCCGGTGTCGTCTCGGCTGCGCGCGCAGCTCTGCGCGACGGCGCGCCGATCTTCTGCGACGCCCAGATGGTGGCTGCCGGCATCACGCGCAAGCGTCTGCCCGCCGGCAACGACGTCATCTGCACCCTCGGAGATCCGCGGGTTCCCGTGCTGGCGTCGACCATCGACAACACTCGTTCGGCAGCTGCTCTCGAACTGTGGGGAGCCAAGCTCGAGGGCGCTGTTGTCGCGATCGGAAACGCACCCACCGCACTGTTTCATCTCCTGAACCTCATCGAAGCCGGCGCGCCCCGTCCGGCCGCCATCGTCGGAGGGCCGGTCGGCTTCATCGGTGCTGCCGAGTCGAAGGAAGCCCTCATCGAACACGCCAGCGGGATCGATCATCTCGTGCTCCGCGGCCGACGCGGCGGTAGCGCGATCACCGCGGCCGTCGTCAATGCGATTGCGAGCGAAGTCGAATGAGTGCAGGCAAGCTCTGGGGTGTCGGTATCGGCCCCGGCGATCCCGAATTGGTGACCGTCAAGGCCGCCCGCGTCATCGGCGAGGCCGATGTGGTTGCGTTCCACTCCGCGAGGCACGGCAAGAGCATCTCCCGCGGAGTTGCAGCGCCGTACATGCGCGAAGGACAGATAGAAGAACACCTCGTCTACCCCGTGACCACCGAGACCGTTGATCATGCCGGCGGATACCAGGGCGCGATGGACGAGTTCTACGAAGCGGCTGCCGAACGGCTGGCAGTTCACCTCGCGGCCGGTCGAACCGTCGCGTTGCTCGCGGCCGGCGATCCGCTCTTCTACAGCTCCTACATGCACATGCACAAGAGGCTGGCCGATCGCTTCGACGCCGAAGTGATTCCCGGCGTGACCTCCGTCAGCGCGGCATCTGCTGCACTCGGAAAGCCGCTGGTCGAGGGTGAAGAAATCCTGACGATCCTGCCCGGAACATTGCCGCAGGCCGAGCTGACCAGGCGGCTCAAGGAAACCGACGCCGCAGCCATCCTCAAGCTCGGACGCACGTTCCCGCCGGTCCTGCAATCACTCGAGGATTCCGGCCGCTTGGATGAAGCGCACTACGTCGAGCGCGCGAGCACCACACGTCAACGCGTCGAATCCGCTGCCGAGGTCGACCCGGACGGAGTTCCGTACTTCTCGATCGCCATCGTTCCGAGCCCGTCGAACAACCCTCGACCCGCAGCCGAGTTGAGCGGCGAGGTGGTCGTGGTCGGACTCGGGCCGGGCGACACCGCCTGGACCACACCCGAAGTGGCGCATGAGCTTTCGTTGGCAACCGACCTCGTCGGCTACGGCCCGTACGTCGATCGCGTGCCGACGCGTCCGGGCCAGCGGCGCCATTCCAGCGACAACCGCGTCGAAGCCGAACGCGCCGCGATGGCGTTGGACCTGGCGAAGAACGGCGCCCGTGTAGCTGTCGTCTCGTCGGGAGATCCCGGCGTATTCGCCATGGCCGCAGCAGTTCTCGAAGTTGCCGCCGAAGACCAGTGGCGCGGGGTCCCGGTCCGCATCCTTCCCGGTATGACGGCGGCAAACGCTGTCGCCAGTCGCGTCGGCGCTCCCCTCGGGCACGACTATGCGGTGCTCTCGTTGTCTGATCGCCTCAAGCCGTGGGATGTCGTCGCTCGCCGTATCTCGGCAGTTGCAGCCGCAGACATGGCATTTGCGGTATACAACCCGGCGTCGAAGTCCCGGACGTGGCAGGTCCAAGCCATGAAGGACCTCGTGCTCGAGCACCGCTCCCCCGAGACTCCTGTTGTCATCGGGCGCGATGTTGCCGGCGCCGAGGAATCAGTTCGCGTCGTAACCCTCGGCGAGCTCGAGCCTTCCGAGATCGACATGCGGACGCTGCTGATCGTCGGATCGTCGATGACGACGGTCGTCGAAACCGGTTCGGGCCGTCAGGTGTTCACCCCGCGGCGGTACCCGGAGTAACCACCACTCGGCGATAGCATGGCGTCATGCCCGTCAACCGGACCCGGAAAGCCAGATACGCGCGCAAACGCAAACGCCGAATGGATCTGGTGGAGCACGACCTGTCCGTCGAGCAGTGGTCCGCGCTCAAAGCGGCCTGGGGTGGCTGCGCGTACTGCGGCGAGCCGGACGAGTCGCCGCAGCGTGACTGTGTGCTGGCGATCTCCCGCGGTGGGCGCTACACGCTCGACAACATCGCACCGGCGTGCCGCTCGTGCAATGCAAGCAAATGCAACAGCGAGGTCACTCTCTGGTTGCGGCGCAAGGGGTATGACGAGAAGGCCTTCCTCCTGCGACACGCGGAGATAGGTATCGAGATGAAGGCGCAGTTCTCGGAGCAGTCGTGACGACCCCGCACGAGTTGCGCCCGATCCTCGACGAGTTGATGGAGTTCGAACCTCTGTTTCACCGAACTCGAGTAGCGATGTCACGAGACGAGTTCGATGCGGTCGTCGACCCGGAGTTCCGGGAGATCGGAGCCTCGGGTGAAGGGTTGACCGGCCAACGCTGAGCAGGATCGCGCCTGACACGTATCTGGTGATGTACCGTCTGGCGCAGGCGCATCGGGTTACCGAGCGATCATCCATCTGGCGGTTCGCCGAGAATCGATGGAGCGTGTTGTTTCATCAAGGCACAGTCGTCGAAAGTGGTCTGGAAGCGTGAACGAATCGATCCACAACCCCACCATTCCGCTTTGGGTGGACATCACCTTCACCGTCTTCGTTCTTGCCTGGATCTTCATCACGATTAGCGCGCTCGTGGCGATCGTGCGCACCGACTTCGACCGCTCGGGCGCCAAATTCTGGTGGTCGGCACTGGTGATCGCGGTGCCCGTACTCGGTGCGCTCGCCTGGTTGCTGTTCGGTCGACCCCCGCGTGACTCCAGGTCCCGAACCTGATCTACACCGACGGCCCGGCAGTAGTCTGAGTACGGTCCGGTGCTGTCACTCTGCGCATATCAGGGGAGAACAACGAGATGAGACCACTTCGATACTCGATCAACGTCACCCTCGACGGCTGCTGCCATCACGAGGCGGGGCTCCCACCCGACGAGGAGTCGATGCGCTACTGGACCGCCCAGATGGAACGAGCCGACGCCCTTGTATTCGGCCGGGCGACCTACGAGATGATGGAGTCGGCGTGGCGGCGGCCCGCAACGGGCACATGGCCTGACTGGATGGACGAGTGGGAGATCCCGTTCGCCGAGACCATCGACGAGGCGAAGAAGTACGTCGTGTCGAGCACGCTGAGCGGGGTCGATTGGAATGCCGAGCTGGTGCCGGGCGACTTGGGGCCAGCAGTTCAGCGACTCAAGGAGCAGCCCGGCGAAGGCCTGTGGGTTGGCGGAGTGACACTCCCCCTGGCATTGGCAGACCTGGGACTGATCGACGAGTACGAGTTCCTTGTTCAACCGGTCCTCGCCGGACACGGACCGACGTTGCTCGCGGGCCTGCGCGAGCGCATCCAACTCGAGCTCGTCGACCGCCACGAGTTCCAGTCGGGTGCAGTCGCCGTGCGATATCGGCCCGCTCAAGTACCGACATGATGTGAATGCGCGAAGAGCTGCAATCAACCATGTTCGGTGTTCGGTATTGACCGAACACCGAACATGCTGAAACGATACACGCGTGAACAACCAGGCTTCCGCCGTTGAGGCTTTCGTGATCGACGCCTTCGCAGAATTAGGCATCGACGCCCAACCACCAATCCGCGAACCCGGCACCGGCATCGATCTTGTGCTGGACCCAGACGGTCTTGCCGTCCCAATCCAGATGAAGTACCGCTCTCTGGTCACCGACCAGGTTGCCGAACGACTACTCACCGAAAACCAGTCCACGGACACGACATTGTTTGTCGTATCGGACCGCCTCACCGAAACCGCGCGCGCGATCCTCGTCCAGCGACGCTGCGGCTACCTCGATCTCCGCGGACGACTTGCCATACGTACAGGCAGCATGGTCATAGACGCCGAAGTAAAGACGCTCCAGAAACGCCTTGAACGGTCGGAAGCACTCGGCGGCAAGGCCGGCCTCGAGGTCGCAGTTTCAGTGCTCATGCATCCCGAGCGAACTTTCGCGGTGCGTGAGCTCGCGCGGGAGTTGGGTCGTTCCCCCAGCACGGTCTCGGAGATACTGGCTGCCCTCCGCCGCGACGGTTTCGTCGATGCGAGGAATATGCCGACGAGCACCGAACTGTTCTGGCAGGTCGCCGAGCGCTGGCCGAAACCCCGCGTTCACTTAGCTGCGCTCCCGTCTCGGGACGATGCAACTTTGATGCGACCACTGCGGCTCAATCTCGACACAATCGAGAAGGAACCGGGTTGGGCTTTGACCGACTCTGCGGCGGCCGCTATGTACGGTGCGCCCTTGGCATTCCGCTCAGACCAAACCCTCGACTTCTTTGTCCCCGACCCTTCGACCCTCCGGCGCGCTACTACCCTGCTGGGAACTTCAGCCTCTGCGATGCAGGCGAAGGCCACGTTGCGGGTCGCGCCTGTACCCGCAGCCGTGAATCACCGCGTCAATTTCGACTCCAATGCGCTCGAATGGCCACTCACACATCCGTTGTTCGTCGCACTCGATCTCGCCCAAGACGCCGGACGCGGCCGGGAGATCTTGGACGCATGGACACCCGACGTCCGGTGGACCCGTGTCTGGTAGCCGAGTTACCTTTGCCGGTGATGCGATGGCCGCCGTAGTTCAGGGTGTTATCGAGGTCCGGTCACTGCTCGGGGGGCCGCCTGTCATCGTAGGCGGACTCGCTGTACTGTCGCGGTTGTCGAATCCCCACCGAGCCACGGTCGACCTCGATCTTGTGGATCGACTTCTCGGCGATATCCCCCAACTCGAAGTCCTGCGTTCTGCCAACGGCGCTGAGCCTGTCGAGCCGGCAGCCGTCTTACTGCCCACGCCGTACGGATCAGTGAAGGTCGACGTGCTCGAAGTCCGTCAGATCGAGATCGACCACCCCAGCGACGATCCTGGCGATCGGCTCCACGCTTCAGCGCACGCGTGGGCCAACGACACCGCCAGCGACATGACCATCGCGGTGATCCGGGCCCACGGCAATCTTGTCGAGGTCACCACCCCAGTTGCCGAGCCGGGCCCACTTATCGCGATGAAACTTCAGGCGGTGATGAATCGTTCCGGAGACAAACAAGGCACTGACCTTCTCGACATCGTGCACCTCGCGCTCGACGCAGCCACCCGCCCCGCGGCGATGGCGCAAATCAGCTCCGTCGATATTGCCGTTGCCCGCGACATCGCCCTTCACGTCAATCTGTGGTTCAAGGAGAGACGAGAGCAATCTCTCCAGCGGATCCGAGCAGCGGGCGACCGAGATATCGCCGCCGACGACTTCGATCTGGTCGCCGAATTGCTAACTGACGCAACAGATCATCAACGCTGACCACAAACGGGCTATGTCGGACGCGGGAACCGGCCCGGGTGACATTAGTGAAAAACTCCCGTAAGTACGGTGTCGACGTGTTCGACGATCTGCTCACCGACTGGGCCTGTGTCCTCCCCGTTGTGAGCGCGTCGCGGAGTCCGGGCGGTCACGCCATACTGTTCGACTTCGTATCGGCGTCCGACACCGCCGGACGCCGATACGTGTTCACGTCAGCTCGCGGAAGCGCCAACGCTCCCGCCGAGGTGGCGGGCGAAGAACCGAGCCGAACTGTCGCGCTCGTAGTCGGGCACCGGATAGTGCCTGCCCGAGTAGGCGTGCAGCGTCTTCTCCTTCGAGCCGAAGGCATCGAACAACGCTATCCCCGACGTGCGGTCGTAATCCTTGTCGTCCCAAGGGATCCGGTACTCGACCGGGACCGCGAGCTTTCGTGCCGCTTCGATGAGGGAGTCGTCCACAAAAACTCCCCCGAAGCTCATGGCAGCGATCCTGGATTCGACCGGGGCCAACATCAGCCCGGTCACGACCCCTAGCGACACGCCGCCGAAGCCGATCGGAGCGTCGGCGTCGACGTCGGGCAGCGTTTGCAGAGCGTCGATGGTCGCCTGCCATTCCGGCACTGCACGCTCCGCCAACGATCGGTTGTACTCGACGACGATCGGGGCGATCGGCTCGTGGGCCGCCCTAGCCTGGTGGATCGCCTCGACCCACTGTTCGTCCTGTGTGTTCCGCGGCCGGTCGCCGTGTCCGGGCGCGTCGATCGCGGCGACTGTGAACCCGTGGGAGCTCACACTGTGGAGTGCGCTGGCAACCAGTCCTGGTGCCTTCTTGTGCATGCCGCCGGAGTGCCCGGACAGCAGAAGGGGTGATTCGACAGATCCGGACGCGGGTGACCAGAGCACACCGGTGATGTCGTCCAGAATGAAATGGCGTTCGACGACACCGTTCAACGTCGTCTCGGAAGTGAATTCGATGGTCTGAGAATTGGATTGCATGGTGTCACCTTTCGGGATGCCTACTCGAGGCGCTCCCGGCGACACCTACGTCAATCGCCGATCCGTGAACACGAGTGGGAGCACCCACATGGTTACAGCGTTCATGGGTCTCACCTCCTGGCGTGTTGTCACGGTCTCGCACAAGCTATCAACCCGAACCGAAGCTCGTCCAATCATTTTCCGGACCACTGATCCGACTGACGGCCCTGCCAGTTCTACGATCGTGTGTAGTAGATTCCAAATGACAACCAACCGGTCGTTATGAGGAGCCTGATGTCGGTCGATCCAGTTCTCGCGCAGTACAGCGACTACGCCTTCGCGTCGTCTTTCGCGATTTACGTTCTCGCCCTTATTCTTTCCGTCGTCGACTTCTCCAGCGCACCCCTCTCTGCCACAGTGCGACCGGCACTCGCACATGCCGGAAGTGCACCGAATCCGGCGTTGCCCGGCCGGATCGCATTGCCGCCGAATCGAACCCGCGCCCATCGTGCGGGTCGCGCTGCCATGTCTCTCATCGTCGTCGCCCTGGTGCTCAACGTCACCGCGCTTGCACTTCGCGGCATCTCGACGCACCGATGGCCTCTCGGAAACCTCTACGAGTACGCGCTTTTCCTCAGCGCGGCATTGGTGGCATGCTGGCTGGTCATTCTGCGGCGGTACCCGATTCGATCGTTGACCATCTTCGTTCTGTCACCCACCGTGGTGCTTCTGTTCGTCGCCGCCGCAAGCATGTATGCCGAGGCAGCGCCGGTCGTACCCGCTCTTCGTTCGTACTGGATCGGCGTGCACGTCACGATCATCGTCGCCGCCTCCGGCATCCTTACGTTCGCAAGTGCGGTCAGCGCACTTTTCATGATTGCCGAGGTGGGTCCGCAGTCGAAGAAACGCGCGTTGCGTTGGATTGCGGCACGACTGCCGTCATCCGAATTGCTTGACCGCGTGGCCTATCGAACTACGGTCGTCGGGTTCCCATTGTTCAGCATCGGGGTGATCTGCGGGGCGATCTGGGCGGAAGCCGCGTGGGGACGTTTCTGGGGCTGGGACCCCAAGGAGACGGTCTCGTTCATCTCCTGGGTTCTCTATGCCGCGTACCTCCATGCGCGCGCTACCGCAGGGTTGAAGAACATGCGTGCGGCATGGATCAATGTTGCTGCGCTCGCAACCATGCTTTTCAACATGTTTGCAATCAACTACGTCGTGTCGGGATTGCACTCGTACGCTGGATTGAATTGACGCCTACAACGGGTCAAACCCGCGATCGGTCGACGCTCGCGCGGACGGCACGGATGTAGCGGCGCGTCACAAACGCCTGAACTCGACGTCCGATCGGAGCGCCGAGACGCACCCACCACGTTCCAGGCTTGGAGAATGCGACGATCTCGATACGAACCGCTTGGCTGGTCTCGTCGAACTGGACGACAAACAACTCCTCCCCGCATTCGGGGTGGCCTGCGCGGGTTCCGTACGCGAAGCCCTTGCGATTGGGGTCGTCGACGACATAGACGATCCGAACGGGGATAGTCACCGGACCGAGTCCGAAAGTCGCATCCTGACCTGCCACCGCGGTCGGGGCTGCCGTACGGACAGTCAGACCGGCTCCGCGGTGCATTCCCCATTCCAGGACGGTACGAGCTGCGACCTCGAAATCCTCCCGTCCGGATCCGACCGTCGCGCTCTCGTGAACGTGGTGATAGCCGGCGGGGAGAACGCCTGACGTTGCGCCCACCTCGAGGTACGTCAGCCCGCCCGGGCGGGACGCCATCATTGCTCGCGTCGGTGGCTGAGGATGTTGATCACGTGGCCGTCGGGGTCGGCAGCGAAGAACCTGCGGACCCCCCACGGCTCCTCGGTGACGGGATAGACGATGGTGTCGCCGCGCTGCACGGCGGCCTCGTACGCCGCGTCGAGATCATCCACCTCGACGGAGACATCCGGTACTACGGGCGCATGAGCGTCGTGCGTCATGATGCTGATCTGCAAGGACGGATCCGTCGGCGAAGCCAACGTCACGATCCACCCGTGATCCATGACAACTTCGAGGCCCAGCACTTCGGTGTAGAAGCGCTGCGCGGCCTCGAGCGAACTACTCGACAGATCCGAAACTATCCGCGTGACGGCCATGTCCCGCAGGCTACGCCGCCGCCGGAGTCCACCGCGACTTGACGAGGCGCTCGATGTCACCGGAAAGTTCGTCGCTGACGATTCCCGGAAGCAGGATCTGCCACATCTCGTCGACACGATCCGGAAGATCCGAGCGTCGAGTGAGAACGTTCGAAACCAGCTGTACCCCGGTGAATGCCGAGGGCATGAACCTGCCGAACGATTCTGCGCTGACCGATTTTCGGATTTCACCTTCCGCCTGAGCTCTGGCGGTGAGATCGGTGATTGCCGAGATCCATTCGGCGTACGGTTCCACCGGCCCCTCGTACGTGCTCAGTTCCAGCGTCAGGCGAATGCCCGCGCGAACGATCGGCTCGTCGACAATCTGGCGTGCCATTTCGTGCGTGAGCATGATCATCTGTTCCAACGGGTCCTTGCCCGTCGCGGAAATCGCCCGCACCGATTCGATCGAGAGCCGATGCTGTTCGGCAATGATGAATTGCGCGAGCTCGTCCTTCGACGCGAAATGGAAGTACAACGCGCCCTTGGTAGTACCGGCCCCCGAGACTATGTCGGCCATGCTGGTGCTGCCGTAACCAGTCTTCTCGAACTGCGCGGCCGCGCCGGCAACGATTTGCTGCCGAGTCAGCTCGGCGCGTGCTTGCTTGACCACTGAATCCCTCTCGTCCTCCAAAGGCCCCCGCCCAGCAAACCCCACGGTTCGCGCCACACTCCAGCTATACCCAAAAACTTCACAATTGCCCCACATTACCAGCGCTCCTTCCATTGCTTCAATTACGAATGCAACAAAGGCGCTGGTCAGACGTCCGATTTAGAGGGAATCTCCTCTCCCCAACGTGCTTTCGTCAACCCGCGCACGGTCCACCAACTCTCCGACGAGGAGCGTCAACTCCATCATCTGGTCCGTGATTTCCTCACGCAACTGCGTTGCATCTGCCTCGGAAATCGCGCCGGACTTGGTATCGAAAGACATCAACAACTCGATATTGGTGCGAAGTGCAGTCAACGGAGCCAGAAGGTCCTGGCCCGCTTCGGTGATCAGACTTCTCTGGCGCGCCCGCGATTCCGACAACGTCCCGAGCATCCGATTGAAACTGACTGTCAACGACGCCAACTCGTCGTCGCCGGTCACCGGAATCGGCGCAAGATCATCCGTTTCGGCAACCCGCCGCGTTGCCGCAGTGAGTCGCGCAATTGGCCGTAATCCTGTGCGTGCCACAGCATCTCCGGCCGCGTAAGCGAGTGCGATACCGGCCGCCCCGAGTGCCGCCAACACCACTGCGAGTCGCTTGAGGACCGAACGTGTCGGCCCCAAGGATTGCGCGACAACCAAAGTTTGGCCCGCAACCGAGGGCTCGACAAGAATTCGATACGCATCGACGGTTGCGATCGTCTGCGACGAATTGCCGTCTGCGATCGACCTGATGGCGTCTGCGCTGGTGCTGAACGGCGGCAGACCGGGAGTCGCCGTCACCAATGCGCCGTCGGCAGTGAGAAGCCCCACCGCCTGGATGACCGCTGTATCCGCGCCGGCCGTCAATCCCAGAACCGGTGTGACACCGCCGAAATTGACGGTGTCGGTGATCGCGTCACTCGTGCGCTCGAGTTGTCGATCGACGTTGCCTTGCAAATACGCGTTGAACACGATGTACACCGCCGACGCCGACACGATCACCGCGATCGCCACCAGGCCTGCAGTCAGCAATTTTACGCGCGCATGGAGCGTCCGAACGTGAATTCCCGATGGTTTTCGACGGCTCATTCCGGGAACCGACACTCTCATGCGCGGTCCCGCAGTGCGGCGTCGAAAGATCCCAACATCCCTCCAGTATGGTCACGGAACCTTAGACGAACCTGAAGCGAACGCGATGTCGGCCTCACAGCGCCGTTCCACTACCGAAAGCCGTGAGCCAGTCCACCGCCCCGGCTTCGGTGTCGAAGGCCGGAGCGGTCGCCGGGATCGGTGGTCGTTCGACGACGATCACCGGGATCGACAATTGCCTGGCGGCGGCGATCTTTGCGTACGTCTGCTCGCCGCCACTGTTCTTGGTGATCACGACGTCGATGCCGTGAGTTCTCATCAGATCGACTTCCGCTTCGACGTCGAATGGGCCACGTGCGAGCAGCAATTGCGAATGAGGCGGCAATGTCCCTGAAGGCGGATCGATGGAACGCACGAGAAACGAGACGTCCTTCACACGGTCGAACGCCGAAACTCCTTGCCTCCCGATCGTCAGAAAAGCGCGTGAGCCGACCGTCGGCACCAATTCTGTGGCGCGATCGAGATCGCGTACCGGAAGCCAGGTGTCGCCGGGTTGCTCGCGCCACGGGGGGCGTCGGTACATGGCGTACGGAACGGAATTCGCGCGGCACGCGTCGAATGCATTTTTGGTGATGCGAGCGGCAAACGGATGTGTGGCGTCCAGCACTGCACGAATATCGTTGGCCGACAACCACTCCGAGAGGCCTTCGGCTCCCCCGAACCCACCGATGCGGACTTCCCCCTCCGGCCATCGAGGATCACGAACCCGGCCGGCCAGCGATGTGACAACTTCGAGGTCGGCTGAACCGGCCAACCGAGAAGCGATCACTCGCCCTTCACCCGTGCCGCCGAGCAGGAGCACGCGACGACGAGTACCCGTCGGGGTCAGTGTGTGCTTCTCTCACGCGCCGCCGAGTAGAGATAGCTGTCCGGGAATCCTTCAGCAGTCAACACTCGGCCGACGATCACAACGGCCGTCTTCGTGATGCCGGCTGCATGAACAAGTTCGACGATCGTCTTCAAAGTGCCTCGAACAACGATCTCCTCAGGCCGCGAGGCGAAGGCGACGACCGCCACCGGGCAGCCCTCGCCGTAATTGTCGGCCAATTCGGATGCGATCTGTTCGATGCGATGAGCGCCGAGGTGAACCACCATCGTTGCGCCGCTGCGGCCCAGGGACCGCAGATCCTCGCCCTCCGGCATTGCTGTCGACAAGGTGGAGACTCGGGTGAGAACAATGGTCTGCGAGACGCCTGGGACGGTCAACTCACGCCTCAGCGCGGCGGCGGCCGCGGTAAATGCAGGAACACCGGGAATCATGTCGAAATCGACACCCGCGGCGTCCAGGCGACGAGCCTGCTCGGCCACTGCACTGAAGATCGACGGATCACCGGAATGCAGACGCGCGACGTCCAGTCCGGCCGAATGCGCTTCGACAAGGATCGCGGTGATCTCGTCCAGGCTCAGGCGAGCGGTGTCCACGACCTGCGCCCCGACCGGGCACCACTCGAGCAACTCCGCCGGGACAAGGCTTCCGGCGTACAAGCACACAGGGCTCGCAGCGATGATGCGTTGCGCGCGGACAGTGATCAGATCTGCCGCACCGGGACCCGCACCGATGAAATGAACGGTCATTGTGTGGATTCCTCCGGCGTATCTGTGTCTGCGCCTGCAGACGGCTGACTTTTTGTGACGGACCATTGGACCACCGGAAGTTGCGGTCGCCAAACGTTGAACGCGCCCAAAGGCTCGGCGCGCTGCACCTGAAAGCGTCGCAGCGTCCCACCATGGCGACTCATCCAGCCGAGCAGCAATGATTCGGACTCGGCAGTCACGGCGTTGGCAACCAGACGACCACCCACGCTCAACTGCTCCCAGCACGCTTCGAGCATTCCCGGTTGCGTGACGCCGCCGCCGACGAACACCGCATCGGGACGCCGAACCTCGTCCGCAAACGCCTCGGGCGCGGTCCCTTTCACTGCCAACGCAGGCACGCCGAGATTGAGTGCATTGGCACCGATCTGCGATACCCGGCCCGCCACCTTCTCGAATGCTGTTGCAGTGCAACGCGGGTGGGTTCTCATCCACTCGATGGCGACGGTTCCCGACCCTCCGCCGACGTCCCAGAGGTGTTCTCCCGGCGCCGGTGCGAGTGCACACAACGTCAATGCGCGGATCTCCTGCTTGGTCATCTGACCGTCGCCGACAAACGCAGCATCCGGTAGACCCGGGATTCGAGTCAGCCGCAACGGATGATCGACCGAGATGCACTCGACGGCCAGAACGTTCAACGCGTCCACGTCCTCGTCCGCGTGATCCCACTCGTCTGCCACCGTGACGGTCCGCGATTCCTCGGCCCCGCCCAGCTGGGCCAGCACAGTCAGAGTCGATCGTCCGAAGCCCGCGGCGGACAACAGACGAGCCACCTCCCCCGGTGTCGAGCGCCCGTTGCTCAGAACCAACAGGCGCGCGCCATCGACCACTGCCGCCAAGACGGTCGCCGAGTCTCGGTTCACCAGGCTCACGACGTCGACGTCGGCCGATGCCCATCCCATTCGCGCGCTCGCCAACGCCACCGACGACGGGTGCGAGATCACTCGCACGTTGTCCGCGCCGAGCAGCCGGACCAACGTGACACCGAGGCCGTGGAACATCGGGTCACCGCTGGCGAGCACACATACTTTGCGGTCAGCGTTCTCGGCGAACATCGACGGCAACGCCGGAATCATCGGAGACGGCCAGGTGAGCCGGGTGGGCGCACGCCGTGCCCCGAGATGTGCCGCCGGGACCAAGTCCAGCTGGCGCGGCGACCCCATCAGGACCTCCGCACCGAGGATTGCGCCCTTTGCGCTCTCGGACAGCCCGTCCCAGCCGTCGGCGCCGATGCCGACGATCACCACCGGGTGTGCGGTCATCGCGGCATCCGGCGCCAGATCGTCTGAGGCAGAAGCCGCATGATGAAGAACACCGGCTGCAGAATTCGCGGAACCCACACCCGAGTCGCACCGGAGTTCAGTCCCCGTACGACGGCGTCGGCGACCTGCGACGGAGTGCTCGACATTGGGGCAGGCGACATTCCCTCGGTCATCTTGCCGATGACGAACCCTGGCCGTACCAGCATCAACTGCACGCCCGAACCGTGCAGCGCGTCGCCCAGACCGCTGGCAAAACCTTCCAAGCCGGCCTTTGCGCTCCCGTAGACGTAGTTGGCGCGGCGAACCCGAACGCCGGCGACGGACGAGAACACCACGATCTTTCCGGTTCCCTGTCGGCGCATGATCTCCGCGAGGTGCGTGAGGATGCTGATCTGAGCCACGTAGTCGGTGTGCACCACCGCGACCGCATGCGCCGCGTCGGTTTCGGCACGCGCCTGATCGCCGAGAATTCCGAAGGCCAGCACTGCAACCGAAATCCGACCGTGCTCGGCGACTACGGCGCCCAGGAGGTCTCCGTGCGTGTCGACGGCGTCGGCGTCGAACTCGACGGTGGAGACGCCGACCGCTCCGGCGTTCCTGAGCATCTGCTCCTGCTCCGACAGCTCGCCGCTGCGTCTGGCAGCCAGAACGATGTTGCGGCCCGGCGCGAGCCTGACCGCGATCTCGAGGCCGATCTCACTTCGTCCGCCGAGGAGCAGTACCGTCTCGATGTCATTCACGTTCGCACCCGCAGTCACCGCTCCAGTCTCCTGGATTACCGTCGTGGCATGACGCTCACCCCCTCCACCACGCCATCGGCACAGCAGACTCTCACCGAAGACGGGCTGAAGTTCGTCGGTGAATACCACCTCGCGACACTCACGACGTTGCGTCCGAACGGCACCCCACACGTCGTGGCCGTCGGGTTCACCTGGGACCAGGAAGCCGGAAAGGCGCGCGTGATCACCAGCGGTGGTTCACAGAAGGCGATCAACGCAGCGCGTGGCGGATACGCCGCAGTCAGTTCGGTCGACGGTGGTCGCTGGCTCACGCTCGAAGGGCCGGCACGCGTGCTCGCCGACGAGGACTCCGTGGCCGACGCCGTTCGGCGCTATGCCGAGCGGTACCGCCAGCCACGGGTCAACCCAGCGCGCGTGGTCATCGAAATCGACGTCACACGCATCCTCGGGTCCGCGGCGTTCAAGGAAAGCTGATCAGCCGAGGACAGTCAGGCCGTGCGGACGGTTGTTGAACGACTCGCAACCGTCCGCGGTCACGACAACGATGTCCTCGATACGGGCACCCCAACTGCCGCGGAAGTAGATTCCCGGTTCGATGCTGAAGGCCATACCTTCGACGAGTTCGATGGTGTTGCCCTCGACGATGTACGGCTCCTCGTGCACGGACAGCCCGATACCGTGACCGGTGCGGTGAACGAAGACCTCCGCAAGACCTTGTGCGGCAAGCACTTCGCGGGCGGCAACGTCGACGGATTCTGCGGATACTCCTGGCCGCACCGAATCGATGGCAGCCTGCTGTGCCGCTTCGAGTACCGCGAACTGCGCTGATACCTCGGCGGACGGCTGTCCCATGCTGTACGTGCGGGTGGAATCCGAGTTGTAGCCGGGCTCGACCGGTCCGCCGATGTCGATCACGACGACATCGCCGCTCTCGATCACCCGGTCCGAAACCTCGTGGTGCGGATCGGCGCCGTGCGGGCCTGATCCGACGATCACAAACGCGGCCTCGGTGTGCCCCTCTTCGAGAATCGCCTCCGAAATCGCCTCGCCCACTTCGGCTTCCGTACGGCCGACGATCAAGAACTCGGCCATGCGGGCGTGAACACGGTCGATCGCCGCACCGGCCCGTCGCAACGCCTCGATCTCGGCGTCGTCCTTGACCATCCGCAATTCACGCAAGACGCCGGTAGCGAGGATCGGCAACGCGCCCAAGGTGTCTGCGAGCGGGATCAGGTGCAATGCAGGCATCGCATCCGTCACGGCAACTTTGGCGCCGGTCGGGAGTTGCGCCGCCACAATCGCATACGGGTCGACACCGTCGACCCAGTCGAGCACGGTCAGCCCGAGATCGCCCACCGCCGATTCCTTCAACGACGCCAACTCCAAGCGAGGAAGCACGACAGACGCCTTCGCCGTGTCCGCAGCGATGACCAACGCGGTCAAGCGCTCGAAGGAGTCGGCCCGAGAACCCGTCAGGTACCGCAGATCCGGGCCTGGAGTCACCACCAGACCGTCGAGTCCTGCTGATCGAGCCAACTCCGCGGCGCGAGCGATACGTGCGCCGTACACGGCGCTGGAGAATCGGGAATCCTGTTCGGCTGGAGACGTCATGGCTTACAGGTTAGTGCCGACTGGCAGGATGGTGACCATGAGTGGGCCATTGCTTCTCCTCGACGGTGCCAGCCTGTGGTTTCGTGCGTTCTACGCGCTGCCCGAGTCATTCGTCGACCCCGACGGAAGACCTGTCAACGCCGTGCGCGGTTTCACCGACATGGTGGCTTCCCTGATCACCAAACACCAGCCGAGTCGTCTCGCGGTGTGCCTGGACTTGGATTGGCGACCGCAGTTCCGCGTCGATGCAGTCCCGACGTACAAAGCGCATCGCGTCGAAGAAGGCTCTGACGGTTCGTCCGAAGAAGTTCCGGACACGTTGACGCCTCAGGTCGACATGATCATGGACGTGCTCGCAGCAGCAGGAATCGCGACGGCGGGTGCCGTCGGACTCGAAGCCGACGACGTGCTGGGAACGCTTGCCGCCACCGAGCGCGAAGATCTCACCGTCGTCGTCAGTGGTGACCGAGACCTTCTGCAGGTCGTCACCGACGAGTACGTGCCCGTTCGTGTCCTCTACGTGGGCCGTGGCTTGTCCAAGGCAGAACTCTTCGGACCGGTCGAGGTTGCCGAGAAGTACGGAGTACCCGGTGACCGTGCGGGCGAGGCATACGCCGAACTCGCGGTACTGCGCGGAGACGCCTCCGACGGTCTACCCGGCATCAAGGGTGTCGGTGAGAAGACTGCGTCGACGCTGATGCTGCGCTACGGCTCGTTGGCCGGACTTCGCGCGGCCGCAGCTGATCCGGAATCCGACATGGCCAAGGGAATTCGCGCAAAACTCACCTCACCAGAGGCCATCGCTTACCTTGATGCTGCGTTGCCGGTAGTACGAGTGGTTCGCGACGCGGACGTTCAGTTCTCGAAGGACGACCAACTCCCGGCGACCCCTGCCGATCCCGCACGCTTCGAGGAAGTGGCGGCCTCGCTGAACATCGAGCGCTCGGCCGGACGGCTTGCCGCCGCGCTCGCGGCTGCGGCGGCAGGCCGTTCCGACCAGTAGAGCGTCAGCTCGGGCGGCTGACCTCGTACGTGCCGTTGTCGTCGACAAAAGTCACAGTCACGTTCGACTTCACACCCGCGATCGAAAGCGTGCAGGTGAACTTGTTGCCTGACTTGACTTCCTGGTCCGCGGGGCACTGAACGTTGCTCACGTTCTTTGCCCCGTAGGACTCGGTGACGATCTTCTCGACGCCGGCCTGAGCTGCGCTCTGATCGAGTGTGTTCTTGCCGAAGACACCGAACACCAGGGCCACCACGACAGCAGCAAGAACGACGAGAACACCGATCGCACCGAAGATCAAGGGCTTCTTCGACTTACCCGACTGGTTTCCGGGCGCACCGGGACTCGGGAACGGCTGAGCCTGGTTCCACTGATTCTGCTGTCCCGGCGCTTGGCCGGGAGCGGCGGCGCCCCATGCCTGCTGAGGTGCGGCAGCAGGCGGCTGACCCCAGGCCTGGGTTGCGTCAGGTGCCTGCTGTTGCCCGGGCTGACCCCACGGCTGAGCGGGAGGCTGCTGCTGGGGTTGTCCCCACGGCTGTTGCTGGCCGGGTTGTCCTTGTCCAGGTTGCTGCGGCTGACCGTACGCAGGCTGACCACCAGGCTGCCCGGGCTGGCCGTAGGCAGGTTGTCCCCACGGCTGTTGCTGGCCGGGTTGTTGACCGGGCTGCGGTGTTTGACCAGGCTGACCCCACGGCTGCTGCTGGCCGGGCTGCTGACCAGGCTGCTGCTGACCGCCCGGCTGCTGAGGATTCTGCCCCCACTGCTGCTCGTTCGGCTGCTGCTGATCACCAGGACCCCATTGCCGATTCGGATCGTTCGGTCCGTAAGGCCCGCTCATGTTCGCCTCCCACTCGAAATACCAGTCTGCGAATCAAACCACATAGTTGCGGTCATGCTGCGTCGACAGCAACTACCCCGCGACGAATTGCAGCTACCGCCCGCGCCGCAGTCTTCGCGACGTCGGCATCCGTCGATGTCAGGCGGACCTGATCGAGGAGATCGATCACCTGACGACACCAACGTACAAAGTCACCCGCAGACAGCGCACGGCCCTGCACTCCGGCCGCGATCAGTGCGTCGACAAGCGAGTTCTCACTCGCCCAGTGATAAACGGCGGTGACGAATCCGAGATCCGGTTCCCGCGTCGGCGGCAGCTTGTGACGAATCTCGTCCGACCGCAGTTCGCTCCACAATCGTTGAGTGTCGTTGAGGGCGTGACGAAGCGCCGCTGTCGGCACCCGATCAACGGTGTCGCCGTCCCGACGTGATTCGTAGACCACCGAGGAGACGACGGCCGCCAACTCGGCCGGGCTGAGACCTGTCCACGCCCCGGTCCGCAGGCACTCGGCGACCAGAAGGTCGCTTTCCGAGTAGATGCGGCTGAGTCGTCGTCCGGATTCGGTGACTTCGGGCGCTGCTTCGGCAGTCATGTATTCACGCTCTTTGAGTAGCGCAATGATGCGGTCGAACGTCCGCGCCAACGAGTTGGTCGTGGCCGCTGCCTTTTCCCTCATCGACTGCGTTTCCCGGGCCAGCCGGTTGTAGCGCTCACCGATCCGGCTCAGATGTTCACGATCGGGCCAGCTGTGGCACGGATGCGAGCGAATAGCGCGTCGCAAAGTAGCGACCTCGGCGTCTTCGGACGCGCCCGCCTTGTGGCGCTTCTTCCGCCGGGGAGCACTGATCCCGGTACTACGCAATGCCGAGGCCAGATCGCGCCGGATCCTTGCGGTGTGGTGATCGACATGCTTGGGCAGGCGCATCTTTCCCAGAACGTCGGCTGCTTCCGGGAAATCACCCGAGGAGAGTCGGCCGGCCCACTGATCGGCAGTCAGAACCAGCGGACGCGGGTCCTTCGGATCGTTGTCCGGGACGAGGACCACTGCCACCCCGGAATGACGACCGATGGGAATTGCGATCACGTCACCGCGGGCGAGTGCACGGAGGGACTCCACCGCATCTCCGCGTCGATCTTCGCGGCCCTTACGTTCGAGCGCGCGCTCGCGCGCACTGAGCCGCTCACGCAACGACGCGTATTCGAAGTATTCGCCGTCCGCACCGCCGAGTTTCTCCTGCAAACCCTTCAGTGCTTCTTCGTTTCGCTCGATGCCACGCACCAGGCCGACCACCGAGCGATCCGCTTGGAACTGTGCGAAGGAACGCTCGAGCAGCTTCCGTGAATCGGCCGCGCCCATGCGTTCGACGAGGTTGATCGACATGTTGTACGAGGGGCGGAACGAACTGCGGAGCGGGAAAGTCCGGGTCGACGCCAAGCCGGCGACATCCGTGGGCTCGACCCCGGGCTGCCACAGGACCACAGCGTGCCCTTCGACGTCGATGCCGCGTCGGCCTGCCCGACCGGTCAGCTGCGTGTACTCCCCCGGTGTCAGTTCGGCATGCGATTCACCGTTGTACTTGACCAGACGTTCGAGGACCACCGTGCGTGCCGGCATGTTGATGCCGAGGGCCAGCGTCTCGGTCGCGAAGACCGCGCGCACGAGACCTTTGACGAACAGTTCCTCGACTGTCTGGCGAAATGCCGGCAACATGCCGGCATGGTGAGAGGCCAGTCCGCGTCGCAGTGCCTTGCACCAGTCCCGATATCCGAGAACTTCGAGATCCTCCTCGGGTAGTTCCCCGGTGTGTTTCTCGATGATGGTGTCGATCTCGCGAACCTGCTCCGGCGAAGTCAGATCCAGTCGGGACCGCAGGCACTGTGCAAGAGCCGCATCACAACCGGCGCGGCTGAAGATGAAGGTGATCGCCGGGAGCAGTCCGGACTGGTCCAGCTGCGCGATGACGTCAGGTCGTGGCAAGGGTCGGAAATCGTTGGAACTCTGGTAGCTGCCACGACGCCCGCGGCCACGCGGCTGCCAGCTCTCGACGCGTTCGAGAGCCTGACGCTGCTTGACGTGGCGAACCAGATCCTGATCGACGAGCACGGTCTTCGGCCCAGCCGCAGGATGACTGCGGCTGTCGAAGAGATCGAAGATCCGTCGACCGACCATGATGTGCTGCCACAGCGGGATCGGCCGCGTCTCGTCGACGACCACGGTGGTGTCGCCGCGGACGGTTTCCATCCAGGAACCGAATTCTTCGGCATTGCTCACGGTCGCCGACAAACTCACCAGCCGAACATCCTCGGACAGGTGCAGGATCACTTCCTCCCACACCGCACCACGGAACCGGTCCGCCAAGTAGTGCACTTCGTCCATGACTACGTGCGAAAGCCCGCGCAGTGCCTCGGAATTTGCGTAGAGCATGTTCCGCAGGACTTCAGTGGTCATGACGACCACCGGTGCGTCGGAGTTGATACTCGAATCACCCGTCAGCAGGCCGACCTCGCTCGGGCCGTACCGCTCGACGAGTTCTGCGTACTTCTGATTACTCAACGCCTTGATCGGCGTCGTGTAGAAACACTTGCGGCCCGCCGCGAGAGCCAGGTGGACAGCGAACTCGCCGACCACGGTCTTGCCTGCACCGGTCGGCGCGCAGACAAGGACTCCGTGGCCCGCTTCGAGCGCAACGCATGCCTTCACCTGGAATGGATCGAGTTCGAACTTCAGGCTGGACGCAAACGTGCTCAGTTCACTCTTGTTCATAACCACCTCGTCAGGGTTTCACACGCCGCCGACGTGGTGGCACGGCGCTCAGAGGGTGTCAGTGAAATCCTGACCGGGCGCGTTGTCGCCGCCGGTGTCGGATTTCTCCGCAACCGGAGCCTTGGACTTGGACTTACGTCCGAACAATCCACTCGATTCGGCCTTGGGTTTGGTCGGATTGTCGAAAGCCTCGTTCAGATCGGACGGAGACGAGATGGAGGAAGCTTCCTCGTCGGACAGTGCGCCCCAGTCTTCACCGGCTCGCTTGGCCTTACGTTTGTCGTTGAGGCGAGCGATCTGAACAGCGACCTCGAAGAGAAGCGTCAGGGCCAGCGCGAGCGCCAGCATCGAGAACGGATCCGAACCCGGCGTGGCGACTGCAGCAAATACGAAAAGCCCGAAGATCAATCCTCGACGCCAGGCCTTCAAACGCTCGTACGTCAGAATGCCGGCAAAGTTCAGCACGACGACGAGCAGTGGAATTTCGAAGCTGACACCGAAGATGAGCAGCAGATTGATGATGAAGCCGAAGTACTCCGAACCACTGAGCGCGGTGATCTGGACGTTGTCACCGATGGTCAGGAGGAAGTGCAAAGCCTTCGCCACGACGAGGTACGCCAGGATCGCGCCGAGAATGAAGAGAGCGGCACCGGCGGTGACGAATCCGACCGCGTATCGACGTTCTTTGGCGTAGAGCCCCGGGGTGATGAATGCCCACAATTGGTAAAGCCACACCGGGCAAGCAAGAACGATGCCGGCGGTGAGCGCCACTTTGAATCGCAGCATGAACTGCTCGAACGGCCCGGTCGCCAGCAATCGGCACGCGTCGTCGGTGCTGAGGTTGGCGCGACTCTCGGACGGAAGCTCGCAGTACGGTCCACGAAGCAGATCGCCCAGACTCTCGAGACCGAGTATCGAGTGTGAGTACCAGAAGAAGCCGAACGCCGTGGTGATGATCACGCCGAGGAATGCGAACAACAAACGAGTCCGCAATTCGTACAGGTGGTCGACCAACGACATGGTGCCGTCTGGGTTGACCTTCCGCTTGCGGTTACGCGGATCTAACGGAATACGCACTGTGCATCCTGGTCTTGGTCAGCAGACAACCGGGGTGAACGAATATTTCACCCCGGCTAGAACGCAGTGTGTACTAGAGCGGCTTGACTTCGGTCGGCTGCGCAACAGGTGCTGCTGCACCGTTTGCGACCACCGCGGTGTTGGCCGTCGGCAACTGTGCCGGAGCAGGCTGTGCGACCGGCGCGCTTGCGGGCGCCGCATCGTCGTTCTGCATTTCCTTGACTTCGCTCTTGAAGATGCGGAGTGAACGACCCAGACCGCGTGCTGCATCGGGAAGCTTCTTCGACCCGAACAGAATTACGACGACAACAGCGACAATCAGCCAATGCATCGGCTGCATTGCACCCATAACGACCTCCCATGATCAGATTCCTCGATGCTACCGGACACAACCGGCGCTCGGAGGTGTCAAAGCACTTACTTCAGCTACCTTTTACCTGTTTGTTTCCTGCGAACCCACTGAACGCGCAGTTTCCCCAACTTTTACGAACCGATTACGTCGTAGGCGTCGAGTGCCGCAACGGCCCGATCGTGGACTTCGGAGACTAGTTCCGGCGGATGAAGGACCCGAACTCCCTCACCGAATCCCAACACCAGCCTTGCCATCCATTCGAGTGTTCCGAAACTCATCGTCGCCTCGACCGACCCGTCACCGTTCACGTGCTCGACGTCCATCGGGTAGTAGTCGAGCATCCACACCCACTCTTTGGTGATGAACAACCGTGCTTCCGGAAGGGAACCGTCGCCGCTGAACAACTCGAGATTCGAATCCTCCTCGAGGGCCTGCGGCGGCGGGTCGGCTGGCTCGTCGAGTTGGACGGCGGCATCGATCCGATCGAATCGGAACAACCGCAGACCCTCGGCCTGACGGCACCAGGCCTGGAGGTAGCTGTAGTTGTCGACCAACACGATACGAACGGGATCGACGATGCGCTCGGAGACCGCGTCACGCGAGGCCGAGTAATACGTCAATCGCAGGGCGGTCTTGTCTGCCAGCGCGGCTCTGACCGTCGCGGCGATCGGGTTTTCGGCGATGTCCGGCGCCGGCGATGTATCCCGGTCCTGACCGATAACTCGTGCCGCGGCCGAGCCTGCTGCGTCCTCGATCTTCGCGATAGCGCGCTGGGCCGACGACGGATCGACCATGCCCGGCATTTCCACCAACGACCGAAGGGCGATCAGCAATGCCGTCGCTTCGGTAGAGGTGAGGCGTAGCGGGCGATCGATCCCGGCCGAGAACGTGACCTCGATACTTTCCTCGGAGAAGGACAGGTCGATGAGATCGCCGGGACCGTACCCGGGCAGTCCGCACACCCACAGCTGATTCAGATCGGTCATCAGTTGAGTCGTGCTGACGCCGAGTTCCTCGGCGGCCTCGGCGGGACTGATACCCGGATTCGCGATGAAGTACGGCACGAGGTTGAGCAGCCGTGCCAACCGCGATGACAGTCGATTGCTCATCAGTTGTCCCCCTGTCCGTCATTGCTGGTGGCCGGGCTCGCCGCGGCGGCGCGAAGCTTCGCGACGACCTCAGCACGCAAATCCGGTGGGTCCAACACCAGTGCATCCAAACCGTGACCGGCGATCAACCGAGCGGTCCATTCCCAGGATCGGACGGGAATGGCCAGCACGCTGCCATCACGATCGGTCAGCCGCCGATCGGACGACGACGTCGCAAGCCGCCGAAGCTCATGTGCGCGGCCGTCTGCGACCCAGACCGTGGCGGTTCCGGTGACGACTCCCGATCCGGTCACGCGGTCGACGACCTCGCGAAGATCAACACCTTCGGGTTTGTGAACCGAACCGGCCGGGCCGAACTCCCTGACGTCGTCACCGATCCGGGAGAGCCGGAAGGTCCTCACCGCATCACGGTCGACGTCGTGCCCGACCAGATACCACTTGCCGTTGTGGGTGACGACGCCCCACGGCTCGACGGTGCGCTCGGTGAACGGTTCGTTCAATGCGCCGCGGTGCTGAAAATGAACTGCTCGGCCGGCGTCGACGGCTGCAAGCAGCTTGCCGAGCGCGGGCTCCGAACCCCGGGTGCGCGCGGGAATCGCCGTGACCGGCGCGGCACTGACTTCTGAGTCGACCTGGACGCCGGCCGCTCGGAGTTTGAGTAGTGCACTCTGGGCTGCCGAAATCAGTTCCGGCGACTCCCACAACTGCACGGCGACAGCAACCGCAGCAGATTCCTCGCTGGTGAGGTCAACGTCCGGAAGCTCATAGGCATTGCGATTGATCCGATAACCCTCGACCGTCGAGAACCGTCCTGCCAGACCGGTTTCCAACGGGACACCCAGGTCACGAAGTTCGTTCTTGTCGCGTTCGAACATGCGACTGAACGCTTCGTAGTTCGCGGAATCGTTGTACCCGGCCACACTGTCGCGGATTTTCTCTGCCGTGAGGAACTGTCTGGTGGACAGCAATGCGATCACCAGGTTCATCAACCGCTCGATTTTTGATGTCGCCACGCCGAAATCCTAGTGGCTATCCGATAACCGAACGCGCGCCGGACACTTTCGTGCCCGGCGCGTCGCCGCAAAACAGACCTGCCGTGTTGTAAATCGTGAAAATGGGTGACCTACATCGAAGCGATCAAACGCTCGACACGCTCGTCGACGGAACGGAACGGATCCTTGCACAGCACCGTTCTCTGCGCCTGATCGTTGAGCTTGAGGTGAACCCAGTCGACCGTGAAGTCCCTGCCTGCGGCCTGGGCTGCAGTGATGAAGTCGCCTCGCAATTTGGCGCGCGTGGTCTGCGGCGGATTCTCGACGGCGTCGTCGATCGTCTCGTCCTCGGTGACCCGCTTGACCAAGCCCTTGCGCTGCAGCACGTCGAAGACTCCCCGGCCGCGTTTGATGTCGTGGTACGCCAAGTCGAGCTGCGCGATCTTGGGATCGGACAGGTCGAAACCGTGACGGTCCTGATAACGCTGGAACAGCTTGCGCTTGATGACCCAGTCGATCTCCGTGTCGACCTTCGCAAAATCCTGAGCTTCGACGGCATCGAGGGTGCGACCCCACAGGTCGACTACCTGCTCGACCTGCGGGTCCGGTTCGCGGTTACGCAGGTGTTCGACTGCCTTGGCGTGGTATTCGCGTTGAATGTCGAGGGCACTGGCCTGACGACCACCAGCTAGGCGGACAGGCTTTTTACCTGTCACGTCGTGGCTGACCTCGCGGATGGCACGAATCGGGTTGTCCAAAGCGAAATCGCGGAACGAAACCCCGGCTTCGATCATCTCGAGCACGAGTGCTGCAGAACCGACCTTGAGCATCGTCGTTGTTTCGGCCATGTTCGAATCGCCGACGATCACGTGCAGTCGGCGGTACTTCTCGGCGTCGGCATGCGGTTCGTCGCGGGTGTTGATGATCGGACGCGAGCGAGTGGTCGCCGACGAGACACCTTCCCAGATGTGTTCCGCGCGCTGCGAGAGGCAGAACGTCGCGGCCTTGGGTGTCTGCAGCACCTTGCCGGCGCCGCAGATCAACTGGCGCGTGACGAGGAACGGCAACAAGACATCCGAAATGCGGGAGAACTCACCGGCGCGCGCGACGAGAAAGTTTTCGTGGCATCCGTACGAGTTTCCGGCCGAGTCGGTGTTGTTCTTGAAGAGGTAGATGTCGCCGCCGATCCCCTCCTCGGCGAGTCTCGCCTCGGCGTCGATCAGCAGTTCTTCGAGCACTCGCTCACCGGCACGGTCGTGATTGACCAACTGGATGAGGCTGTCGCACTCTGCGGTCGCGTACTCCGGGTGCGAACCCACATCCAGGTACAAGCGGGCTCCGTTACGGAGGAAGACATTGGAGCTGCGACCCCACGACACGACACGACGGAAGAGGTAACGAGCAACCTCGTCGGGGCTCAGTCGCCTGTGCCCGTGAAAGGTGCAGGTAACGCCGAATTCCGTCTCGATACCCATGATTCGTCTCTGCACACTTCGACACTACAACCAGAATGCGAGGTTCACCCGTGTACTTCGATCGCGTCGTAAGTCACGACTCGACAACGTCGGGCGGCGGCATAGTGTGACGGTGTGAGCCTTATTCGCCGAAAAGTTGTCCGAAGCGACGTCAAAGTCATGGAAAGCACTGGAGCACTGCGCCCTTCCGTGCTCGACCCGACCATGCGGTTTCTCTCCAGAGCTGCCGATCACGGCGTTTTGTGGATGGTTGTCGCAGCCTTGCTCGCGATGATCGGTGGCCGCCCCAGGAGGGCAGCGGCACGTGGGATGCTCGCGCTGGCAGGTTCGAGCGCGCTGGCAAACGGCATACTCAAGCCCCTCTTCCCTCGGCGGCGCCCACCGGCGCGTGTCTGGCTGAGCCCGAAGCGAGGCGTCGACATTCCGACGTCGTCCTCGTTCCCCTCCGGGCATTCGTCTTCGGCCGCGGCATTCACCGCGGCAGTGGCCATGGAGTCCCCGGCGGCGGGCGCCGCACTCGCACCACTGGCCGCAGCAGTGGCGTACTCACGCGTTCACAACGGAGTGCACTGGCCGTCCGACGTCTTCGCAGGCCTCGCGGTCGGCGGCGCAATCGCTGCCGGCACGCGTCGTTGGTGGGCGGTGCGAGACGAAGAACCCGCCGAACTCGGACCCGAGTGTGTGGTTCCCGCGCTCGCGCGCGGAGAAGGCTTGTTGGTCTTCACCAATCCTGGTTCAGGCTCCGAGGACGACGGGATCGTGGAATCGATTCGAGAACTGCTACCGGAGGCCATCGTCTACGAGTTCGACGCGGACATCGACTTCGACATGCAGATCGATGCCAAGATCCCCGAACTCTCGCCGAAAGCGTTAGGAGTATGCGGCGGCGACGGAACAGTGGTCACGGTCGCGACCGCGGCGACAAAGCACGAGCTACCACTTGCGGTATTTCCCGGCGGAACGTTGAACCATTTCGCCCGCGACGTCGGGGCGGTGAATGTCGAGGAGACCGCACAGGCAGTCGAGTCCGGTCAGGCGGCATTTGTCGACCACGCGGTGGTGCGCACGGATTCCGGAGTGACTGCACGGTTTCTCAACACAGCCAGCCTGGGCGGATACCCGGACGCTGTGCGTCTGAGGGAAAAGTGGGAACCGCGTTTCGGTAAGTGGCCGGCCGCTGGTGCTGCAATGATCCGGGTTCTCGCAGCGGCAGAGCCGACGACTGTCACCATCGACGGGAAGCGGACCACCATCTGGATGCTGTTCGTCGGAAACGGGCGATACTCCCCCGCTGATCAGGTGCCGATGTCGCGTCCGGAGATGAACCGTGGACTGCTCGACGTCCGCTACTTGCGCGCGGACAAGAAGTTCTCGCGTTCACGCCTGCTGTTTGCTGCTGCCACAGGAACATTGGGCAGCTCGCGGGTCTACGTTCGCGAACTCGTGTCCTCGATGTCGGTTCGAGTGGCCGATTCACCGGTCGCCATCGCCACCGACGGTGAAGTGGTGGCAGACGCGCGCCGGTTCGATTTCGACACCGAACCGGGCGCGGTGGCCGTCTACAGAATCACTCAGTAACTCCAGACCTGCAGTAACTCCCAGACCGACGCAGCAACTACGAGGGTGCGTCGCCGTTTGCCGGCGGCGCGTCCTCAGTTGCTGCCGGAGTTGGAAGCATCTCTTCCAATGACGAACCAGCGATTCTTTTGAACGCACGGCGTGGACGGTTGCTGTCGAGAACGGCAACCTCGAGTGCACTCACATCGAGTGTTCGCGGTTCCGCCTCAGTGGTTCCGGCCGGCGCCGGACCGCCCTTTTGAAGCGCCCCAACCGCGAGCCGCACCGCGGATTCGAGGTCGAGGTCTCGCTGGTAGGACTCGCGCATCGCCGTCACGATCGGTTCGGTTGTACCGCCCATGACCACGAATTCCTGCTCGTCCGCGATGGAACCGTCGTACGTGATCCGGTAGAGCTGAGCCGGCGTACTACTCCCGAAACGGCCGATCTCGGCAACGCAGATCTCGACCTCGTACGGCTTGGGCTGCTCGGTGAAGATCGTTCCCAAGGTCTGTGCGTACGCATTGGCGAGGGAACGCCCCGTGACGTCCCGACGGTCGTACGAGTACCCACGCATGTCGGCGTGGACGATGCCCGCGCGGCGCAGATTCTCGAACTCGTTGTACTTGCCCACTGCCGCAAATCCGAGACGGTCGTACAGTTCACTGACCTTGTGCAGCGCCCTCGACGGGTTCTCGGCGACAAAGAGCACTCCGTCGCGGTAGGTGAGAACGACGACGCTGCGTCCGCGGGCAATTCCCTTGCGCGCCAATTCCGAACGATCGCGCATGATCTGTTCGGCTGATGCGTAGTACGGCATCGTCATAGCGCAGCCTCCCCTTCCGGACTCGCTGTCGCAGTACGAGCCGCGACGATCTCCCTTGCGATCTCGGCAGCCTTGGCCGTCGACAACTCCACGGCACCGGCCGAGGTGATGGTGACCGCTGTCGGATAGATCCCGCGCGTCAGATCAGGACCACCGGTAGCCGAATCGTCATCTGCCGCGTCGTACAGCGCCTCGACTGCGAACCGAAGCGCGGTGTCCTCGTCGATTCCCGGGGAATACAGCTTCTTGAGCGCCGATTTCGCGAACAGGGAACCGGATCCGACTGCGTGATAGCCCGCGCGCTCCTCGTATCGCCCACCGACGACGTCGTAGGAGACGATGCGGCCTGCCCTCGACGGATCGACCGCGTCCAGGTCGTAACCCACGAGCAATGGCACGACCGCCAAACCTTGCATCGCTGCTCCGAGATTTCCTCGAACCATCGACGAAAGTCGATTGGCCTTGCCGTCGAACGTGAGTGGGACGCCTTCGATCTTCTCGTAATGTTCGAGCTCGACCGCGAAGAGCCGGACCAGTTCGATTGCGATCCCGGCCGTACCGGCGATACCCGCAGCCGAGTAGTCGTCCGTGACGTACACCTTCTGCACGTCACGGCTGGCGATGAGGTTGCCCATCGTCGCTCGGCGATCACCCGCGAGCAGAACACCACCCGCATAGCTGATCGCGACGATGGTGGTGCCGTGCGGAGCTACGTCTCCCCCGCCCATGACAACACCTCCTGTGTCGGCGAAGCGGTTCTGCGGAAGATGCTCCGGTGCATGCACCCGAAGGTATTCCGAGAATGACGACAGATTCGAGCCGAAGCTCAACCGTGTGTCCCCGTCGGTGATCCGGGGCGCGCGATCCACCGTCACTGGCCGCCCTTCTGGACATAGGCACGGACGAAGTCCTCGGCGTTCTCTTCCAACACGTCGTCGATCTCGTCGAGCAGGTCGTCGGTTTCTGCAGCGAGCTTCTCACGACGTTCCTGGCCGGCACTGCCGTCGCCACCAGTGGTTTCGTCGTCTTCGCCGCCACCGGCACGCTGCGTCTGTTCTTGAGCCATCGCCGTCGACCTCCTTGTGTGAAGGGAGCTCTCGCGAGCATCCTGTTCGGCCCAGCAGAGTCGGTAACTGATCCCGCTCGGACCTTCACCCTACCGAGCGGCACCGTCAGGTGTGGAGAGACGCGACGGCGAGCCGCATCGGCTGTTTCAGTGAGTGAGCTGATCTACCAATTCCGCGGCGCTGTCAACGGAGTCGAGCAACGCTCCGACGTGCGCTTTGGTACCTCGAAGCGGCTCTAGGGTGGGGATGCGGATCAACGACTCGCCGCCGAGATCGAAGATGACCGAATCCCAGCTCGCAGCCGCGATATCGGCACCGAATCGGCGCAAGCACTCGCCACGGAAGTATGCGCGAGTGTCGGTGGGAGGGTTCGTGACCGCGTCGAGAACCTGCTGTTCGGTGACAAGCCGCTCCATGGAGCCGCGAGCAACCAGACGGTTGTAGAGGCCCTTGTCGAGTCGCACGTCGGAGTACTGCAGATCCACCAGATGCAATCGCGGAGCCGACCACGCGAGTCCCTCACGATTGCGGAAACCTTCGAGCAGGCGCAGTTTGGCCGGCCAGTCGAGGATGTTCGCGCACTCCATGGGATCGCGCTCGAGAAGATCGAGAACCATCGCCCACTTGGCGACGATATCGTCCGCTCGCGGATCACGATCCGCCTCGCGATCGAGGAACTTCGAGACACGTTCGAGGTAAATACGTTGCAGCGCAAGCCCCGTCAGTTCACGACCGTCGGCCAGCGCAACGGTCTTGCGAAGGGTGGGGTCGTGGCTGATGTGGTGGACGGCGGTGACCGGACGCGCCAGTTGCAGATCGGTGAGGTCGACGCCCGCCTCGATCAGGTCGAGTACCAGCGCGGTTGTTCCCACCTTGAGGTAGGTCGACATCTCCGCGAGGTTCGCGTCACCGATGATGACGTGCAGCCGGCGGTACTTGTCCGCATCCGCGTGCGGTTCGTCGCGGGTGTTGATGATTCCGCGCTTGAGCGTGGTCTCGAGGCCTACTTCGACCTCGATGTAGTCGGATCGCTGCGAAAGCTGGAATCCGGCCTCGTCGCCGGACTGACCGAGACCCACACGACCGGAACCGCAGATCACCTGCCTGGACGCGAAGAACGGCGTCAAGCCGGTCACGATCGAGGCGAACGGGGTGTCACGCGAGCAGAGGTAGTTCTCGTGCGTGCCGTACGACGCACCCTTGCCGTCGACGTTGTTCTTGTACAACTGCAACCGTGGGGCACCCGGCACGCTGGAGGCGTGCCGCGCAGCTGCCTCCATCACTCGTTCGCCGGCCTTGTCCCAGATCACGGCATCGAGCGGGTCGGCGACCTCGGGGGCCGAATACTCCGGATGGGCGTGGTCGACGTACAACCGTGCCCCGTTGGTGAGAATCATGTTCGCGGCGCCGATCTCGTCCGCGTCGATGACCGGTGCGGGACCGCTCATTCGCCCCAGATCGAAGCCTCGGGCATCTCGCAGCGGAGATTCGACCTCGTAATCCCAGCGTGTGCGCTTGGCCCGTGGCACGCCCGCTGCGGCGGCGTAGGCAAGCACCGCCTGGGTTGAAGTGAGAATCGGATTCGCCGACGGCTCACTGGGTGAAGATATTCCGTATTCGACCTCGACACCGATGATCCGCTGCATGACACAAGAGCCTATGTGATTGCGGCGCGGCACCCACAGGCGTGGCACAGTTGGAGGAATGCACCAACCTCTCACCGCAGACCTGAATCCCGCGGACGAGGTAGTCGCCGTGTACGACCGGACGGGTAATCCGATCGGCCGAGCACCACGTTCCGTCGTCTACTCGGGTGGGCTCTGGCACGCGAGTGCGGGCGTCCTGGTTCGCACCGGGGACGGCTCCCGCATCTACGTCCATCGCCGAACCGACACGAAAGCGGTGTTCGGTGGCTATCACGACTGTCTTGCCGGAGGTGTCGTTGATCCAGGTGAGACGCCGCAGGAAACCGCGATCCGTGAAGTCGGTGAAGAACTCGGAATCTTCGGAACAGCAGATCAGCCACTCCAACTGACGGAGATCGCTCGAATCTCCTGGGACGGCGAGTGGAACAACTCTCCGTTGCGCTGTCACCTGTTTGCGTTCGAACTCAGATACGACGGGCCGATGGCACATCAACCCAGCGAGATCGCCGAAGGTTGGTGGTGGACGCCGAAAGAACTCGGCGCCCACCTGCAGGACCCGTCGTGGCCGTTCGTTCCGGACTCACGCGCGCTGCTGGCCGACTATTGCTGGAGCTGAACACCGCTGGAGTTGAACACCGCTGGGACTGAACACTGCTGCGACCGTGATCAGCCCGGGGTGATCGCTGAGAGCCAAGCTGCAAACGCGCTGGGGTTGCGGGTCTGCGCGAGAACGCGTCCTGGGCCGGTGAAGTCGAAGACAAACCCTTCACCGGACTTCATCGACTGAATGGTGCGCCCCTGAACGGCGCGCCGCATGTTGAAGTTCATCCCGAGGTCGTAGGCGACCACGTGACCGGTATCGATCGTGACCGTCTCGCCTGGCTGCAAGTCGATGACGTCGATCGCGCCGTAGACGGCCAGCACTACTTCACCGTCGCCACTTGCCCGCAGACCGAATCCACCCTCACCGCCGAAGAGGTTGGACATGCCTCCCCACTTGGACTCGACGGTCACGCCGTAGGAGTTGGCCAACCAGGTTCCACGGTTGAGGAAGAACGGGCGGTCGGACGTGATGGTCAGTGGGATCAGATCGCCGGGAAGCACGCCGGTCACGTCGACCCAACCACCTTGCGGCGGAGCGGTATACGTCGTGACGAAAAACGACTCCCCACTGAGCATCGACCGCTTGAGTCCCTGCAGGACGCCGCCCTGCGCCTTCGCTTCGAGAACTACGCCTGCGGAATGCGCGAGCATTGCCCCGCTCTCCACGCGCAGCGGTTCGCCGGGCGCGAGGTAGCAGCGAGCGACAGTGGACGACGGATTGTGTCGAAGATGTATCTGCACGGCGGGACTCTAAACCAGCGCGACCGACCGGTCCAATCGCAACGGAGGGAACGGCAGCGACGCACAGATCGGGCCGACGACTCCCGTGGAGTGGCCGGCCCGATCGGTGTTCGTTTCGCTACAGGTACTGGCCCGTGTTCGACTCTGTGTCGATCGCGCGGCTGGCACTGGCGTTCTTACCGGTGACGAGTGTGCGGATGTAGACGATCCGCTCACCCTTCTTGCCCGAAATACGTGCCCAGTCATCAGGATTGGTGGTGTTGGGCAGATCCTCGTTCTCGGCGAACTCGTCGACGATGGAATCGAAGAGGTGCTGCACACGCAAGCCAGGAGCACCGGTGTCGAGTACCGACTTGATCGCGTACTTCTTGGCGCGGTCGACGATGTTCTGGATCATCGCACCCGAGTTGAAGTCCTTGAAGAACAGAACTTCCTTGTCGCCGTTGGCGTAGGTGACCTCGAGGAAACGATTCTCTTCGCTCTCCGCGTACATGCGATCGACGACGCGAACGATCATCGCCTTCAAGCATGCGGTGCGATCGCCACCGAACTCGGCGAGGTCGTCCGCATTGATCGGCAGACCGTCCACCAGGTACTTCGAGAAGATGTCCTGAGCGGATTCCGCGTCGGGGCGCTCGATCTTGATCTTCACGTCCAGTCTGCCCGGACGCAGGATGGCCGGGTCGATCATGTCCTCACGGTTGGAAGCGCCGATGACGATGACGTTCTCGAGCCCTTCCACACCGTCGATCTCGCTGAGCAGCTGCGGGACGACCGTTGTCTCCACGTCGGAAGAGACTCCCGAACCACGGGTACGGAAGATCGAGTCCATCTCGTCGAAGAAGACGATCACCGGCGTCCCCTCGGACGCCTTCTCACGAGCACGCTGGAAGATCATCCGGATGTGACGCTCGGTTTCGCCGACGAACTTGTTCAGAAGTTCCGGGCCCTTGATGTTCAGGAAGTAGGACTTGGCGTCCTTGCTGTCCTGACCGCGAGCTTCGGCGATCTTCTTCGCCAACGAGTTGGCGACGGCCTTGGCGATGAGCGTCTTACCGCAACCAGGCGGACCGTAGAGCAGTACACCCTTCGGCGGCCTCAGCGAGTACTCATGGAACAGGTCCTTGTGGAGGAACGGGAGTTCGACGGCATCACGGATCTGTTCGATCTGACGCCCGAGACCACCGATGTCGTCGTAGTGAACATCCGGAACTTCTTCGAGAACCAGATCTTCGACCTCGGCCTTCGGGATGCGCTCGAAGGCGTACCCGGCCTTGGTGTCGACGAGCAACGAGTCGCCCGGACGCAGTTTCCTGGTCGGAGAATCGGCGTCGTACGCGATGATGTCGGCTTCGGGGTCGGCGAAGACGGCTGCCAACGGCGCTGCGAGCCAGACGATGCGCTCTTCGTCGGCATGACCGACAACCAGAGCGCGCAAGCCGTCGTCGAGTACCTCACGGAGCGTGCTGATCTCACCGACCTGCTCGTAGGTGCCCGCCTCGACGATGGTGAGTGCCTCGTTGAGGCGCACCGTCTGTCCGAGGGCAAGGGTGTCCGTGTCGATGTTCGGTGAACACGTCAATCGCATCTTGCGACCCGACGTGAACACGTCGACGGTCTTGTCCTCGTGTACCGAGAGAAGGACTCCGTAACCGCTCGGCGGCTGACCGAGTCTGTCGACTTCTTCACGAAGTGCGATGAGCTGCTGACGGGCCTCCTTGAGGGTGTCCATCAGCTTGCTGTTTCGGATGGACAGCGAGTCCACCTTCGACTCCAGCTCACGCACCTGCTCCGGCGATTGTGCAAGTTGTCGGCGCAGTACTTGTGCTTCCACTCGTAGCGCGTGGAGTTCTTCTGCTGCCGCAACCGAATCCGGGTTCTCTGTCGAGCTCATGTGCGTCTCCTCCCAGTGCGATCCATCAACGCTACCGGCATAAGGCCCCAAGTGTCGCCAGACACGGTGCGCGAGTGCGAATTCACACCGGCGTACGGACCGTGCCGACTGGTCTCGAGCCAGATTTTGGTCATGTTAGCCTTGCCTACAAGATGGAGACAGCGCCTGTCTCTCTTTACAACGAAAGGTAACGCTGTGATCATCCGCAAGACTCTCATCAGCGCTTGTGCCGTCGCTGCCGTCCTGACCATGGGCGCATGCAGCTCGGACGACAACAAGGATTCGACGGCTGCCAGCTCGACTTCGGTCGCCGCCTCGAGCACCACGGCCAAGGCCTCGGCTTCCGCCACGACGTCAGCTGCCGCTGCCGCAACGGCTCCGACGGCCGAGGAGCTCAACGCTTCGCTCGTCGCTCTGATCGATCCGGCCAAGCCGATCGAGGAGAAGACCGCTCTGGTGGTCGACGGAACCAAGCGTCAGGCCAACATCGAGACGATGAGTGCTGCGCTGGGCGGTAACCCGGCCTACGCGATCACGTTCAACGTGGACAACGTCAAGGTCGACGGTCAGACCGCAACCGCAGACGTCGCCGTCGTCAGCCCGCACGGCGCCGCACCCGCCACCCCGTGGACCTGGGAGCTCGAAGACGGCTCCTGGAAGCTGTCCGACACCTCGGCATGCGTGCTCCTGGAAATGGGCCGCGCTTCCTGCACCGCATAACTTCCAGCTACGACAAGAGCGGCGATCCGGAATCCGGATCGCCGCTCTTGTTGATTTCGTATGACTACTTGGCTGCCGTGTTCGAGCCCTTGCCCGCGCGCCGCTGCGGCTTCGGGGTGACCGTTCCTTCGGCCAGACGACGAGCGCTCACGAGGAACGCGGTGTGGCCCTGCATCCGATGCTCGGGACGCACCGCCAATCCGACGACGTGCCAACCGCGCACGATCGATTCCCACGACCGTGGCTCGGTCCAGCATTCCTGCTCACGCATCGCTTCGACGACCTTCGAGAGTTGAGTAACGGTCGCGACGTAGACGATCAACACGCCGCCTGGCACGAGCGCCTTCGAGACGGCAGGCAAGACGTCCCATGGAGCCAGCATGTCGAGTACGACGCGATCGACCTTGCCGCCGTGTGCTTCCGGATCGAACTCTGCCAGATCGGCGATGGTCAGTTCCCAGTTCGGCGGACGTTCACCGAAGAAGGTCTCGACGTTGCGAACCGCGTGTTCGGCATGATCGTCGCGGACCTCGTAGGAGATGACCTTGCCCTCGGGTCCGACGGCACGCAGTAGTGAACACGTCAGTGCGCCGGAGCCGGCTCCGGCTTCGAGCACGCGTGCTCCTGGAAACACGTCGCCTTCGTGGACGATCTGAGCTGCGTCCTTCGGGTAGATGACCTGTGCGCCGCGCGGCATGGACAGCACGTAGTCGACCAGTAGCGGGCGCAGGGCGAGGTAGGGCGTGCCGTTGACCGACTTGACGACGCTGCCCTCGTCGGCGCCGATCAAATCGTTGTGAACGATTCCGCCCTTGTGGGTGTGGTACTCGCGGTTCGCCTCGAGAACGATCGTGTAGTGGCGTCCCTTGCCGTCGGTCAGCTGGACTCGGTCGCCGACGCGAAACGGCCCCGACGGCCGCTTGCCCGGCGCAGTGAGATCAGCTTCTGGAAGCTCTTGTTCGGGAATCTCGGCGACAGCGGACTGCACAACCTCATCCACTTCGGTCGTGACTTCTTCTGGTTGCAGCTCGTTCGCCATGCGCAGATGATCCCTGTTCGCTTGTTTCCGGTGTCCTCGCCACCGGCTCCGACGGAGTTGTCGGACCAACCGCATAGCCTGCCAGGTGTGAGCTCTGTCGAATTGCCAACCCCCACTCCAACGGGTGCAACATCACAGGAGCGCCCGCGTAGTCGGCCGGCGCTCTCTCCGTCGCGTGCGGGTGACTACAAGCAATGCCCCCTGCTCTACCGGTTCCGAGCGGTCGACAGAATTCCGGAAACACCTACCAGAGCCCAGGTCAGAGGCACCGTCGTCCACGCGGCCTTGGAAGCGCTGTTTGCACTCCCGACCGGTCACCGGGTTCCCGATCGCGCAGCCGAACTCGTCCGTCCCGCGTGGGAACGTGTCAGTGCCGAGTCGCCCGAGGCAGCTGATCTGATTCCGGAAGACGAGCTGGACGCGTTTCTCGGCGAAGTCGGCAAGCTCGTCGCGACGTACTACACGCTCGAAGATCCCACTCGATTCGATGCCGAGGCGTGCGAGGTCTACGTCGAGACCGAGTTGGAGAACGGCGTTCGACTCCGCGGCTTCGTCGACCGGATAGACGTTGCACCGACCGGTGAGGTGCGGGTGGTCGACTACAAGACCGGAAAGGCACCCCGCGAGTTCACCGAGTCCAAAGCGCTCTTCCAGATGAAGTTCTACGCGCTCGTACTACTGCGCACTCGCGGAATCGTTCCCGCGCAACTGCGCCTGATCTATCTGGCCTCCGGCTCGATTCTGACGTACGCCCCGGATCACGACGAGCTCATTCGATTCGAGCGGACCCTCTCCGCCATTTGGAAGGCGATCCTCGCGGCAGGTGCGACCGGAGACTTCAGACCCAAGCCTGGCAAACTGTGCGACTGGTGCGATCACAAGTCACTGTGCCCCTCGTTCGGCGGAACACCACCGCCGTATCCAGGTTGGCCGGACCTGCTGAGCACCGAACCTGTTGCTGCAAAGGAGAATTCATAACATGACGGACAGTTCGTACTACCGCTACCTCGGAACCACGGAGGAAGGGCACGAGCGGTTCGCGAGCACGCAGGCGACTGTCAGCATCTGGGGCCCGACACTGCAGCACGGTGCTCCCCCGTCGGCGCTGTTGGTACGAGCCCTCGAGCGGTGCGGTGCGCGCGACGAAACCCGTCTGACGCGCGTCGTCGTCGAGATTCTCGGGCCCATTCCGATTGCCGACCTCGAAGTCCGGTCGTGGATCGAACGCCCCGGTCGCCGAATCGAATTGATCGTCGCCGAGCTGTGGGCAACCACCGCCGACGGATCTGCCCGCGCGGTTGCGCGCGGTACGGCATGGCGGATGGAGACCGTCGATACCGGCGAGGTCGTCCACGTAGTCGATCCCCCGCTCGAACCCCGTGACAGCGGCACCCCGGGCGTTCTCGAGGGTCTCTGGAGCGTCGGCTACCTCAAGACCCTCGACTGGTCCTGGATTGCTCCGATCGGGTGCGTGGGAACCGGGAAGGTATGGGCGCGCCCCAAGCCCGAGCTGGTCGAGGGCGAGAAGATGTCTGCCCTCGAGCGTCTGTTCGCGGTGGCCGACATCTCCAACGGCGTCGGCGCCAAGCTCGACCCGGAGCACTGGACGTTCCTCAACACCGATCTCACGGTGCATATCTTCCGTGCGCCCGAGGGCGAGTGGGTCGGTGTCGCCGCCGAAACCACGACCGGTCCGGATGGCGTCGGCATGTGTGCGGGAGTGCTCTACGACGAGCAGGGTGCCGTCGGCCGTATCGCCCAGACTTTGCAGATTCGCGCCCGTTCCTGATTTCCAGGAACGGGCGCGAATGCGCGTAAATCTATTCAGACGGTGATCAGAAAGCGCGTACCGAGCGGATGTTCGACGCGAGGATGGCCTTGGCGCCGAGTTCCGCCAAGGCATCCATCACCTGGTTGTGTCCCTTGATCGGAACCATCGCGCGAACCGCGACCCAGTCGGGGTCAGCCAACGGCGAGAGGGTCGGCGACTCCATACCCGGAGTCATCTTGATGGCGTCGTCGAGGATGGTGCGCGGGCAGTCGTAGTCGATCATCAGATTCTGCTGCGCGAAGACAATTCCGCGTACGCGTTCGATGAGCTGGTTGCGTGCGGGATCGTCCTGCGGAGCGCCGGTGCGCTCGATCAGGACACCTTCGGAATCGCAGAGCGATTCACCGAAAGCCACGAGGTTGTGTTGGCGGAGAGTACGCCCCGACCCGACCACGTCGGCGATCGCGTCGGCGACACCGAGCTGAATCGAAATCTCCACTGCTCCGTCGAGACGGATGACGGTTGCGTCGAGTCCACGATCGGTGAGGTCCTTGCGGACAAGGTTCGGGTACGACGTCGCAATGCGCAGGCCGGACAGATCCTCAACGGCCCAGTCCTTGCCTGCCGGTGCTGCGTAGCGGAACGACGAACGGCCGAAGCCCAGTGACAGACGCTCGGATACGGGAGCGCCCGAGTCGCCGGCAAGATCACGACCAGTGATGCCGAGATCCAGCTCACCGGAGCCGACGTAGATCGCAATGTCCTTGGGACGCAAGAAGAAGAACTCGACCTGGTTGGCAGGATCGAGGACCGTCAGATCACGGGAATCGGTGCGTCGACGGTAGCCGGCCTCGCTGAGAATTTCGGCGGCGGACTCGGACAGTGAGCCTTTGTTGGGAACTGCTACGCGCAGCATGGTGGATGTCCTTTCGGAAGGTGTGGGTGACGTGAGACGACATGAATCGGAAGCCCTGGACGAGCGAGATGGCGAACATCTCGCTGGTCAGCTCCGATCACAGATGTCGGTACACGTCCTCGAGGGTCAGTCCGCGACCGACCATCAACACCTGCGTCCAGTACAGCAGCTGGGAAATTTCCTCGGCTAGCTGCTCATCGCTCTGGTATTCCGCAGCGATCCACACTTCACCGGCTTCCTCGATGACCTTTTTGCCCTGAGCATGCACACCGGCGTCGAGGGCGGCGACAGTGCCGGACCCCTCGGGGCGAGTAGCAGCACGCTCGGTCAATTCGGCGAACAAGGATTCGAAGGTCTTCACGGGTACACATTCTTTCACGAGGACGGAAGCGGTTTGCACACGCCCACGAACAGCGGTGTTCACAGGCCTGCGTCGAGGCTGCGCGAACTCACGAACCTGCGAGTCTGCCCGGTGATCGGATCCGGGTATTCCAACGCCCGCGCCAACAATCGCAACGGAGTCGAGAAGTCGCCGGGCACCGAGGGAAGGTACTCGGGGTAGTAATTGTCACCGACGATCGGGACGCCCAGCGAGTTGAGGTGCAGCCGAAGCTGATGGGTACGGCCGGTCCGTGGGAGCAACCTGTATCGGCCGAGAGTCCGGCCGGCCGAGTCGGTGATCGTCTCGATCAGTTCGATCGAAGTCTCACTGTTCGGCTCGCCATCGATCTCGGTAGCCGTCATCTCGCCGTGAACTTTGTTGATGCGGCTACGCACCGTGCGGGGGAAAGTCAGTTCCGGATCGAAGCCTGCAATCGCCTCGTATTCCTTGACGATCCGCTGCTCGGCAAAAAGTTCCTGGTACGGCCGTCGTAAGTCCGGTGTCACCGTGAACACGATGACACCCGCCGTCATTCGGTCGAGGCGGTGAACGGGCGCAAGGTCCGGAAGATCCAGATCACGACGCAGTCGCACGACGGCGCTTTCGACGATGTGCGCTCCCCGTGGAATGGTCGCCAGGAAGTGCGGTTTGTCGATCACGAGAATGGAGTCGTCGCGGTACAAGATCTCGATCTCGTGCGGAACCGGAATCTCGGGGGCCGGCTCGCGGTAGAAGTACACGAAACGGGTCGGCTGATAGGGCGTTCGGCTCGTGATCTTCCGCCCGTGCTCGTCGACGACGTCTCCGGCATTCACGAGGTCCGCCCACAGGTCCCGCTCCCCCGGGTGCTCGCCGATCAGATGCTCGAGGACGGTATGCGCCGACGACTCCGCCGGCATCCGCAGCCGGTCGGGTCCGAGACCGTTTCGGATCGGCAACGGAGCCTTGGGCACTGCTCAGTCCTGCTCGAGGTCTGGTGAACAACTCTCGCAGAGCAATTCGAGGGTGCGGCCGTCGCCGTCGATCCGATTGCGGTACCGCGGTGTCGGAGTACCACAATCGACACACACGCCGAGTGTCTTGGCTTCGGATGAGAACTCGATGTTCATCCGCTTGTCGAACACGTACAGGGAGCCGTCCCAGAGGCCCCGGTCGCCGAAAGTCTCGCCGTAACGGACGATTCCGCCGTCCAACTGGTAGACCTCGTCGAAGCCGCGTGAGCGCATCAGCGAAGACAACACCTCACAGCGCACTCCGCCAGTGCAGTAGGTGACTACGGCTTTGCCCTTGAGATGGTCGTATTTTCCACTGTCGAGTTCGTCGACGAAATCGCGGGTGGTGGCGACGTCCGGAACTACCGCATCCCGGAAGCGGCCGATCTCGGCTTCGAAGGCATTTCGGCCGTCGAAGAACACAACGTCGTCACCGCGACTGTCGACGAGTTCGTGTAGTTCCTTGGGCGCCAGATGAACTCCGCCACCGACAACACCGTTCTCGTCGACTTTCAGCTCGTCGGGGGCTCCGAACGTCACGATCTCCGAGCGAGCCTTGACGCTGAGGCGAGGGAAGTCGTTTCCGAGTCCGTCCGACCACTTGATGTCAGCGGTACGGAACGGCTCGTAGCCACGCGTTCCGCGGACGTATCGCTTGACATCCTCGATGTCTCCGCCGACCGTCGCATTGATTCCGTGAGGCGAGACGATGATCCGGCCCGTCAGGTTGTTGGACTCGGCCAGGCTGTGCTGCCACAGCTTGATCGCTTCCGGGTCCGCCAATGGCGTGAACTGGTAGAACAGAACAATTTTCGGAATAGCCACAGCAAATCCAGCCTAACGTGCCGCGCTCGAGTGAACGTCGTGAAGATCGTGAATGGACAAGTCCACCAGAGACTCTCGAAACACGCGTCCTGGACCCGCCGGGACATCGACCTCACACGGAACGACGAGCACCGCGCAACCCGCGGCGCTTGCCGACGCAGTACCGGTCGGCGAGTCCTCGATCGCGAGGCACTGCGCCGGTTCGAGTCCGAGCAGATGCGCTCCGCGCAGGTACGGATCCGCCGCCGGTTTTCCGTTGGGAACCTCGTCGCCGCACACCGAGTGGTCGAAGAATTCACGGCCGAGCATGCCGAGTGCCCGATCGACCAGTACTCGCTCGGTGTTGGTGACCAGTGCAGAACGCAGACCACCGTCACGCACGGTCGCCAGTGCATCGCGAGCACCCGGCCGCCAGGTCACGCCGTCCTCGAACAGATCGCCGACGCGGGTGTACATCCAGTCCTTCGCCTCGGCGACGGCATCGGGATGCTTCTCCAGGCCGAGCGCGTTGAACACCGTCGCCAGAGCGAAGGGGCTCGACGCACCGATGACGGCGATGCGTGTCGCTTCCGTCATCGGTCCGCCCAGGCGTAGGGACAACTCACGAAGCGCGATGTCCCACAGCTTCTCCGAATCGAGCAGGGTGCCGTCCATGTCCCACAGGACACCACCGAGGGTCGATTCGGATACCTCGGTCAACAACTCAGACATTGAAATACTTTGCTTCCGGGTGGTGCAGGACAAAAGCGTCCGTGGACTGCTCGGGATGCAGCTGCAGTTCTTCGGACAATTCGACGCCGATTCGCTCGGGTTCGAGCAACGCCACCAACTTGGCACGATCCTCGAGGTCCGGGCACGCGCCGTATCCGAACGAGTAACGCGCTCCGCGGTACTCGAGATCGAAGTAGCCGGCAACCTCGGTCGGGTCCTGCTCCGCGACGGTATGCCCCTCGGGAAGCACAAGCTCTTCACGAACGCGTCGATGCCAGTACTCGGCCAGAGATTCCGTGAGCTGGACGCCGATTCCGTGAACTTCGAGGTAATCACGGTACGAGTTCGACGCGAACAATTCGTTGGCGAAGTCCGCGATCGGCTGACCCATCGTCACCAACTGGAACGGAAGAACGTCCACCTGGCCGGTCGCTTCTGCTTCCTTACGCGAGCGCACGAAGTCAGCGATGCACAGGAAACGGTCGCGATGCTGACGCGGGTAGGTGAACCGGAACCGTTCAGGTGCATCCGGTTTCGGTTCGGTGAGCACGATGACGTCGTCGCCCTCCGAGATCGCCGGGAAGTAGCCGTACACAACCGCGGCGTGCGCGAGGATGCCCTCGGACGTCAGCCGATCGAGCCAGTACCGGAGCCGCGGACGGCCTTCCGACTCGACCAGTTCCTCGTACGTCGGACCGTCGCCCTTGCGCTGACCGCGAAGGCCCCACTGGCCGAGGAAGAGAGCGCGCTCGTCGAGCAGCCCCGAGTACTCGGACAGAGAGATTCCCTTGACGATGCGCGAGCCCCAGAACGGCGGTGTCGGCACCGCAATGTCGGTAGCGACGTCGGAACGCTCCGGCAGGACGACGGGAACCGCTGCAGCTTTACGCTTTTCGGCGATGCGCTTGGAACGCTCGTGACGAGCCTTACGCTCGGCAGCCTTCTCGCGAGCAGCGATGGCCTCCGGGCTGTCCGGCGCCGGGCCGCCGCCGCGCTTGGTCGTCATGATCTGGTCCATCAAGTTCAGACCCTCGAAAGCGTCGCGGGCATAGCTGACGTCGCCCTCGTACACCTCCTGCAGATCGTTCTCGACGTACGAACGCGTCAGCGCGGCACCACCCAGCAAAACCGGGAACTGTTCCGAGACACCGCGAGAGTTCAGTTCCTTGAGGTTGTCCTTCATGACCACTGTCGACTTCACGAGCAGTCCGGACATGCCGATGACATCGGCCTTGTGCTCGATCGCAGCATCGAGAATGGTCGCGATGGGCTGCTTGATGCCGAGGTTCACGACGTCGTAACCGTTGTTACTCAAGATGATGTCGACAAGGTTCTTGCCGATATCGTGGACGTCGCCCTTGACCGTCGCAATGACGAGGCGACCCTTGCCGTCGTCGTCCGTCGCTTCCATGTGCGGCTCGAGGAACGCAACTGCTGCCTTCATGACCTCGGCGGACTGCAGAACGAACGGCAACTGCATCTGTCCGGAACCGAACAGTTCACCGACGGTCTTCATGCCCGAAAGCAGTGTCTCGTTGATGATTTCGATCGGGGACTTGACCGTCATCGCTTCGGTGAGATCGTCGTCGAGGCCGTTGCGCTCGCCGTCGACGATGCGACGCTCGAGCCGGTCGAACAACGGAAGTCCGGCGAGTTCCTGCGCACGTGACTCGCGCGCCGACGCAGCCGAGACACCCTCGAACAGAGCCATCAGCTTCTGCAGCGGGTCGTAGCCCTCGCTACGACGGTCGTAGACCAGGTCGAGTGCGGTTTCACGCTGCTCGTCCGGAATTCGCGCCATCGGCAAAATCTTGGACGCGTGAACGATCGCCGTGTCCAGACCTGCCTCGGTGCACTCGTGCAGGAACACCGAGTTGAGGACCTGCCGTGCGGCCGGGTTCAAACCGAACGAAATGTTCGAGATACCCAGGGTGAAGTGCAGTTCCGGGTACGCAGCCTTGAGCTGACGGATGGCTTCGATGGTCTCGATGCCGTCGCGTCGCACCTCTTCCTGACCGGTGGAGATGGGGAAGGTCAAGGCGTCGACGATGATGTCGGACTCGGCGAGTCCCCAGTTTCCCTTGATGTCCTCGATCAGACGCTTGGCGATGGCGACCTTGGTCTCGGCTGTGCGAGCCTGGCCCTCTTCGTCGATGGTCAGGGCGACGACTGCCGCGCCGTGCTCCTTGACCAACGTCATGATCTTGTGAAAACGCGATTCGGGGCCGGCGCCGTCCTCGTAGTTGACGGAGTTGACAGCGCAGCGGCCACCGAGGTGTTCGAGACCAGCCTGCAACACGGCAGGCTCGGTGGAGTCGAGCATGATCGGCAGCGTCGAGGACGTCGCCAGACGGCTGGCCAGTTCCGACATGTCGGCGGCACCGTCGCGGCCCACGTAGTCGACGTTGAGGTCGAGCATGTGTGCGCCGTCGCGGGTCTGGTCCTTGGCGATGTCCAGGCACTTCTGGTAGTCCGCGGAGAGCATTGCCTCGCGGAAAGCCTTGGAGCCGTTGGAGTTCGTGCGTTCACCGATCATCAGGATGCTGGCGTCCTGCTCGAACGGCACCGCCGAGTACAGCGAAGAGGTACTCGGCTCGTGGATCGGGGTGCGCTGGGCCTTCTCGACCTGACGGACCGCGTCGGCGACCGCGCTGATGTGCTCGGGTGTCGTACCGCAGCAGCCGCCTACGAGGCCGAGTCCGAACTCGGAAACGAAACCACTGAGGGCTTCGGCCAATTCGTCGGCGGTCAGCGGGTACTCGGCGCCCTTGGGGCCGAGCTGCGGCAGACCGGCATTGGGCATGACCGACACCGGCAGCGTCGAGTACTTGGACAGGTGCCGGAGATGTTCGCTCATCTCGGCCGGCCCGGTGGCACAGTTCAGGCCGATCATGTCGATACCGAGTGGCTCGAGTGCCGTCAGCGCCGCACCGATCTCACTGCCCAGGAGCATCGTTCCAGTTGTCTCTACCGTCACGTGCGTGATGATCGGCAACCGCAGTCCGAGTTGCTCCATCGCGCGCTGACTGCCGAGAATGGCAGCCTTCACCTGAAGCAGGTCCTGGCAGGTTTCGACGAGGATGGCGTCGGCGCCACCGTCGATCATGCCGAGCGCAGCTTCGGTGTACGCGTCACGAAGGACTGCGTACGGTGCGTGTCCGAGGCTGGGGAGCTTGGTTCCCGGTCCCATCGAGCCGAGTACGAATCGGGCCATGCCGTCGCGGCCTGGTCCCATCTCGTCCGCTACTTCACGGGCGAGAGCAGTGCCTTTTTCCGCGAGTTCGCGGATCCGGTGAGAGATGTCGTAGTCGGCGAGGTTGGGCAGGTTGCAACCGAAGGTGTTGGTCTCGACGGCATCGGCACCAGCGGCGAAGTACGCACGGTGGATGTCTTTGAGCACGTCGGGACGGGTGTCGTTGAGGATCTCATTGCACCCCTCGAGGCCGAGGAAGTCGTCCAGGGTGAGGTCCGCGGCCTGCAACATGGTGCCCATCGCTCCGTCGCCGATGACAACGCGCTGTTTCAGCGCATCAAGCAGGGCAGAGTTAAATGGGGCAGACATGCCGTCCAGAGTAGTGGGCGCACCGACAAGCTCTGGCCGTAGGCTGGGTGGGTGAGTCCAAGTGAGTTCCCCGTCACTCCCGACGGCCCGGTCGATTTCGACGATTCCGCGGCCTTCGAGAGCCCTGACGGCTTTGCCGTCGACAGCAGCGACCGCCTCGAGGGCGACATCCCTGTCCTACGTGATCCCATCCTCGTTGCAGCTTTCGAGGGCTGGAACGACGCCGGTGACGCAGCCAGCGGTGCGGTCGAACATCTCGAGCTGATCTGGGATGCCCAGCCGCTCGCCGAACTCGATTCCGAGGACTACTACGACTACCAGGTCAACCGTCCCACGGTCCGTCAGGTCGACGGTGTCACTCGCGAAATCGTTTGGCCGGCAACACGTTTGTCGGTCTGTTCACCTCCAGGCAGTGAGAGCGACATCGTCCTTCTTCGCGGGATCGAACCCAACATGCGGTGGCGCAGTTTCTGCGAGGATCTGCTCGAGTTGATCGACCAACTGAACGTCAAGACCGTGGTCATCCTCGGAGCCCTGCTCGCCGATACTCCGCACACCCGCCCGGTGCCGGTCACGGGCACGGCGTACAGCAGCGAATCCGCGGCACGATTCAACCTCGAACAGACCCGATACGAAGGCCCGACAGGCATCACCGGAGTTCTTCAGGACGAGTGCGTTCGTGCTGGTGTACCCGCTATTTCGTTCTGGGCAGCGGTTCCGCACTACGTCTCGCAGCCACCCAACCCGAAGGCCACAGTGGCCCTCCTTCAACGAGTCGAGGATGTTCTCGACATCGAGGTCCCCCTCGGTGAACTCCCAGCTCAGTCGGAAGATTGGGAGGAAGCGGTCAACGAAATGACCGCGGACGACGAGGAAATCGGCGAATACGTGCGCACCCTGGAAGAGCGGGGAGACGCCGAAACCGACATCAGCGAAGCAATCTCCAAGATCGACGGCGACGCCATCGCCGCGGAATTCGAGCGCTACCTCAGACGGCGAGGACCCGGCAGCTTCGGACTGTGAGCAAGAACACTCCAGAAGAAGGTGGAAGTACACAGCGCCCACTGCGCCTCCGGCTTCAACTGATCGCGCTGTACGCCGGCGGGTTCCTCGGCCCGTTCGGCGGCGGCGTGGTTGCTTCGATCCTCCCCGAGATCGGTGACGATCTAGGGGTCGGACCGTCGGCGGCCGCCTCCTCCCTCACCGCGTACCTGCTCCCCTTCGCCGCTCTGATGTTGGTGTCGGGGACGCTCGGGACACGGTGGGGCAAGGTCCGGACGGTGCGGATCGCATACGGCGTCTACGTCTTCGCGTCGTTGGCATGCTTTCTCGCCCCGACACTCGAGATCTTCCTGGCCGCCCGGGTACTGCAGGGCTCCGCGAACGCATTCACCACGCCGCTGTTGCTTGCTTCGTTGGCGGCCGCAACTCCGCAGGCTCGATTGGGTCGAGCCCTCGGTGCCTTCGGCGCATTCCAGGCTGCAGGGCAGTCGTCGGCTCCGTTGATCGGCGGACTGGCGGCCGAATTCGACTGGCGTCTGGCCTTTCTCGTCATCGCATTGGTCGCGGGCATCCTGGGAGCCGTCGGGCTCCCGAAGTCCGAAGCACCGGCAGCGACCACTCCCGCCCGTCTCCGCGATGCATTACGCCCCGAAGTGCTCCGCATCGGTATCGCTGCATTGCTCGGCTGGGGCGCCCTCGGTGGACTGAGCTTCCTGCTCGCCTTCCGCTTCGAAGACGAGTTCGGGCTGTCCCCCACCGTCCGCGGCCTACTGCTCACCGTCTTCGGCGTGGCCGGCATCCTCTCGGCCCGGCGCATCGGAATCCTCATCGATCGCATCGGCGCACGCTCCTCCGTGATGATCGGTGCACTGGGCGGAGCAGTTCTGGTCTCCGTCGTCGGCCTTGCCGGCTTGGTGCCGGTGATCGCGATCGCATGGTTTGTCGCAGGTGTCGCGAGCCAGTTCGTCCTTGTCGGCGTCAACGCGGCGGTGCTCGGATCCGCGGGGCCCAACCGTGGCGGCGCTGTCTCGGTCGTCCAAGCGATGCGCTTCGGCGGCGCCGCTCTTGCTCCCCTGGCCCTGACACCGATTTACGACTCTTCGCCTGCCGCGAGCTTCCTGATCCCCGCACTATTGCTCGCCGTCGTCGCTCCCCTGATCATGCCGAAGCAACGCTGATCGGTCTCGGCAGTTTCGAATTTGAAGTTGTGTAGGTAGTGAGTTTGTCGGTGAAAGCGACCACCGTTGTCGCGAGGCTGTCAGGGCGAACATTGTTCGGAAAATCTTGTTTTTCCGTCGTCGACAGATATTGATACCATTGGAACATGAGCGAATCTGAGTCGGAACCGGAACGGCCGATCGACATTTTTCGGCGATCGATTGCCGTCATCGAAGAAAATTTGCCTCCTACCTGGTCTTTGTCGACACAGCGCTCCCCCGACCTGTCCGAGGCGCCACTCCGACTCGACCTCCGCTCCCCTGACGGCGCGGTGGCCAAATTCGGCGTCTACGCCGCTCACGGTGTCCTGAGCAGCGACGTTCCCGGTATCGCCGATCGCTTCCCCACCGGTCAACCCGGCTTCGTGTGCGCAAAATATCTGTCCGAGCCGGTCCGCCGGCAGCTCGATTCCCACGCGATCTCGTACGCAGACGCCACGGGCAACGTGTCGTTGACCGCTGATCGACCCGCCGTCTGGGTGCGTGGACGCGGAGCCGACGCCGATCCGTGGCGGGGGCCCGGACGTCCTTCCGGACAGTTGACGGGCGATCCGTCAGCTCGCGTCGTGCGTGCGCTTGCCGATTTCGCGGCGCCACTGGCGATCACTGCCTTGGTGCGCCTGGCCGGTGCGTCGACGGGAGCAACCTATCGGGTGGTTCAGACACTGTCGGATCGTGAACTGGTGACCAGGCTCCCCCGCGGCGGGATCGGTGACGTCCGCTGGCCGAAGATGCTTCGTGAATGGGCGGCTGAAGCCGGCGCCAAAGCGCCGACGCCTCACGGCTTTCACGCGCCGGACGGGTTGGAAGCACTCTTCGATCAACTGCGTCAGCTCAGCGGTCACATCTACGCCGGTACCGCCTCGGTGGCCGCGGCACCCTTTGCTCGGTACGCGCCCACTCGACGTGCCCACTTCCATGCCGACAACGTCGATCAGTTCGCCGACGCTCTCGGACTACGGCGGGTGGAATCCGGCGGTGACGTGTGGATCACCGCTCCCCTCTCACCGTCTGCCTTCGACCGATTGCTCACCCGCGACGGCATCCGCATCGTCGCCCCCAGCCAAGCGTTCGCCGATCTGCTGGTCGGCCCGGACTCCGACGAGGCGGCGGCCGAGCACCTGCTCACATGGATGATCGAGAACGAATCGCAGTGGCGACGCGCCGCATCCCCTGCTACGGATCGCCCGTAGGAAAAAGAGGGGGCGTCTCTCGCCTACCCTGTCATGGTGGAAGAAACGAGTGCGCCCGATTACGCCGCGTACGCCGACACCAATCGACTGAAGCTGTTTTCGTTCACGATCGCGGAAAAACGGGCCGAGTACCTCTGGGTACTTCGTGCCTTCGACCATGCTCGCGCCAACTACACCGTCCTGCTGCATGCCGGAGCCGTCGCGCAAATCCTCGAGAAGATCGGTGGATCGGATCCGGCGGCCGATCTGTCGGCAGCAGAGGTCACTCCCCTGTTGGATCAGCTCCATGTGTGGGAGATCCTCGAGCGCAGCTACGACGGCACCCGCGCGGCCACGCTGGCCGAGTACCGCAATCGCCACTTCGTCTACCAGTTCGGTCAGGCCGGATACCAGGTCTATCGATCAGTCGAAGACGTTCTCGCCGCACGCCTGGACTCGGCCTCGCTCTCGCGCCTCGCTCTGCCGGACCTGCTCGCAGACATGTCCGAACTCGCCGAGGCCAACCGAAGCTCCGACGGCGACCTGATCTTCCGCAAGCTCAAGCGCCTCGACTCGACGCTCTCCGACATGGCCGATCGAGCCGCGCACTTCTATCTGACCCTCGGGGACCTCGTACGGACCACGGAGATCACTCCGCAGGCTTTCCTCACGCACAAGGACGCTCTGCTCACGCACATGCGGGAGTTCAGCTCCGATCTGGCGCGCTACGCCCCCAAGCTCAAGGAAGCGATCGAGCACGTCGAATCCACCGGGGTCGATCGCATGATCCGCCTCGCCGCCGCCAGTGACGAACGGGTGTTCGTCCCGATCACCGAACGCGAAGACGACTGGGCTGCGCGTTGGCGAGGATTGACCGCCTGGTTCGTCTCCGCGGAATCGGGGATCAGCGAGTCCGAGCGTCTACGTGAGGGCACGATGAGCGCGATCGCCGCGGTTCTGGCGCTCCTTCGCCGCGTCACGGAAACCCGTCGCGGCGGCGTCAGCCGCGAGAGCCAGCTCCGGCACCTCGCCGGCTGGTTCGCCGCCACGCCGTCCGAAGACGCAGCTCATGCTCTGTTCCAGGCAGTGTTCGACCTCGGCCGTCCACGCCACCTCTCGATGGTGCATCCGGACGCCGACATCATTTCTCACTCACGTTCGTGGTGGGAGGCGCCGCCGGTCGAGATCGCGCGAACACTCGCCGAAACCGGCCGCCCGCCCTCACCAGGATTGCCGAGCAAGGTCGCCCGCAACGACGGCAGCATCCGCCGCCTACGCGAAGAGCAGTTGGCAGCGCAACGTACGCGCAGCGCCGCGGCGCAATCACTCGCGTCCAACGGCGTCTATCAGCGTGAACTCGACGAGCAGGAGACCGAAGTTTTGCTGAGTCTGCTCAATGCAGCACTGACCGCGCGCGTTCCGGTAGTGGGACGCGTCAAGAGCTCCACCGGTAGTGAGAACGGGGTGAAGCTGACGCTCAGTCCCTCGGACGGTTCGACCACCATCAAGACCGCCCGCGGGCGTATGCACCTCGACGGCATCGAGGTCAGTGTTCGATGAGAGCTCGCGAGATCACGCCCCTTGCCCTCGACTCGTATCAACGCGCGGCACGAGTGATCCTGTCCAACCACCTGATCACCTCGACGTACCCGGATCGAATTGCGTTGCCGCTCTTGCGCCGTTGGGCCACCGAGCTGCGTGACGACCTACTCGAACTGTTCGGCTACCGCCTCGAGGTGACGGAGACCACCGCGCGCCTGTTCACGGTGTCGGATCGACTCAACCCGTCGGCACCGGCCCGAACTGCCTCCGAGCGAACCTTCGATCGCACGCGTTACGCCTACCTGGCACTGTGCCTGGCCGCGTTGGGCCGCGCCGGGAACCAGATCACGTTGTCGGAGTTGGCCGATCACGTCGCGGCCGACGCTGCACAAGTCGACGGCGTCGAACTCTCCACCGATCGTGCGTCGGACCGCGACGCCTTCGTCGACGCAGTGGGCTGGCTCGGCGTCAGAGGCGCCATCGCACTCGCCGACGGTGACGCAAACGGCTGGGCGTCCAATCCCGAAGCGGGAGAAGCGCTCTACGACATCGACCGTTCCGTCGTCGTAGCCCTGTTCCGTCCGCCGCGCGCACTGCAGCACCTGCACTCCATCCGCGGACTCCTGGCCACGGAGACCTCGAGCGCTGCCGAGGACGACGGAATTCCTGTGGACGCGAAAGAGATCGGACGCCGAGTGCGTCGGGCTCTGGTCGAGCGGCCGGTCGTACTGGCGGGTGAACTCGATCAGCACGAATTGATCGCGTTGGCGCAGCCCAAGACCGCGTCGGAAGTCGAACTCCTGACGGGGTTGGTGGCCGAGCGTCGCGCCGAGGGAATCGCGATGATCGATCCCACCGGTCGCCTCTCCGACGTCCGCTTCCCGAGCACCGGAACGATCGCCCAGGTAGCGCTACTCCTCGCCGGCGAGATTGCCGACCGCGTGCTCGACGTCGACGCTCCGGAGCTGCCGAAACTTCCGATCCCGCACTTGTCGGACGATCACCTGATCGAACAACTCGATGCCGCCATCCCCGAGGCCGGGATCTTCGAGGACCTCGCCGACGAGGACGACGATTTCGTGCTGCCTGCCGGCGAACCGGCCGAGCCCCCGGAACCCGTCACGTACCCGATGATCGACGACGACTGGCTCGCCGACAAGGTCAGCGAGTTGGTGGACCAGTTCGGACGCACGTTCGCAGCGCAATGGCAGGCCGATCACAACGGGCTGCGCAAGCAGGCGCTCGGGTTGCTGCAACGTCTGCGCCTGACGCATGCGGTCGACGGCGGCGTACTGGTGTTGCCCGTCCTTGCCCGGTACCGCGACGTCGTGGTCTCCGTACGCGAACGCGATCCTCAGATCGACTTCGCGGTAGACAACTCCGCACCGGATCCGGTCGACGAATTCGGCCCCGAATCTTCCACCAACGGCGAACTATCAGAGGTAGAGAACGTATGAGCAACGCCCGCTTCCGACCTACTCGGGCTGGAATCATCAACCTCTGGGATTACCGAGACCAGGAGTTCTCGTTCGCCGACGGTCGACTGGTCCTACGAGGGCCAAACGGATCCGGTAAGACCAAGGCCCTCGAGGTCTTGTTCCCGTTCGTTTTCGACGGCCGCATCGAACCGCGGCGCCTCAACCCCTTCGCCGGTGAAGAGCGCACGATGAAGTCCAACCTTCTCTACCGGGGCCAGGACAGCGCGCACTCCTACGTGTGGATGGAGTTCTGCCGCGGCTCCCTCGAAGATCCCGAGTCGGTGACCGTGGGAATCGGCATGCGGGCAACCCGCACCAACGACAAGGTCACCCGCTGGTACTTCGTCGCCGACGGCCGCGTCGGAGTCGACTTCTCGCTGATCGGCAACGACGATCGTCCTCTCACCAAGAAGCAGTTGGCCGAACAACTCGGCAGCGATTCCATCACCGACCGTCCCCTCGACTACCGCACCGCGATCGACGCGCGAATGTTCGGTCTCGGAGTGCAGCGCTACGACCAGCTGATCAATCTCATTCTCACGCTTCGCCGTCCCCAGCTCGCGAAGAACCTTGATCCGAAGGGCCTTTCGCAAGCGCTCACCGACGGCCTCCGTCCACTCGACGACCAACTCGTCCTCGAAGCTGCGCGTTCGTTCAGCGATATGGAAGAGGTCGGCCGCGCGCTCGAGGGGCTCGCAGCCGCCGATCAGGCAGCGCAGAGTTTCATCGGCGTCTACACCAAGTACCTGCGTCAGCAGTCGCGCGGAGAGATCGAACAGGTCAGCACCCGCCTCGCAGCAGTCACCAGAGGCGTTGCCGCCATGGACGAGTCGTCGCTCGCCCAGACCCGCAGCCGTGAAGCCCGGGCAGCAGCCGAGGAGCGCTTCAACCAGGCCGAGCAGGCACTCGAGAACGCGCGCGCCAATGTCGAGGCGTTGCAACGCTCGAGCGCCTACGAAGGCAAACAGCAGCTCGACGATCTCGCCCAGGCCGTCTCGACGCTCAAGCTCTCGACCGAGCAACAGGCAGACAAGTCGAGGAAGGCGCAGGCTGCACTCGCGCAGCGCGGCGACGAAGCCGACAAGGCCGCATCGTCGGTCAAGCGTGCAGCCGAGGCACTCTCACGTGCCGAGGACGAACTGCAGGCAGCCGCCGAGGACGCCGGCATCGTCTGGACTCCCCTGCCCGACGGCTCACGCAGCGACCAGATCACCGCAGCAGTGCGTGGCCATGCCGAGGAGCGTGACGGCGACGTACGCGTAGTCCGCACTGCGCTCGCGACCGTCGAGAAGGCCGCTACCGAACGAACCCGGGCCGAAAACAGCTCGCGCCGTGGACAAGAGCTGCTCGAAGCGTCCAAGGCCGCTGTGCTCGAAGGCGAAGCTGCCGTGGAACTCGCACGCAGTCAGTGCGCCAGCGGGCTGCGCGCGTGGTGGACCGATCACTCCTCCCTGTTTTCGGCTGTCGGCGCGGACACGTCGCTGTTCGAGGCTCTCGACGCGGCGCTCGCCGAGGTCGGCGACGAGGACGCTCCGGCGCTGTCCGCAGTTCTCACCGAGCACACCGAGGCAGGCACCGAGACGCTGCGTGAGCGACGTCGTGAGGCCGAAGCTGAAATATCTGCATCACACGCCTCCATCGCAGCTCTGAAATCCGAGCGCAAGGCCGTCTCGGCGGAACATGACGATGCTCCGCCGGCCTTCCACGCACGCACCGACAACCGCAGTGATCTGGGTGGGGCACCGCTGTGGCAGCTGGTGCGCTTCGCCGATTCCGTCGAACCAGACGTGGCCACGGGAATCGAATCCGCACTCCAGGCGGCAAATCTGCTGGACGGCTGGGTCTGCCCCGACGAAAAGATTCCCGATCACGTCAGTGAGCAGTTCCTGACCGCTCTGCCGGTCAAGCAGCGCCCGAAGGGACGAACGCTGGCCGACGTCCTCGAGGTCGAAGGCAATGCCGACGTACCCGACGCTCGGGTACAGGACATTCTCGCGTCGATCAGTCTCGTCGAGGCACCGGGCGACTCCGATGCCAGCGTCGCGATCGGCGTCGACGGGCGCTTCTGGCAGGGCGTCGCGCGTGGCCGGCACGTCAAGGCCGACGCCGAGTACATCGGCACGACAGCGCGGGCGCGTCGACGCGAAGCTCGGATCACCGAGATCGACGCGGCTCTGGAAGAACTTGCCGCCGCTGTCGATGCAGCCAAGGCACTGGTGACGCAGACCAACGAGCAGCTGAGCCGAATCAACTCTGCGGCAAAGGAATTGCCGAAGACAGGATCGATCCTCCGCGCACTCAAAACTGTCACCGAATCCGCCGGTGCACTCCGCACTCGCTCGGAGGCCACGGAAACGGCACAACGCGAACTCGATGCGGCGATCGCCGATCTCGCGGCGAAGGAAAAGCAACTCCGGGCGACGGCGTCGCAGCACCGGACCCCGCATATCGGCCGTGAACTCGACTCCCTCGCGGCGGCGATCCGTCATTTCGAGAAGCAGGGCGAACTGGCGCTGCGCTGCCGACGCGAACATGCCAAGGAAGTCGAACTCGAACGCGAGTCTCGCGACCGTCTCGACGAATCACGCGCCAATGCGGAGGAATTCGCCGAGGAAGCCGCCATCGCCGAGGAGAGTCTGCTTCAGCAGGTCCAGCGCCTCGAGACACTGCGCGACACCCTCGGGGCCAGCGCCGAGCAGATCGACCTCGACCTGGCAAAAGCCCGCGCGAAGATCGAAGAATGCAAGGTCGAACAGCGTGCAGCACGAAAGGCGTACGACGCTGCCGTCCTCCAGATCGGCACGGCAGAGGGTGCGTACAACACCGCCGTCGAGACTCTTCGGCACACCCTGACCGAAACCCGCAGTGATGCAGAGCGACTCGCACCCTATGCGCGCCCGGACCTTCTCGAGTTGTTGGGCGTCAAGGAACATCTGAGCTGGCCGGCAAGTTCAGCGGCGTGGATGAGCCCTGATCAGTTGGTCTACCGCATCCAGAACGAAGATCGCAGCGAGGACGCGGCCCACCCGCCCGTCCTCCCCGAAGACGTCGACAAGTTGTACCGAGCGCTCGAGGCTGCGACCTCGGCGGTACGCGTCACCGACGGAGCCCGCAAGGCAACCCGCACGGCACTGACCTCGGCGTTGCAGGACTTCGACGCCCAACTCGCAGCGGCCGGACAGGACTACCGCCTGCAGTGGGACGCACCGGACGGACTGACCGTCGTACGAGTGCAGGACGATCAGGGCTATTCGTCGATCGGTGAATTCGCAACGCGGATCCACGATGCTCGCGGCGATCAGGAGCAGTTGCTCACCGAATCCGAGCGTCGCATTCTCGAAGATGCCCTGCTGACCGGATTGGCTCAGCAGATCCACGAGCGCACGGTCGATGCACGCGTGTTGATCGCACAGATGGGCACAGAGATGCGTGAGCGTCGGATGTCCTCGGGCAACACCATCGGCGTTCACTGGGTGCTCGCCGACAACCTCGACGACAGCTCGCGGGCGATCTCCAAGCTGCTGGATCGAGATGCGTCGGCCCTCGGCGTCGATGAACTGGCTACTCTGCGAGCTCATTTCGCGACCCAGATCCGTACCGCCCGCGCGGCGCACCCCGAACGCTCGTACCCGGAAATCCTGTCCTCGGCGCTCGACTACAGGCAGTGGCGCGTGTTCTCGTTCACCCTCATCAGCGGTGAGGGCAAGGAAGACCGCCTTACCGTCGCGCGGCACAGCGCGCTGTCCGGTGGCGAGCAGTCGGTTTCGCTGCACCTTCCTTTGTTCGCCGCGGCGCACGTCATGCTGGACTCGGCCGACCCGCACGCCCCGCGTCTGCTGGCACTGGACGAGGCCTTCGCCGGTGTCGACGACAACGGACGCAGCGAGCTGCTCGGCTTGAGCGTTCAGTTCGACCTGGATCTCTTCATGACCGGCTACGACCTGTGGATCACGTACGCAGACGTCCCCGGCTGTGCGCACTACGACCTCGCGCACTCCACGGCCGAACAAGCTGTCAGCGCCGCGCTGCTGGTGTGGTCGAACGGTGAGCTGCTCGCCGAGCACGACGGAACGGATCTGGCGCGGGCATTGGGCTCGCCGCTACGGCGCCGGGTCCCGACACCAGCCGAAGGTGCGTTGGACTACGCCTAGAAACCACTGTGCGCCTTTATTAACCGCCCGCGGTTAATAAAGGCGCACAGCAGGGGTTCAGCGAAGCGAAATACCCAGTAGGGCGTCGACGGCATCGGCGAACTCGCCGGGTGCCTGCGTGTCGGATCCGCCGCCCTCGATGGCGCGGCGTGCCCAACCGTCGAGCGCGTCGAGCGCCTTCGGAGTGTCGAGATCGTCGGCCAAATGCTGACGCAAACGCGCAACAGTGTCGGTGGCTGACGGCGCGGCATCGAGAGCCGCGGCCTCGCGCCATACCTTCAGACGCGACTGAGCATCCTCGAGGACCTGATCGGTCCACGCGCGATCCTGGCGGTAGTGGCCGGAGAGCAATCCGAGACGGATTGCCGCTGGGTCTACCCCCTCGCCGCGCAGCTTGGAGACGAAGACCAGGTTTCCGCGACTCTTCGACATCTTCTCGCCGTCGAGGCCGATCATGCCGGTGTGCACGTAGTGCCGCGCGAAACGGCGATCACCCGTTGCCGATTCGGCATGTGCTGCCGAGAACTCGTGGTGCGGGAAGATCAGGTCGCTGCCACCGCCCTGGACGTCGAAGCCGGAGCCGATGCGGTTGAGAGCAATGGCCGCGCACTCGATGTGCCAACCGGGGCGCCCCGGCCCGAAGGGTGAGGGCCAAGAAGGCTCGCCCGGACGCTCCGCCCGCCAGACGAGTGCGTCGAGCGGATTGCGCTTTCCGACGCGATCGGGATCTCCGCCACGTTCGGCAAAGAACTTCTCCATCGTCGCGCGGTCGTAGCCCGACTCGTAGCCGAACTGCTCGGTCGCGTCGGCGCGGAAGTAGACGTCGGGGAACTCCGCGTCGTCGACGATGTACGCGGCGCCGGACGCCACGAATTTCTCCACCAACTCGACTACTTCGTTCACCGATTCGACGGCGCCGATGTAGTCCTTCGGCGGAAGCACGCGCAGCGCTTCCATGTCCTCCCGGAAGAGCGCGGTCTCACGCATGCCGAGGACGATCCAGTCCTCGCCGTCGCGATTGGCGCGCTCGAACAGCGGGTCGTCCACGTCGGTCACGTTCTGGACGTAATGGACGTCGTGTCCGGCGTCGCGCCAGATGCGGTTCACGAGGTCGAACGTGAGGTAGGTGGCCGCGTGACCGAGGTGGGTGGCGTCGTACGGGGTGATGCCGCAGACGTACATCGTCGCCTTCTTGCCCGGGGTGACGGGGCGAACCTGACGGTCGGCTGTGTCGTACAGCCGCAACGGCGGCCCCTGACCGGGAACGGACGGGAGTGCGGTATCGGACCAAGACTGCATGCTGCCGAGCCTAGTGGAGACTGCTCTGAGGCTGGGAAGGTGCTGGCTGATCCTGCTCCGGTTCGGGCGTCGACGCGAGCTTGCTCGGCCACCAGATCTTCTGACCGATGTCATAGGTCAGGGCCGGGACCAGCAAGGATCGGACGATCAGAGCGTCGAGCAGGACACCGAACGCCACGATGAACGCGATCTGCGCGAGGAACAACAGCGGGATCACCGCCAACGCCGAGAAGGTTGCTGCCAGAACAACTCCGGCAGACGTGATCACCCCGCCGGTCACGGTGAGTCCCCGCAGCGCACCCGCCCGAGTGCCGATCTTCAGCGCTTCCTCACGCACCCTCGTCATGAGGAAGATGTTGTAGTCGATTCCCAGAGCCACCAGGAACACGAACGCAAACAGCGGGACCACCGGATCCGCGCCGGGGAACCCGAAGACGTGGTCGAACACCAGCGACGAAATGCCCAGTGTCGCAGCAAACGAGAGCACAACGGTGCCCATGAGAAGCAGCGGTGCGAGAAGCGAACGCAGCAACAAGGAGAGAATCACGAACACCACGATGATCACCACGGGAATGATGAGTGTCCGGTCCCGTGTCGAGGTGGTCTTCGTGTCGAGGTCGGTCGCAGTGACGCCACCGACCAACGCGTCGGCACCGTCCACGGAGTGAACTGCATCACGTAGTCGCACGATGGTGTCTTCGGCCTCGAGTGAGTCGGCAGCGTCAGTCAACGTCGCCTGCAGTGAGACTCGTCCGTCGACAACCAGAGGGACTCCCCCGTTCTGTACGACGCTTACGTCGCTGACGCCCTCCACGCGACTGGCTGCCGCGACGGCGTCCACCTGATCCGCATTCGCGATGACCACGGCCGGGGAACCCGAACCCGCCTCGAAGTGCTCGCCGAGAATCTCCTGGCCTGCAACCGAATCGACGTCGAGCAAGAAGATGTCGGACGAAGAGACACCGCTGGCTTTGAACTGCGGCATCATCAGCGCGAAGATCACAAGCACCAGCGTCGACGCCACCCAGAAGCGGCGCGGGTGCCGTCCGATTCGAGCAGCGAGCCCGGCCCAGAACCGGTGATCGTTCGCCTCGTCGTGGTGCTCGCGGTCGGCGTCGAACTTCGGCTTGGTCGGCCAGTACGCAGTCCGCCCGAACAGAACGAGGACAGCGGGTAGGAACGTCATCGACGCGAGGAAGGACGCGGCGATACCGATGGCGGCCACCGGGCCCAGCCCGCGGTTCGAGTTCAGGTCGGAGAGCAACAGGCACAGAACGCCCGCGATGACCGTTCCGGCAGACGCCGCGACGGGTTCGAGCGTCGCGCGCCACGCAGTCCGCATTGCTGCGTACTTGTCCTTCTCGATCCGCAATTCTTCCCGGTAGCGAGAGACCAGAAGCAGCGCGTAGTCGGTGGCGGCACCGAACACGAGGATGAACAGGATGCCCTGGCTCTGACCGTTCAGTGCGATGACGTCCGCGTCGGCGAGCAGATACACGAGCAAGCTCGACAATCCGAGTGCGAAGATCGCCGAAAAGATCACCACGAACGGCAGGATCGGGCTCCGGTAGACGATGATCAGGATCAGGATCACGACCGATCCGGCTACCAACAACAGCAGTCCGTCGATACCGGCGAATGCTGCCGACAGATCCGCAACCTGCCCAGCGGGGCCGGTGACCTTGACTGTCAGTCCGTCAGGGCTCGACTCCAGCGCCGCGCGCAGCGCTTTCACGCTGTCCTTGACCTCGAGGGTGCTGTCGACCGGCAGGAACATCTGCAACGCCTGGCCGTCGGCCGACGGGATCGGCGGCGATGACGCGTCACCGAATCCCTCGGTACCGACAAACGAATCGACGGTCTGGGACAGGAAGGTGGAGTCGGTGGGCTCGAGGCCACCTGGTCGTTCCGCCACGACGATGGCCGGCACGAAGCGGGTGTCCGTGAAGCTCTCTTGAAGCTTTGCCACCTCGGTGGCTTCGGCCGACGCCGGCAGGAACGACGTGTTGTCGTTCTGCTGCACGGTGCTGAGCTTTCCGGCGAACGGGCCGCCGAATCCTCCGATTGCCAGCCAGCCGATGACGAGGAGAGCTGGCACAATCCATCGAAGGCGACGAACAGGACGATTTTGTACTGGTGTGCTCACTGGGTCTCCAGGGATCGGCAGCAGAGAGGACTTGCCGACTATTTTGTTCAGCATGCTGAGTAATTGCAAACGGAAGGCAAAAACATGAGCAGCGACGGCCTGGACGACTGGCCAACCGGCCGGCTGTTGTCCACCGCTGCGCGCCTGGTAGAGCACTCGTGGGAGAAGGTTCTGCGGTCTCAGGACATGACGCACGCGGGCCTGATCGTGCTCCACTCGATCGCCGGTGGGGCGGCATCTCAACGCGACATCGCGAAGAACGCCCGCGTCACCGATCAGACGATGAGCCGCACGATCGACCGTCTCGAACGAGCGGGTTACGTCACGCGTGACACCGATCCGCGGGACGAGCGCCGGCGCGTGATCGCGATAACCGACGCCGGAAGACTGACGTACGAGCGACTACTGACGCTCGAGAAGGAAGATGCGGCGTTGACCGTCGGCGTCGGGGACGTCGCCGCGCTGCGCGAACAACTACTGCGATTGGTTCGCTCACCCGGATTGAAGACGGCAACTCGCGAACAGCAGGAAACGTCTCGAGACTAGAAAGCCGGCCAGGGAATCGTTCGATGGCCGTTCGGTTCGGGCATCACGGCCGACTCTGCGAACTGCATCGCCCGGACCGCCAAGGCCACGATTTCCTCTTCGGTGATCAGTTCGGACAACTCGTCCCCGAGATCTCCATCGAGAGTTGTCGCGAATTCGGCGACGTCGGCGATCAAAGCACCGGGTACGGGCTGCCCCGCCCACCCCCACAACACGGTCCGCAGCTTGTTCTCCGAGTGAAGACAGATTCCGTGATCAACGCCGTACACCGAGCCGTCGACGCCTTCGAGGGCGTGACCACCTTTGCGGTCGGCGTTGTTGATGAGGACGTCCAGAACGGCCATTCGCTGCAGCCGTGGATCGTCCGCATGGATCAGAGAGACTGGTTCGCCCTCCGAGTCGAAGGCCTGCAGGACCTCGAACCACCCTGGCGGAACATTGCCGGGACTGCACAGGTCGACCATCTCGAGTCCGCCGGATCCATCCGCGCGGCGATCGACGGTGTCAATCCAGCGCTGCACCATGCCTGTCCCGAAAGGGCCGTCCCGCAACACTGTTCGCGGAATCACTCCCCAGCCCAGCGCCTCGGACACGCGGTACGACGCAACCTCACGCCCGGCCAGAGTGCCGTCCGGGAAATCCCACAGTGGGCGTTCACCCCGCACCGGTTTGTAGACCACACGGGTGGACTGCTCCCCCAGAGTCGACTCGCACACCAGCGTGGCGTTGCTTGCCGTGGTGATCTGGCCGATCAGGGTCAGATCTCCCTCGAGCAGAACGTCCGGCACTCCAGGTTCGGACACGACGTCAGACCTCGTCGTCGTCTGCGTCGTCGATCGCAAAACCGAAGGACTCGCCGCGCCGGTATCCGTTGGTTCGGATGCACACGTGCCCCTCGGGCGCCAGCGGCTCACCACACAGAGGGCATGGCGCGCGTCCCGCCGCGATGACGCGTTCGGATCGGAGCGAGAATTCGCGCGCTTGTTCCGGGGTCAGGAACACACGGACCGCGTCCGGACCGTCGTCGGCGTCGTCGAGGACAACCGATTCGTCGAACTCCGTCTCGCTGACGGCAAGCAACTCCACGACGACCGCACCGGCATCGGCGTCCCAACCGAGCCCCATCGTGCCGACCCGGAACTCCGCGTCGAGCGGTGTGACCAGCGGGCTGAGATCGGAGACATCGTCGGCCTGCGGCGGAACCTCGGTTCCGAAGCGTCGATGTACCTCTTCGAGGAGAAGGCCCATGCGATCGGCGAGGACCTGAACCTGCTGCTTCTCGAGCAGCACACTCACCACCCGTGAATCGTGCACGGCTTGGAGATAGAAAGACCTGTCACCGGGCTCGCCCACCGTTCCTGCGACAAATCGGTCAGGAGTGCGAAATACGTGAATCGCGCGCGACATTGCACCTCCTCGAGTTCGAGCAGAACATCACTGAATACCCATTATCCGTCACAGCTCACGCACCGACCTCTCCACCGGGGACGGACTCCTGCGCGGGAGCCGAACCGTTGGTCGCGGTCTTCGCTGCACTGATCGCTGCGAGCACGTCTCCGGTGTCGTTGACTCGAAGAACGAACGGCAGTGTGGCCGTGTAGCGAATCACGCTGACCGAGGCCGGCTCGGCGACGATCCGCTGGAACGAATCGAGGTGCATCGCAAACGCGTCGGCGAGAACCGATTTGATGACGTCACCGTGTGTGCAAGCGATCCAGACGACGTCCTTGCCGTGCTCTTCGGCCAGCCGTGCATCGTGCTCTCGGATCGCGGCAACGGCTCGCGCCTGTACCTGGGCCAGCCCTTCACCGCCGGGAAAGACCGCACCGGAAGCGTGGCGCTGCACCACTTTCCAGAGCGGTTCTTCCAAGAGTTCCTTCAGCGGGCGACCCGTCCAGTCGCCGTAATCGACCTCGATGAGGCGATCCTCGACCACCGGCGTCAGACCACGGTCGACGGCAATGGGGCCGACCGTCTGCTCGCACCGCAACAGCGGCGAGCGGACGATCTCCGCGATGTCCAGACCGACCAGCCGATCGACGACGCCTTCGGCCTGTTTCCGGCCGTGGTCGTCGAGTTCCACACCCGGCGTTCGACCGGCCAGGGTATGGGCAGTGTTGGACGTCGACCGCCCGTGCCGCAGTAGGACAACTGTCATTCCACAACCCTAATGGGGCGGTGGCCGCACGGACGGGTGGTCGACGTCGAAACGGGCTCTATGTCGCGGACACGACCCCTGTGGCCAGCAGCGCAAGGACGACTACGCCGAGAGCGATTCTGTATCCCACGAACCAGTACATGGAGTGATCGACAACAAATCGAAGCAGCCAGGCGATCGCTGCGTAACCGACCGCGAAGGCGATGACGGTTGCCACCAGCAACTGCGGACCGCTCGCGTTCAGACCCTCACCGGCCGGCTCGAAGGCATCCGGGAGGCTGAACAAACCGGAGGCGAGAACCGCCGGGATCGCCAGCAGGAACGAGTAACGAGCTGCGGCCTCACGGGTGAGTCCGAGGAAAAGACCGGCACTGATCGTGCCACCCGAACGTGAGACACCCGGGATGAGCGCGAGCGCCTGAGCCGAACCCATGATGATGCCGTCGCGCGCTGTGAGCGATTCGATCGGGCGCGTCTTGCGTCCGTAGTACTCGGCAGCGGCGATGACGAGCGCGAACACGATCAACATCGTGGCAATCAGCCACAGATTGCGTGCGCCGGTACGGATCTGGTCTTTGAACAGAAACCCGAGGATGCCGACCGGAATGGTACCGATGATGACGTACCAGCCCATCCGGTAATCGAGATCGCCCCGGTGCTCGGCATTGAACACACCCCGGAACCAGGCAGTGATGATCCTCACGATGTCGCGCGCGAAGTAGATCAACACAGCCAGTTCGGTGCCGAGCTGCGTCACCGCGGTGAACGACGCACCGGCGTCACTGCCGAAGAATATCTCCGACACGATTCGCAAATGTCCGGAAGACGAGATGGGCAAGAACTCGGTCAATCCCTGCACGAGGCCCAGGATCACGGCCTGGAGCCAGGTCATCGCTTCGCCCATCACTCACCGATCCCGGCTGATTCGAATGGGGTTACTGCACACAGGTTTCGTGTGTCGGGTTCACGTTTCACCGGCGCCACGCTACCGGGGCCCACGACGCCGCGCCGCGCCCGGCACGTCCGTGTCCGAATACCCCGACTCGAGGCGAGCGCCTACTAGTCTGCACGTGGTGAGATCTCTCGGGTGCCGCACTTGCGCACACGAGTCGGGCGCGAGATGCAGGCGGTTATGAAGCACAGATCTGTCGGAACGAGCGGACTTCGGGTCTCGCGACTTGGGCTCGGCACACTGACATGGGGACGCGACACGGACGGCGACGAGGCTGCGGCGCAGCTGCTCGCCTTCGCCGAGGCCGGCGGAACCTTGGTCGACACCTCGCCCGCATACGGCGCCGGTGCGGCGCAACGGATCCTCGCCGAGTTGCTCGACGACGTCGTTCCACGTGACGAACTCATCATCAGCTCGAGCGCCGGCATCGATCCCACTCCGATCGGCACCGACCGCGTCGACTGCTCGCGGCGCGGATTGCTCCGTCAGCTCGACGCGACTCTTCGTGAACTCGGAACCGACTTCCTCGACATGTGGCAGGTCGCAACCTGGGATCCGCTCACGCCCGTCGACGAGGTTGCAGCAACCCTCGACTACGCGGTCTCGAGCGGCAAGGTGCGGTATGTGGGCGTGCGCGGCTACCTCGGCTGGCAGCTCGCGACGGCCGTCGGAGCCGGTGGCGCAACAACACTCGCCGCGACGCAGGCCGAGTACTCGTTGCTCGCGCGCGGCGTCGAGGAAGAATTGTTCGCAGCGGCGGCCCACCACGGCGTCGGAGTGTTCGCCGCAGTACCCCTGGCGGGCGGTGTTCTGACCGGCAAGTACCGCGACGGCATTCCCGTCGATTCCCGCGGCGCCGACGAAGCACATTCGCAAGATGTACAGAGCTATCTGACCGATTCCTCGATCCGGGTGGTCGACGCCGTCGTTACCGCCGCCGACGGTCTGGGTACTTCCCCACTGGCGGTGGCACTGGCCTGGGCGCGCGATCGCGCCGGGGTGGCCAGCGCCGTCGTCGGCACGCGGGATCTCGCCCAGTTGACAGGAGTACTGGCAACCGAAGAATTGGAACTTCCGAAAGCGATTGCCGCGGCTCTCGACGATGTGAGCGCTTGATCTGTCCCGCTGATCGAAATACCGAAGGTATCGTGTTGGCCAGGGCAGGCTAACCTAGTAGGCAACGCTTGACTACAGCCTCAGGAGAATCAATGACCACGCTCGACGTAGACAGCCTTTCCGCAGACGCAGGCCCCGCCTTCTCCGAACGAATCAAGACCGAGACGGACGCAGCACACCGCGAGACGGAGCAGTCCCGATTCGTAGGCGCGCTTCTCGGCGGTGAGCTGACCACGGCTGGCTACGCCGCTCTTCTGGGACAGACGTACCTCGTCTACACGAGCCTCGAAGAGGCCGGCCGCACACACGCCGACAACGAGTTGGTCGCTCCGTTCCTGTCCGAGGATCTGTTGCGGGTGGCTTCGCTCGAAGCCGATCTCGAGTTCCTCGGCGGACCGAACTGGCGCGACGAACTCGTGGCCTTGCCGGCAACCGAGCGTTACATCGCCCGCCTGAAGGAAGTGGCGTTCGACTGGCCCGCCGGCTTCGTCGCACATCACTACCTGCGATACATGGGTGACCTCTCGGGCGGACAGATCATCCGCCGGATGCTCGAGCGCGCCTACGGATTCGAGACCGACGGACTTCGCTTCTACATCTTCGAAGGCATCCCCAAGCCGAAGCCTTTCAAGGACGACTACCGCTCGAATCTGGATGCGCTGCAGATTCCGGCCGAAGAACAGCAGCGTTTCATCGACGAGGTGAATCTGGCGTACCGCCTCAACGGTGACCTGTTCGCCGACCTCGAAGGCGACATCGAGAGCTACCTCGTCAAATGATGAAGCGCTTGGCCGCGGCGGCACTGGTCGCAGCAGCCGGTTTCGGTCTGGTGGCTTGCGGATCGAGCGACAACTCCACGACATCTCAGGGTGCCCGGACCGCAGTACTCGAAGATTCCAGCCCGGTTCCCGTGTCCGACAACCCGACCGCAACGCTGCCCGTGACGGTGAAGAGCTTCGACGGCGTCGACGTGACCATCACCGACAACAGCCGGATCGTTGCGGCCGACCGCTACGGGACGCTCGCAACGACAACGGTGGCGCTCGGCCTCGGTGACAACCTTGTCGGCCGCGACACCGCCGCCAAGTTCCCCGCGGTCGCGGACGTACCGGTTGTCACGGTCGGCGGCCAATCGCTCAATACCGAAGCCATCCTCGATTTGAATCCCACCGTGGTTCTCACTGACACGAGCATCGGGCCCAAGAGCGTCCAGGATCAGTTGCGCGCCGCCGGTGTTCCCGTGGTGTTCTTCGACCCGACCCGAACCCTCGAAGGTGTGCCGGGGCAGATCCAAGCAGTCGCCGACGCGCTCGGCGTTCCGGCCCAGGGCGCAGCGCTGATCGATCGAACCGAATCGGAGATCGCTGCTGCGCGCGATCTGGTTCCCAACGACGGCGATCCACTGAAGATCGCGTTCCTCTACATGCGCGGATCGGCCATCACCATGATCGGTGGTGAAGGTTCGGGTGCCGATTCCTTGATCGAGGCCCTCGGCGCCACAGATGCGGGTACCGCCTCGGGCATCACACAACAGTTCGTACCCATCACCAGCGAAGCGCTCATCGCCGCAGCGCCTGACGCCCTGCTGATGATGACGGACGGATTGGCATCGATCGGCGGAATCGACGGCCTCGAAAAGGTCCCTGGCATCGCTCAGACGCCGGCCGGAAAGAACAAACGAGTAGTCGACATGGAGGACGGTGTCCTGCTCAGCTTCGGGCCGAACACCGGACGCGTCATGGCGGCACTCGCCGAAGCGATCTACGAGCCCGGTGGATCGTGAGCAAAGATTTGTGAGTGCTGATTCGTGAGTACAGAAACAGGTAGTTCCGAAGCAGGTAAGTCTGTGTCCGCAGCCGAGGATTCACATGACGTCGGGGGCGCCGACAAATCGGCGTCTGGCCCCGCGTCGCGGTCGCGGGTGAGTGCGGTTCTGGTCAGCTTGACTCTCGCCCTGGTGATCGTCGCAGTGCTGTCGGCGTGCATCGGTCAAGTTCCGACATCGCCTCTCGAGGTTTTGGGCAGCATCCTGCACCGCATCGGGATCGATCTCGGTCCGATGCCCGCCCATCCCAGCGGTGAAGTGACTTTGTGGGAGGTTCGCTTCCCCCGCGTCGTGCTCGCCATCTGTGTCGGCGCGGCGCTGGGATGTTCCGGTGCGCTCCTGCAGGGTGTGTTCTCCAATCCACTCGCGGAGCCCGGGGTGATCGGAGTGTCCGCGGGCGCTGCAGTTGGCGCGAGCGCTGTCATCGTCGTCGGCGGCACGTTCGTGGCCGGCTGGGCCGTTGCTGCGGCAGCGTTCGTCGCCGGGCTGTTCACCACCGCGGCGGTCTACCTGCTTGCGCGCCACGAAGGCCGAACCGAAGTAGTGACATTGGTGCTGACCGGCGTCGCGATCAATGCGTTCGCCGGCGGACTCATCGCGTTCTTCACCTTCGTCGCCAGCCCGTCCGCTCGCGATCAGATCGTGTTCTGGCAACTCGGCTCACTCAACGGAGCGTCGTGGAATGCCGTCATGATCGTGGCGCCGATGACCGTTGTCGGAATTGCCGCGACGGTCATGATCGCTCCGCGTCTGGACCTTCTCGCACTCGGTGAACACGCAGCTCGTCACCTGGGTGTCAACGTCGAACGGCTGCGCCAGTTCGCGGTTCTGATCGTCGCTCTCCTGGTCTCGGCGAGTGTTGCCTTCACCGGCATCATCCTCTTCGTCGGCCTGGTCGTTCCGCACCTGATGCGCATTCTTGTCGGCCCCGGCCACCGCGCGCTGATTCCGGCGAGCGCCCTTGCCGGCGCACTGGTTCTGCTTGTCGCAGATCTCGGCTCGCGGTCGCTGATCGACAACGCAGACCTGCCCCTCGGAATGCTGACCGCTCTGGTTGGCGGCCCCTTTTTCTTCTGGCTTCTCCGACGAACACGCGCGCAACAGGGCGGGTGGGCATGAGCAGCCTCGTAAGAAACTGGCGCGAACTGTTCGGCCGCGTCACCCCCGAACCGGAAAGCCCTGGCGTCGGTGATGTCACCCTCGAAGCGCGCGACATCACCGTCGAACGCGGTGGTCGACACATTCTCGAAGGCGTATCCATCGAAGTCCGGGCAGGCGAGCTCGTCGTCCTCGTCGGACCGAACGGCGCCGGTAAGTCGACTCTTCTTGCGGCGTTGGCCGGTGATCAGCCCGTCATCGCTGGGCGGGTGGACGTCGAAGGCACTGACCTCACTCAGTGGTCGCCGATCGACATGGCGCGCCGACGCGCGGTTCTCCCCCAGAAACACACGATCGGATTTTCGTTCAGCGCTCGCCAGGTCGTTCGCATGGGACGTGCGCCATGGGCCGGAACGCGCCGAGAAGACCGCGACGGCGCTGCTATCACCGCGGCGATGAAGACCTGCGATGTCGAGGGGTTCGCCAATCGGCCGTTCGCCGTGCTGTCCGGTGGCGAGCAGGCGCGGGTCGCTCTTGCCCGGGTACTGGCACAGGAAACGTCGACCATCCTGCTGGACGAGCCGACTGCAGCACTCGATCTCGGACACCAGGAAGCGGTGATGTCCGTGGCGCGCGCTCGCGCTGCGGACGGCGATGCCGTCGTCGTCGTTTTGCACGATCTCGCGTTGGCAGCGGCGTATGCCGACCGAATCGTCGTACTCGAGAATGGACGCATCGCCGCCGACGGTCCCCCGGAATCGGTGCTACACGAAGAGCTTCTGACCCGCGTCTACGGTTATCCGGTCGAGGTGTTCCCGCATCCGACAACCGGAGCAACGCTGGTTATCCCGCGCCGAGAATTCACCGAACAGAATCGATGATCGATCCCAGCCTGTTCAGGACTGCTCTCACCGTCGGCAGGCTGCGACCCTCGCCCTGACGAACGCCGTCACCGACGTCCGGATGTGACCAATCAGTCTCGGTCGAGAGAACTGCGTCGCGCACCACACCGGCGATGCTTCGCTCGTCGGTCAGATCGATGTCGGTGACCGATCGCTCCGCCGTGGCGACAACGTCCGAAGGGGTCGGCACACTGTGCTCGCAGTATTCGCCGTATACCTCGACGAACAGCACGCTCTTGCGTACGCGGAACGCGAAAGTTCGACCGTCGGACCTGCCGAAACCGTGTGCATGAGCGCCGACGGTGAGGTCCTCGATCTCGAAGCCCGGCCGCGCCGGTTCGGGCGGCTGTGCGCCGGAATCGGTGGGTTCTGTGGGAATCACAATGATCTCCTCGGTGATTGCAGCGTCAACCGCAACCGCTGTTCGTACGGTATCGCGTCAAGGGTGTGAGCGGAATGGTCGGTAGTTCCTCGACGCGATGAACGGCGCCCGACTGCGATCAGGGATGATCGATGACAGTCGCACTGCGTGAAGAACAGATGACAAGAAAAAGAGGAACTACACATGGCTCGCCTAGGGATCCGCACCACTGCAGCAGCAATGGGGGCGGCGGTTCTGCTGGTCACAGGATGTTCTTCCGGAGATGGCGGAGACGACCTCATCACGATCGATCCCGCTACGGCAGCGGTCTCACCGGCCACCACCAGCACCCCGGACGGCGTGGTTCACCCGTATTCAGGTCTGATCGATTCCATCACATTCGACCCGATCACGCGCAGCGCTGTTCTGGTTGCCAACGACCCACGATCGGTGCTGGTCGTTCCTTCGGACAGTTTGGCCGGCGCCGACCCCGCCTCCGCAGGTCGTCCGATAGCTCTGGATTCAGACGTACGCGACGTTTCGATCGGCTCCGACGGTAGCGCTCTGCTGGCGATGGATCGCCAGGTAGTGAAGCTGAATCTGACATCGGGCGAACAGACGTCCATACCGGTCGACGGCCAGGCGAACTCCGCGGTCGAGCTGACCGACGGCCGCATCGCGATCGGCACGGACAATGGTTCAGTTCACATCGTCGACCCGAAGACCGATCAGTCACAGACGGTTTCGGGGTTTGCATCCGTCGACGAACTTGCGGTGACCGGCGACAACCTGAGCGCCCTCGATCACCGTCAGACCTCGCTGACGGCGATCAATCTCGAAGACGGCAAACTCGGCGTCGCTCTCCGCGCCGGTGAAGGCGCAACTCATCTGGCCACCGATCGCTTCGGACGCATCCTTGTCACCGACACCACCGGCGACGAACTGCTCGTCTTCACGGCCGATCCGCTCCTGATGCACCAGCGCTACCCCGTCGGCGAGTCGCCATACGCCGTCGCCTACGACGAGACCGCGGATCGGGTGTGGGTGACACTGACCGCGACCAATGAAGTGGTCGGCTTCGATCTGTCGTCCGGCATCCCCGTGGAGACCGGACGGTTCAAGACGGTGCGACAGCCGAATTCGTTGGCCGTAGACTCTTCCAACGGCAATCTGATCGTCGGATCGGCAACCGGTGACGGGCTGCAGGTCATCCCGTCACGGGAGAACTGATGGAAAAGCGTACGCGCGGGATCCCCGCGCAGTGGGAGACGTCGGACGACAAGTTCGACTACGTGCCGCTCCGGCTACCGCCGAACGTTTCGCGGGTCACGGCGTCGATGCGCCTGGCGATCTCCGCCGAGTTCGGCGGGTGGGAACTCTCCCGAGTCCGTCTCTACCCCGACGGCAGCCGTCGCGTGCTCCTCAAGCGAAAGAAGACGCCGCTGCACGTGACCGATCCGGACGGCATTCAGCACTGATCGTTCAACAGACGACCAGAACCCGCCGCTATCGAAACCGCTGACAAAATCACACCATCGAAGAGCTGGAGAATCGTGTACCAACTGCTGCTGAGCCTGATGTTCCGAGTCCCACCGGAACGCATCCACCACATTGCCTTCACCGCGATGAAACTGGTGACACGGTTCGCTCCCCTTCGCTGGCTGGTCGCAAAAGTCCTTGTCGTCGACGACCCGGTTCTGCGCAGTCAGGCTTTCGGTCTGACGTTCCCGGCACCTCTCGGTCTGGCCGCAGGATTCGACAAGGACGCCACCGGAGTCGACGCCTGGGGCCCGTTGGGATTCGGTTTCGCCGAGGTCGGAACAGTAACGGCCCAAGCTCAGCCCGGTAACCCCGCGCCGCGTCTCTTCCGACTTCCGGCCGACCGCGCTCTGATCAACCGAATGGGCTTCAACAACCACGGCGCTGGTCACGCGGCGAATTTCCTGCGACAGCGCCGCGTCACGGTGCCGATCGGTGCCAACATCGGCAAGACCAAGATCGTCGAAGCTGCCGACGCCGCTGCCGACTACACCGCCAGCGCACGGCTTCTGGGTCCGCTGGCCGACTTCATGGTCGTGAATGTCAGCTCGCCGAACACACCCGGACTCCGTGATCTGCAGGCCGTCGAATCTCTGCGCCCGATCCTGCAGGCCGTGCTCGACACCGTCAGCGTGCCGGTACTGGTGAAGATCGCGCCCGATCTCTCGGACGAGGACGTCGACGCTGTCGCCGATCTGGCAGTCGAGCTCGGGCTTGCCGGAATTGTCGCGACCAACACCACGATCCGCCGCGACGGTTTGAAGACCCCGGATGCCGAGGTAGCTGCACTCGGCGCTGGCGGGCTGTCCGGTGCACCGGTTGCCGACCGCTCGCTCGAGGTGCTCCGGCGCCTGTACGCCCGAGTCGGCGACAAGATGACCATCATCTCGGTCGGCGGTATCGAGACAGCCGACCAGGCGTGGGAGCGCATCCTCGCCGGCGCGACGCTGGTGCAGGGGTACACCGGCTTCATCTACGGCGGACCGTTCTGGGCTCGCAGCATCCACAAGGGCATAGCCAAGCGGGTCCGCGCAGCCGGTTTCTCGTCAATTGCCCAGGCTGTGGGAGCTGAGAACCCTCGCTAGAAACTGCTGTGCGCCTTTATTAACCGCCCGCGGTTAATAAAGGCGCACAGCAAAGTGATTACTCGACCTCGAACGTCCCGGTCAGGGTTGCACGCGCAATCGCGTGATGGAACACGTTGAAACCGAGGAACGCCGGCGACGAGTCAGGGGTGACTCCGTCGAGCGTCTCCACGTCGAGGGCATGCACCGCCACGATGTAGCGATGCGGACCGTGCCCGGGAGGCGGGCCTGCACCGATGAAACCGAACCCGCCACCGTCGTGGCGGAGGGTGACGGTTCCGGCAGGCAGGACATCGCTGTCCGCCGCGCCGGCACCGGCCGGGAGTTCGGTGACGGAAGCGGGGATGTTCGCCACGGCCCAGTGCCAGAATCCTGACGCCGTCGGTGCGTCCGGATCGAACACCGTCACCACGAAGCTCTTCGTCTCGGCTGGAAAGCCGGACCACGAGAGCTGCGGTGAGATGTCTTCGCCACCGGGAACTCCGAAGGCTCCACTGGCCTGAGCAAGCTTCAGCGGCTGGCCCGCAGTGATGTCGTCACTGGTCAGCTCGAAACTCGGCAACTTCGGCAATGGTTCGTACGGATCGTGCGCCATGCGAATCCTTTCTGTGACAAGAGAGCTCGATGTGCGTCGAGCTCACGGATCTATCTACGTGCTCGTCAGGAATTGAGCAGGAAATGTTCCAGAACACGTGTCCCGAACAGTAGTGCGTCCACCGGAACTCGCTCGTCGACGCCGTGGAACAGCGCGCTGAAATCCAGCTCGGGCGGCAACTGCAAAGGTGCGAAGCCGAAGCAGCGAATGCCGAGTTTCGCGAATGCCTTCGCGTCGGTTCCGCCGGAGAGCATGTACGGAACTGTGCGAGCCTCCGGATCGTGGGCGAGGATCGCCTCGTTCATGGCGTCGACGAGATGGCCGTCGAACGTTGTTTCGTACGAATCCAGCTTGGTGATCCACTCGCGGGTCACGTCGGGGCCGATCAGCTGGTCCACCGTGCGCTCGAATTCGGCCTGCCGTCCCGGCAGCACGCGGCAGTCGAAGACCGCCTCGGCAGTCTGCGGAATGACGTTCGCCTTGTATCCGGCCTTGAGCATCGTCGGGTTCGCCGTGTCACGGAACGTCGCCCCGATGATGTTGGCTATCGTCCCCAACTTCGCGAGAGTCCCGTCGATGTCAGGTGATCCCGGATCGAAGTCCAATCCGGTCTCTTCGCCGACGGCGGTAAGGAACTCGGCAACCGAATCCGAGATCACGATCGGGAACTGATGAGCAGCGAGTCTCGAGACCGCGCCGGCGAGTGTCGCGACTGCGTTGTCGTCGTGGAGGAAGGAGCCGTGCCCGGCACGTCCCTTGGCCGTCAGACGCATCCAACCGAGGCCCTTTTCCGCAGTCTCCACGAGGTAGAGCCGTCGGTCGGTTCCGTCCGGCCGCGGAACCGTCAGCGAGAAACCGCCCACCTCACCGACGGCTTCGGTCACTCCCTCGAACAGATCCGGGCGGTGCTCGACCAGCCACTGGCATCCGTACTTTCCGCCCGCTTCCTCGTCCGCCACGAAGGCGAACACCAGATCACGCGGCGGTACGACGCCTTCCGCCTTGAACTGTCTGGCGAGGGCCAGGATCATCCCGACCATGTCCTTCATGTCCACGGCGCCGCGCCCCCAGACGTAACCGTCCTGGACGGTGCCGGCAAAGGGATGGACGCTCCAGTCGGCGGGCTCGGCCGGAACGACGTCGAGGTGACCGTGAAGCATCAATGCACCTCGACCCGACTCAGCTCCCTTCAAGCGGGCAAAGACGTTCCCGCGGCCGGGCGCACCGGACTCGACGTATTCCGTCTCGTAGCCGACTTCTTGAAGCTGCGCGGCAACCCACTCCGCGCACGCACGCTCACCCTTGGTGGTTTCGAGTTCTCCCGTGTTCGAGGTGTCGAAGCGGATGAGAGAACTGACCAGTTCGACTACTTCTGCTTCGGCTCTGCTCGGATTCGGATTATTCGGGGTTGTGGTCATTCCACTTTCCTACCATCGAATCAAACGACGCGGGCGACCGGAATGGCCCGCAACCTGGCGATTTGGGGCAGCTCACCTAATCGGATACTCTTTCCCAGCACCGAGAAATCGGGGCCGAGTCCGAGTGGCGGAATGGCAGACGCGCTAGCTTGAGGTGCTAGTGTCCTATTAACGGACGTGGGGGTTCAAGTCCCCCCTCGGACACTCGAATACAGCAAAAAGACCCCAGCCTGATCAGGTTGGGGTCTTTTTGCTGTGCGCCTTTATTAACCCCCGGCGGTTAATAAAGGCGCACAGCAGTGGGGCGATTTGGGACCTGGCGATGGCATCGGATACTCTTTCCCAGCACCGAGAAATCGGGGCCGAGTCCGAGTGGCGGAATGGCAGACGCGCTAGCTTGAGGTGCTAGTGTCCTATTAACGGACGTGGGGGTTCAAGTCCCCCCTCGGACACTCTGTGTTGAGACAGACAGGAAAAGCTCCGGTTCATCGAACCGGAGCTTTTCTCGTAATTGGCGAAGTTCCCGCACCAGGGAACAGTCCGCGCGAGCGGCGATCGAGATGGAACAGAAGTTCGAAGTGGATACAGACACCAAGAAGTCGGATGCACTGCAGGCAGATTCGCTGGAAACAGCCGATTCAGAATCTGCTCGAGCCGAACTCACCGGCCTCGACCCCGCAGAACTCGAAATCTGCCTGAAGGTCCTTTCCGAAGCCGCCGAACTCGACGACGAGCATCCCGATTCGATCACCATGCAGCGAGCTGTCGGCCATCTGTTCAAGCGACTCAAGAAGAAGCGCCGCCTCGCCTCGCGCGCAGCCGTCAACGAAGCGGACCGCCAAGTAGTCGCCGCGACTGCCACAGGTTCACCCGATCGCATCGACGACGAGACCGCAGGCATTCCCATCAAGTCGAACACCGCGGGCGCTTCCGCCGGCACGCTCATCAAGGCGCGACCGTGCTACATCTGCAAGCAGCGCTACACCGCAGTCGACGCCTTCTACCACCAACTGTGCCCCGATTGCGCTGCCACCAGCCGCAGCAAACGTGATGCGAGCACTGATCTCACCGGCCGACGCGCACTTCTGACCGGCGGCCGCGCGAAGATCGGTATGTACATCGCGCTGCGCCTGCTGCGTGACGGCGCACATCTGACCATCACGACGCGATTCCCCAACGACGCGATCCGCCGATTCAAGGCGATGGAAGACAGCAACGACTGGATTCACCGTCTGCGCATCGTCGGCATCGACCTCCGCGACCCCGCCCAGGTTGTTGCACTCGCGGATTCCGTTGCCGCACAGGGTCCGCTCGACATCCTGATCAACAACGCCGCACAAACTGTTCGACGCTCCCCCGGTGCTTACGGCGCCTTGGTCGACGCCGAGTCCGGTGCGCTTCCCGCCGGTGAACTCCCTGATGTCCTGACTTTCGGCAAGACGAGCGACGCCCACCCCGCGGCTCTGGCCGGATCGCTGTCGGACGTCGCAAGCATCACCTCCGGAAATCTGTCCGCCGACGCGGTCAGTTCACTCGCACTCGTCGCCAAGTCGGCTTCACCCGATCGCATCGAGCAAGGCATCGCCATCGACGCCGGCGGGCTGCTGCCGGACCTCGCGCACACCAACAGTTGGGTCCAGACCGTCGAGGAAGTCGATCCGATCGAGCTTCTCGAAGTCCAGCTCTGCAACTCGGTAGCGCCCTTCATCCTCGTTTCACGCCTGCGCCCGTCGATGGCCGCGGCAGCTGCGCGACGCAAGTACGTCGTGAATGTCTCCGCCATGGAAGGCCAGTTCAGCCGCGCGTACAAGGGCCCTGGCCACCCGCACACCAACATGGCCAAGGCAGCACTGAACATGCTGACCCGCACCAGCTCCAAGGAAATGCTCGACGACGGCATCCTCATGACCGCCGTCGACACCGGCTGGATCACCGACGAACGCCCGCACTTCACCAAGATGCGGTTGGCCGACGAAGGTTTCCACGCACCACTCGACCTCGTCGACGGTGCAGCCCGCGTCTACGACCCCATCGTTCAGGGCGAGTTGGGCGTCGACCTGCACGGCTGCTTCCTCAAGGATTACAAACCCTCGCCGTGGTGATGGGCGGCACCCCTCAGTGGTGACAGGCAGCACCTAGGCGCCCCGATGTGGCGATCTCGTCACCGCCAAACCCCCGTGTCGAGTAGCTCAATTCAGGTAGGGCACAGCATTGCAGGCGATAATGGACTGCGAACCTGCTCACCGACTCGGAGGAACCATGACGATCGCCGTCGTACACAAGGACAGCCCGGAAGGCCGCGCCGCAATCGTGGCCGCCGCACGGGAATCCGCGGGTCGAAGCGAGGAACTGCTGGTTCTGCACGTCCTGGACGATGTCAACATCGGGGACACGGCCGACACCGGAGACACCGAGGACGATCGGGCCGCTCTTCGCGGCGAGATTCAGTCAGCGCTCGACGCCGGTGGATTCTCGGAGACGAAGTGGGATCTGCGCACCACCGAGCACGACGGCGATCCGGTGACCGCGCTCGTCAATCTGGTCCACGGCGCGGGTGTCGATCTCCTGATCGTCGGAACACGCCGGATGTCCCCCATCGGCAAGTTCCTCCTCGAACGCCCGCTGCAGCGTCTCCTGCTCGAAGTGGAGGCTCCGATCCTCGTCGTCAAGGAACCCCTCCCTGCTGAGTGACCTCGGTCACATCACTTTCGAGTGCGCGTTTGTAGGCTGGCTCCATGACTGGAACCTCGCCCGCCCGAGAACTCGACATCATCGTCTACGGAGCGAGCGGCTTCGTCGGAAAGCTACTCGCCGACTACCTCGTCAAACATGCTCCCGAAGGCACGAAGATCGGCCTCGGTGGCCGCTCCCTCGAGAAGTTGGCAGCCACTCGCGCCGATCTGGGTACCGCCGCGGCCGATCTCCCCTTGATCATCGCCGACGCCGACGACGCCACCGCATTGAAGGCGCTCGCGCAGCGAACTCGGGTCGTCGCCACCACGGTCGGCCCGTACGCCAAGTACGGTCACACCCTTGTTCACGAATGCGCCTCCGCCGGAACTCATTACGTTGACCTCACCGGTGAGGTGCTGTTCCACCGCGAGAGCATCGACGCCAACCATGAGCTGGCGGTCTCGACCGGCGCAAAGATCGTCCATTCCTGCGGATTCGATTCCATCCCTTCCGATCTCGGAGTTCACGTCCTCCACGAGAAGGTCACTGCCGACGGCGCCGGTGAGCTCACCGACACAACGCTGGTGGTCACGGCGCTGCGCGGCGGAGTGAGCGGTGGCACGATCGATTCGCTTCGCAATCAGATCGACGTGTCGAAAGACGATGCGCGCCTAAGGAAACTCGCGGCCTCGCCGTATTCATTGAGCCCCGATCGTGACCGCGAGCCTGACCTCGGACGACAGAGCGACGTGAGCGTGGTCGACGGCAAGAAGATCGATCCTTCGTTGAAGGGTTGGAAGGCACCGTTCGTGATGGCGTCGTACAACACACGAGTCGTCCGTCGCAGCAATGCGCTCCGAGAGTGGGCGTACGGCAAGAAGTTCAAGTACAGCGAGGTGATGAGTGTCGGTTCCTCGGTGGTGTCACCGGTAATCGCGGGCGGTGTCGCAATCGGCCTCGGCGCGCTGGTCGCCGGACTCGCTCTTCCTCCGACGCGTTTCCTTCTCGACAAGGTATTGCCTGCGCCCGGCGAGGGCCCGAGCGAGAGCACCCAGAAGAAGGGGCACTTCACGCTCGATGTGTTCACCACGACCACGACCGGCGCTCGATACACCTCACGAGTGAAGGCGAAGGGCGACCCGGGATACAGCGCGACGGCGGTAATGCTCGGCGAATCTGCGTTGTCATTGGCGAAGGACCACAAGGATCTCCCCGCGGCCACCGGCGTATTGACTCCATCGACAGCGCTCGGCGACGTCCTGGTCGAGCGTCTAACCAAGGCCGGTTTCGAGATTTCCGCGCGCAAACTCTAGACAGAACGAATTTCACTTGATCGTTTCAGCTCTTCGCGCCCGATTATCGCAGCTCAGGGCGCGGACAGCGGTGGGAATACTCCCAGGTAACATTGATGTTGGTTCATGGCATCCATATGTGGTGCTCCGCTTTCGGAAAAGTGAGGCTATTCATGACTGAGCGCGTTCAGGTCGGCAGTCTTCAGGTTGCCAAGGTTCTCTACGACTTCGTGGTCGAGGAGGCTCTTCCCGGCACCGGTGTAGACGCCGAGACGTTCTGGGCCGGCGCCGACAAGGTCATCACCGAGCTCGCACCGAAGAACCGCGATTTGCTTGCCAAGCGTGACGATCTGCAGGCTCAGATCGATCAGTGGCATCGCGATCATGCCGGCGCTCCCATCGACGCTGCCGCATACAAGGCGTTCCTGCAAGAGATCGGCTACCTCCTGCCGACGCCTGCCGAGTTCTCGGTCACCACCGCGAACGTCGACACCGAGATCACCTCGACGGCCGGCCCGCAGTTGGTCGTGCCGATCCTCAACGCGCGCTTCGCTCTCAACGCGTCCAACGCCCGCTGGGGTTCGTTGTACGACGCGCTGTACGGCACCAACGCCATCTCGGAGGAGAACGGCGCCGAGAAGGGTTCCGGCTACAACAAGGTCCGCGGCGACAAGGTCATCGCCTGGGCGCGTGAATTCCTCGACGCGGCAGCACCTCTCGCGTCGGGGTCGCATGCAGATTCGACCAAGTACGTGATCGACGGCAGCGAACTGAAGATCACGTTGGCAGACGGTACGGTCACCACCCTCGCCCAGCCGGAGAAGTTCGTCGGCTACCTCGGCGAGAAGGACGCACCGACGAGCATCCTGCTGCTCAACAACGGATTGCACGCCGAGATCCAGATCGACGCGTCCTCCCCGATCGGCAGCACCGACGCCGCCGGTGTCAAGGACGTCGTTCTCGAATCGGCCGTCACCACGATCATGGACTTCGAGGACTCGGTCGCCGCTGTCGACGCCGACGACAAGGTTGTCGGTTACCGGAACTGGTTGGGCCTCAATCGCGGTGATCTGTCCGAGGAGATCAAGAAGGGCGCCAAGTCCTTCACTCGTACGCTCAACGGCGACCGTAAGTACACCGCCGTCGACGGCAGCGAACTCAGCCTGCACGGTCGTTCGCTCCTGTTCGTCCGCAACGTCGGTCACCTCATGACCAACCCCGCGATCCTCGATGCCGACGGCAACGAGGTCCCCGAGGGCATTCTCGACGCTTTGATCACGAGCACCTGTGCAGTGCACGGCCTCTCGATCAGTGACGCCAACGGCCCGCTCGACAACAGCCGCACCGGCTCGATCTACATCGTCAAGCCCAAGCAGCACGGCCCCGAGGAAGTTGCCTTCACCACCGAACTGTTCGGCCGCGTCGAGCAGGTCCTCGGGCTTCCCGAGAACACGCTCAAGGTCGGCATCATGGACGAGGAGCGTCGCACGACAGTCAACCTCGCTGCCTGCATCAAGGAAGCCGTCGACCGCGTCGTGTTCATCAACACCGGCTTCCTCGACCGCACCGGCGACGAGATCCACACCTCCATGGAAGCCGGCGCGATGGTGCGCAAGGCCGAGATGAAGAAGCAGAAGTGGATCGGTGCCTACGAGGACTGGAACGTCGACACCGGACTGGCCTGCGGCCTGCAGGGCAAGGCGCAGATCGGCAAGGGCATGTGGGCCATGACCGAGCTGATGGCAGACATGCTCGAGCAGAAGATCGGCCACCCCAAGGCCGGCGCCAACACCGCGTGGGTTCCTTCGCCGACCGGCGCAACGCTGCACGCGACGCACTACCACCGCGTCGACGTGTTCGCTGTTCAGGACAGCCTGAAGGGCAAGCCGCGTGCGAGCGTCGACGACATCCTGACCATCCCGCTCGCTCCCAGCACCGACTGGACGGACGCGGAGAAGAAGGAAGAGCTCGACAACAACTGCCAGTCCATCCTCGGCTACGTCGTCCGCTGGATCGACGCGGGTGTCGGCTGCTCCAAGGTTCCCGACATCCACGATGTCGCGCTCATGGAGGACCGCGCCACCCTGCGCATCTCGAGCCAGCTGCTCGCCAACTGGCTGCGTCACGGCATCGTCAGCGAGAGCGACGTTGTCAGTGCACTCGAGCGCATGGCCCCGGTTGTCGACCGTCAGAACGAGGGCGACGCCGAGTACCGCAACATGGCACCTGATTTCGATTCCAACATCGCGTTCCAGGCTGCCAAGGAACTCATCCTCGAAGGCGCGAAGCAGCCCAGCGGATACACGGAGCCGATCCTGCATCGCCGCCGCCGCGAGTACAAGGCTGCCAACGCCTGATTTCACCCTCTTCGAACTCGAAGCTGAACCCGAACAGCCTCGGCACCGCTAACCGGTGTCGAGGCTGTTCGCGTAGGCCCCGAAGATTCGTCACTAGACTGGCTGAGGACACAGTCCGTTCAGCAGACATTCTTCGAGTGACCAAGGTAGGGCAAGGTACGTGGGCGAACATCGCGGCGGGTCAGGCGCCAGAGGTATCAGCAAGGGGCCGATTCTCGTCGTCGTGCTGATCGTCTTGATCGTTGCAGGCTTCTTCGGGTGGAAGGCCCTCAGCAACCGGATCGACGATCAGGGCCAGCAGGCAGCAGGTACGTGCGTCGAAGGCAACAAGACACTCGACGTCACCGCGGATCCGTCCATCGCCCCACAGATCGAGGAACTGGCCAAGCGGTACACCCAGACCTCTCCGGTCGTGCGCGATCACTGCATCACCGTCGTGGTGCACGGTGCGCCGTCCGCGTCGGTCTCGACGGCACTCGAAGCCGGTCCGGCGGCATCCTGGGACGACGCAGCATTGGGACCGCGTCCCTCCCTGTGGATCCCGACGAGCTCGTTCGAACTCGCGCCGCTGGCGGGCAAGGCCGTGATCAACGGTGATCCTCGCTCGCTCGCGAGTTCCCCGATCGTTCTGGCAACCGGCCCCGAGACCGCGGCAGCATTGGCCGGCGCAGCATCGAGTTGGAAGTCATTGCCTTCCGATCTGACGGTCGCCCTGCCGGTCGGAAGTACCGAAACCTCGATGGCCGCACAGGCAATCGCTGCCGACGTCGCCGATGCGGGTGCCGGTCCGGTCACGACGGATCAGGCGAAGTCCGCGCAGGTCAACGCTGCGCTCAGTGCGCGGGCATTGCAGTTCCAATCCTTGCCGACTCCCCCGACGTCCACCGCCGAAGCCCTCGGAGCACTGAGCGCCGGAACACCGGATTCGGTGAAAGCCGTTCCGGCCACGGAACAGTCGATAGCGCAGAGCGCGAACGCGGCGATGACGACGTACTCCCCCGCCGGCGCAACGCCAGTCGCGGACTATCCGGCGGTCATCGTCTCGGGCAGCGGGATCGACGAAACTGCCTCGCGCGCAGCGGCGCAGTTTGCCGATTTCATGCGTGAGCCGAATCAGTCACAGTTGTTCGTCGGCGCCGGTTTCCGGGTCGAGGGTCAAGATCTTCCCGATCTCGGTGCGGTGTCTCCGGCCAAGATCTCGTCCACGTTGAAACCGGCTTCGGCCGAAACCGCAGCTGCGCTCGGTGACATCGTCGCCAATCCGGTCTCTCCGCGTAGTGCCACCATCCTGATGGACACGTCGGCGTCGATGGGTACCGACGACGGTGGCACTACCCGCTTGGCGAACGTTGCCGCGGCAGTGAACACGCAATTGGGTCGCAGCCCTGACGCTTCGGACATCGGCCTTCGCGAGTTCAGCACGGGCACCGACGGAAAACCGTCCGAGCGCATCCTGGTTCCGGGCGGTTCACTGTCCGAGCCGAATCGGCGTGCCACCATCACCGATTTCCTCAACGGGCTTCGAGCCGGCGGAAAGACCTCCAAGTACCCGGCGCTTGCCAGTTCGTACAAAGCCGCGGTTGACGGTTTCGACGCGGGACGAGTCAACTCGGTGCTGCTGATCACCTCGAGTACACCTGACGAATCCACCACGACGCGAGCCGAACTGCTCAGCGCGATCGCCGCTGCGGGCAATCCGTCGCGTCCGGTACAGGTCGACGTGATCGTCGTCGGTGCGGGCGACGACGTCTCCACACTCCAAGACGTCTCGGATCGGACCGGCGGAACCTTGGTTCGCGTCGATTCGACGTCCGACCCCGCTCTCGCGGCCGCAGTGACCAAGATGCTGTCCTGATGGGGCGCGTCGCGGTTTTTGCGGTCCTTCTCGCCCTTCTGACCTGGTTCCTGCACCGCCGACTCGTTCGCGCCACCGGCATCCCGAGGCGATGGGCTCGTCTTGCCGACACTGCGCTTGTGGTCTTGGCTGTCTCGACGCTCATCGGGGTCGGCAGCGGCGAAATCTTCCCGACGTCCTGGGCGCGACCGATCGGATTTCTCGGATGGGTCTGGCTGGCTTCGTGGCTGTACCTGATTCCCGGACTGCTCGTGATCGGGCTGTTTGCCGGGATCAGTCGACTACGTGCACGCCGCACGGATACCACGACCGAAGTCGACCCGGCCAAGCGTCGTACGTTGCAGTTGGCTACAGCAGCAGTCACTCTCGCGGCGATCGGCACCGCCGGCTACGGCGTCTACGAGGCGTCGGGCCCCAAGATTTCACGCGTCCGCGTGCCGCTTGCTCGCCTACCTGAGGGCTTCAACGGATACCGGATCGCCTTGATCACCGACCTGCACGTGGGACCGGCCCGCGGGGTCGACTTCACCCGCAAGGTGGTCGAGATCGTGAACTCGCAGAATGTCGATCTGATCGCGATCGGCGGCGATCTCGTGGACGGCACCGTCGCAAAAGTTGCTCCCGATCTTGCTCCGCTCGCCGATCTTCAGGCGCCGGACGGAATCTTCGGAGTCAGCGGAAACCACGAGTTCTACGCGGACGACGGTGGCAAATGGCTCGACGTGTGGGAAACATTGGGGATCACCACACTTCGCAACAGTCGCGCCTCGATCAAGCATGACGGCGACACCATCGACATCGTGGGCATCCACGACTACACGTCGCCGGCCCCGTACGAGCCGAACCTTACTGCCGCGCTCGCAGGTCGCGATCCGAATACTTTCGCCTTGCTTCTCGCGCACGAACCGCGTCAGGCGATCGAGGCGTCCGAGATGGGTATCGATCTGCAGCTGTCCGGGCACACTCACGGCGGTCAGATGTGGCCGCTGAGGTATCTCGTTCCGCTGCAGCAGCCTTCGGTGCAAGGCTTGGACAGGGTCGGAAACACAGTGCTGTACACGACGCGTGGCGCCGGGGCTTGGGGCCCGCCGGTACGCGTCGGCGCAACGCCGGAGATCACCGTTCTCGAACTCGTACGCGAGAGGTGATGATCTCCGGCGGGCACACGCCTTAGTTGCCTGCGAACGCTTCGATCGGCGGGCACGAGCAGACCAGGTTGCGGTCGCCATGTGCACCGTCGATACGACGCACGGACGGCCACACCTTCGGGCGAGCCTTGCCTCGCGGGAAGACGGCGATCTCACGCGAGTACGGGTGATCCCACTGCGCTGCAATGCTTCCGGCAGTGTGGGGAGCACCGCGTAGCGGGTTGTCCTCCACCGTCCACTCGCCGGCGCCGACGCGATCGATTTCGCCGCGAATAGCGATCATCGCCTCGCAGAACTCGTCGATCTCTTCGAGGTTCTCGCTCTCGGTGGGCTCGACCATCAGTGTGCCGACCACGGGGAAGCTCATGGTCGGTGCATGGAAACCGTAGTCGGCCAGACGCTTTGCCACGTCGTCGACGGTGACGCCAGTGTCCTTGGTCAACCCACGGAGGTCGAGGATGCACTCGTGCGCGACCATGCCGTTCTCGCCGGTGTAGAGAACCGGGAAGTACTCGTCGAGTCGACGCGCGATGTAGTTGGCCGACGCGATGGCGGTCAGGCTGGCGCGGCGCAGGCCCTGAGCACCCATCATCCGGATGTAGGTCCAGGTGATGGGCAGAATGGACGCACTGCCGTACGGCGCTGCCGAGATCGTTCCTCTACCACCGAGTTCGGGGGCCATCGGGTGTCCGGGCAAAAACGGCGTCAAGTGTGAGCGCACACCGATCGGGCCGACGCCGGGTCCGCCGCCGCCGTGCGGGATGCAGAAGGTCTTGTGCAGATTCAGGTGGCTGACGTCGCCGCCAAATCGGCCCGGACGGGCAAGGCCGACAAGCGCATTGAGGTTGGCGCCGTCGACGTACACCTGGCCACCGGCGTCGTGTACCGATGCGCAGATGTCGGAGATCTCATGCTCGTAGACACCGTGTGTTGAAGGGTAGGTGATCATGATCGCGGCGAGACGCTCGGCGTGATCGGCGATCTTCGCGCGCAGATCGTCGACGTCGACGTCACCGTTGGGACGGCAGGCGACTACCTCGACGCGCATCCCGGCCATGACGGCAGACGCCGCGTTGGTGCCGTGAGCACTCGACGGGATGAGGCAGGTGTCGCGGTGGTCGTCGCCCCGGCTGAGGTGGTAGTTGCGGATCGCGAGCAGGCCCGCGTACTCCCCCTGGCTGCCGGCGTTGGGTTGCAGGCTGACGTTGTCATAGCCGGTGACCGCGACCAGCCAGTCTTCGAGATCCTTGATGATCTTCAGCAGACCGGGTGCATCCGACGTGGGCGCGAACGGATGGATCGCGTTGAACGCGGGCCAGGTGATGGATTCCATCTCGGCGGTCGCATTGAGCTTCATGGTGCACGAACCCAGCGGGATCATGCTGCGATCGAGGGCGATGTCCTTGTCGGAGAGCGCGCGCAGGTAGCGAAGCATTGCCGTTTCCGTACGGTAACGGGTGAAGGCTTCGTGCTGCAGGTAGTCGGAGGTGCGCTCCTGAGCAGCCGGAACCGAATTGCCCTCGGCTTCGATGGCGACAACAGCATCCTCGATCCCGAACGCGTCGAGCACGGCAAGGACGTGGTCGGCGGTGGTGGCCTCGTCGCAGGAGATACCGACATGATCGGCATCGACCAGACGCAGGTTGATCCCGGATTCCTTGGCCGCAGCGACAACGCTGGCCGCCTTACCCGGAACCTGAGCCAGCACAGTGTCGAAGAACGAATCGTGGACTACGGCCACGCCGCCCTCGCGCAGGCCGTTTGCCAACGCGTGTGCGCGGGCAGCGACGCGCAACGCAATCGCCTTGAGCCCCTCGGCGCCGTGGTAACTCGCGTACATCGCAGCGAGGATCGCGAGGAGCACCTGCGCGGTACAGATGTTGGACGTCGCCTTCTCACGGCGAATGTGCTGCTCACGTGTCTGCAGCGCGAGGCGGTATGCCTTGTCTCCGTCGGCGTCGATGGAGACGCCGACCAAACGGCCGGGCAGCTGACGCGCGTGCTTGGAGTGCACGGCCAGGTAACCGGCGTGCGGTCCGCCGTACCCCATGGGAACACCGAAGCGCTGGGTGGTGCCGAAGCACGCGTCCGCACCGAGTTCACCCGGCGAGGTGATGAGCGTCATCGCAAGAAGGTCGGCGCCGACGGCAACTAGCGCGCCGCGCTCGTGAGCTTCCGCGATGATCGAGGTGTAGTCCACGACGCGTCCCGAAGCGCCCGGGATCTGGGCGATGACACCGAAGAAATCACCCTCGGGCAGTCCGGCAGTGAGATCTGCGGAGACGATCTCGATGCCGAGCGGCTCGGCGCGTGTCTCGATGACGGCGAGGGTCTGCGGATACAGGTCCGCGTCGACGACAAAGCGTGGGGACTTGCTGCGGTTCGCGCGGCGCAGGAGCGTCATGGCTTCGGCAGCGGCGGTGGCCTCGTCGAGCATCGACGAGTTGGCCAGTTCCATGCCGGAGAGATCGGCGACCATGGTCTGGAAGTTGAGGAGGGCTTCGAGGCGGCCCTGGCTGATCTCCGGCTGATACGGGGTGTACGCGGTGTACCAGGCCGGGTTCTCGATGATGTTGCGCAACAACACCGGCGGCGTCAACGTGTCGAAGTAGCCGAGGCCGATCATCGACGTCGCGACAGTGTTCTGGGCTGCGAGTGCAGTCAGTTCGGCAAGTGCCTCGTGCTCTCCGACCGGAAGCGGCAGAGCGTCGAGTCCGGCCGCGATGCCGTTCGGGGCAGCGTCGAGGATGACGGAGGGAACGGCCTTGGTTGCCAGTTCGTCGAGTGAATCGACACCGACGAGTTCGAGGATGCGCGCGAGTTCCGCGGCGTTCGGACCGACATGGCGGTCGGCAAATATACGGCTTGCAGCGTCGATCACGACAACTCCCAGACAGATCGGAGGATCAGGACACACACCGAACTGCGGTGCGTTCCTCCCCCTCTGTCGCATGCTCGATTCCCGAGCGCCTGAGAGATTCGGTAGTGATCCGCCGATAGACGGAAGCCACAGCCTTTCCCCGTCGGCGGGTGGGTTGTCCCACCGCTTTCCAGAGGCGTCGGAGCCCGTACGGTCCTTGGTGCCTGAGAGATTGACGGGGAGGTATTGCTCCTTCGGCGCCCTGATCCCGCTCACGACTGACCTTTGAGACAAAGACTGAAACAAAGACAAGTTCGGTGAATCGGTATCCGAGGCTCTCCCGTACGCCGGCGACGCAGGCCCAGTCTAGTTGACCGAAACGCCTACCTGCACCGTGGCATCCTCCAAAGAGATGTGACGTGCGTTATCCGGTTTTGCGGCTGGCGCGATTCTTGCGTCGCGAAGCCAACTCGTCTTCCGGGTTGGGATCGCTTTCGCCGCCGTCAGCCCGCTCGGCTGGGAAGTCGGCGATCGTTCCGGTGAGTTCACGCATCGCTCCACTGACTGCGATGCCGAATACACCCTGCCCACCCTGGAGGAGGTCGACGACCTCTTCGGGAGACGTGCATTCGTACACGGTGGTGCCGTCGGAGAACAGGGTGATGTTGGCAAGATCGCGGACGCCACGCTTACGGAGGTGATCGACGGCAACGCGGATGTTCTGCAGTGAGATGCCGGTGTCGAGCAGACGCTTCACGATCTTCAGAACGAGGATGTCCTTGAAGGAGTACAGACGTTGGCTACCGGATCCGGCAGCGCCACGGATTGACGGAACAACCAACGACGTCCGTGCCCAGTAGTCGAGTTGGCGGTACGTGATCCCGGCGATCTGGCACGCACTGGGTACTCGATATCCGACGAGGTCGTCGGGGATGGAATCGTCCGGGAACAGGCCTGGCTGCAGCTCTTCGGAAGACATTTCTGCAGTCGGCTCGGCACTATCGGCTATGCCCGTTCCGCGCTCATTCGACTGTTCTTCCACTGCCGTCTCCCTCTCGCTTCGCCATCATGTAACCAACCTGTGCTATCAGCAGTCACGAGAATCCCGTGCCGACCGAACTTTCAGATGTGAATCCAAGGCAGGTAATTCCATGAGTGGACTTACCCAGAGTACGCCTCGATCGACAAGGCGAGAAGATCTCCACCGCACGCAACGGTAAGACCACGAGGGTGCTCGGTCAACGCAACACGCCGACCGAGACTCAACCTCTACTTGAGAGTTGAAGACTAAAGCCTGATTACGGACAAACAGGACTAACCGTCAGTGGCCTTGAAGTCGTCCGGCGAGATGGTGTCAAGGAATTCCTTGAACTTCTCGACCTCGTCTTCGCGCTCGTCGGGAATGACCAGACCGGCCTCGGCGAGAACAGCCTCCGACGCGAAGATCGGAACGCCGATGCGCAGGGCCAATGCAATCGAGTCCGACGGACGTGCCGAGACGGTGGTCTGCTCGTCGAAGACGAGATCCGCGTAGAAGGTGCCCTCTTGCAGGTCCACGATCCGCACTTCCTTGAGGCTCCGACCGAATGATTCGATCAAGATCTTGATCAGGTCATGAGTCAGCGGTCGCGCCGGCTCGACTCCCTGTTGTTCGAGAACAATCGCGGTAGCTTCGGTTTGCCCGATCCAGATCGGCAGGTACCGATCGCCGTCGGACTCTCGCAGCAACAGGACCGGCTGATTCTGAGGCTGCTCGACACGAACTCCGATCACACGCATTTCGCCCATCGAGCTTGCCTCCAACCTGACGTGATCCAGCCAACCGACTCCGATGCGGTCGTACTGAAATTCTATTCGAGTGTGCCCCGCTGATCGAGGAACTCAGCGATCGAGACTTCCCCGAACCGCCGACTTGACCAGACATGTGTGCAATGTCAGCGACAGCGCAGCCAGTTCCCGGACCATTTCCTCGGCTCGATCACGTGCTCCGGCGTCACGACCCTTGGCAACCGGTCCGGCGATCTGGGTCACGAGTCCCGCTTCACGATCAGCAGCCAACTTGAACGCCCGCAGATGACGAACCTCCAAGCCGTACTCGGACATCGCCTTCGCGGTGCGCGCCAGCGTCACGGCGTCCTCGTCGAAGAAGCCCGCTGCGCCGGGAACGACCAAACCGGTACGGATCAGATCGGTCAGAAACCGATCGTCGATGTCGGCGCGAGCGAGAAGGTCCTGACGACCGACTCGAACTTCGCGATCGACCCGGAAAGCCTCGGGTGAGACATCGCCCGTAGCGATCGACAGGACGCGAGCACGACGAGGCGCAGGAACTTCTGCACTCACCGTCGCTGCGCCGCTGTCGATCGCTTCGAGTTGTTCTTTGATCACTTTGAGCGGCAGGTACTGATCACGTTGAGCGGTCAGCACGAAGCGAAGACGCTCGCAGTCCTCGACAGAGAATCTGCGGTATCCCGACGGTGTCCGTTGTGGGCTGATCAAACCCTCGGACTCGAGGAAACGGATCTTCGAAATCGTCACGTCGGGAAAATCTGGACGCAACCGATCCAGCACGGAACCAATCGACATTCCGGGCTGGCTCTGCTGCCGCACTGCCGTCATTAGCTACCCGCACCTGCTGACGACTCGCCGACCTGCGAACCGCCGGCACGAGGGCCGGTGAGGAACACCAGACGGAACTTGCCGATCTGAACCTCGTCACCGTTCGCGAGAACTGCCGAATCGACAGGCTCACGGTTGACGTAGGTGCCGTTGAGGCTTCCGACGTCGACGACGTGGAAATCTGCATCTTCCTGACGGAACTCGGCGTGACGACGGCTGACGGTCACGTCGTCGAGGAAGATGTCGCTGTCCGGGTGTCGACCTGCCGACGTCGTCGGCTGATCGAGCAAGAAGCGGGATCCTGCATTCGGTCCCCGCTTGACCACCAGAAGGGCGGCTCCGGCGGGAAGGCCTTCCACGCCCGAAACCGGCTGCTCGGCGGCCGGTGCTGCAGAGGAGGTGTTGTCGAGCTCATTGAGGAAGTCCGCACGGAAAACCGAAGTGGTCTCCGCCGGCGACTCCCCATAGCCCGCGTCGTTACCGTTCTCGCTCACTGTTTCTCCTCCTGGGTCAATCATCCAGATCATGAATCACTGGACTACGCAGTGCACTTTCTTCACGAGCATCTTTCACAGTCACGTTCGATACGGCCCTGCGCCCCGACTCGGCACATGCGTACCTAACGACCGTACCCTGCGCAGACCGCCGCGTGCAGCGAGACAGGCCGCGACACAACACGAGTTGGCCGGTCCACGCGCAGGTTTTCTACTCGGACGTGAGTCCCTTGTATGCCTCCGCGTCCAGCGTTGCCGCGAGTGCGGCGTCGAGTGTGGCCTCGTCGGCGACCTCGAGCTCGACCAACCAACCCGTGTTGTACGGATCGGTGTTGACGAGGTCAGGCTGTCCGTCCAATTCACCGTTGGCTGCAAGAACTTTCGCAGTGAACGGAGCAAAGATGTCGGAGACGCTCTTGGTCGACTCGACCTCACCGAGCGATTCACCGGCGGTCACGTCTTCGTCGACAGCAGGAAGCTGGACGAACACGACGTCACCGAGCTGCGACTGAGCAAAGTCGGTGATACCGACTCGAACTGAGGTCGGGCCGGTCCGCTTCACCCACTCGTGCTCCGCGGTGTAGCGCAGATCGGTAGGTGTATCGAGCTCACTCACAGTGGCTTCCTTTCACAGGCCGTCCGAAAGTCGGACGCAAAAGATCAATTTCCGGGTTGAGCGTATTGGCGCGGATTCAATTGTCGCAAGACGGAGATCGTGACCTGCTGCGATTGGTCGACTGAGGAAGTTCCGCCGTTGCGTGCGACGTTGTCGAAAACGCCTCCGGGAATGTTCAACGCTGCTGCCAACGTCGGTGGATCCCCGATTGCGGTCACAGTGTACGGCTGCTCGATCGGGGTTCCGTCCAATTCGATCTCGCCGCCGCGCCCACTCACCCACGAGTTCACGCCGATACGAATGGGTTCGCCGTTCGCACCTGCGATCGAGATGGCTTCGGCACCGGCAGCACGTAGTTCCTGGATGAGATCGAGAATCACTTCGGAGCCGACGCCCCCTGCTGGATCCGTCAGGGTCATCGTCACACCCGGTCCGGTAGCAGGAGCGGTCCCCACCTGAATGGAGAGCGAGGTCAGCCGCGCCCGCGCCTCGTCGAGCGCTGCTCCGGTGTTGCCGCCGGCTTCCAAAGTGGCAAGCGATTCCTGAAGATTCGCGACTTCCTGCCTCAGCGCGGCTTCACGCCGATTCAAGTTGTCGAGAACCACCAGGAGGTCGGCAGGGCGCGCGGCGTCGAGTGAATCTCCGGCCACGGTGCTGCGTACCTGTGTGGCAATCGCGACACCGAGCACACCCAGAAGCACGGCGGCGAGGATCGCGAACACGACGTTCGTGCGATGTTTCGACGACGAACGCAACTCGTGACGACCTTCACCCGTAGTCGTCACTGGTGGTTCTTCGGGGTCAGTCGCTGCGTGGTCGGACATGGCTCACGCTCCGAACAGTCGTCGTCGCAATGCCGCTGCGTTGCCGAAGATCCGGATACCCAGCACGACGACGATTGCCGTCGAAAGTTGAGTACCCACACCCAACTGATCGCCGAGCCAGACGATCAACGACGCGACGAGCACGTTGAAGACGAAGGAGACCACGAACACCTTTGCGTCGAAGATCTCGTCCAGATACGCGCGTAGTCCGCCGAAGACGGCGTCGAGTGCCGCAACGACAGCGATCGGAAGATAGGGCTGGATGACGTCGGGCACCTGCGGGCTGAAAACGACGCCCAAGACGATGCCGACGACCAGTGCTGCGAGTCCGTACAGGGCGGAACCGGCCTTCATCGAACTCCTTCTGTCACTTGGGTTCTGTGGGTTCTGTTGCCACCCGGACCGCACGAGGCGTCGCGGGCGGCAGTGTCAACGAGTCGTCCTCGGCCACTGCGAAACCGACTCCGTACAGTTGCGAGACGCTCGACATTCTCACGTAGGCGTCGCTCACGACGAACTCTCGCTGCAGCGCGCGCGTGTCGCCGATCGCCTCGACGCGGTACGGCGAGAAGACAGGTTGGTTGTCGACGAGCATCGCGCCGCCCGCCTGACGGATGGTCACCGTCGGCCCGATTCGCACGCCGCCGACGGCGATTGCCTCCGCTCCCCCAGCCCACAGGGCGTTGACGACGGTCTGCAGATCGCGATCGAGGACAACTGTCTTACCGCCGACGCTGCGCTGGGACGCATCCGAGAGGTTCGGGCGCCCGGCCGGGTCCGTTAACGTCACCACCAGCCCCTCCCCGTGAACAGCTTCGGCTCCTGCGCCGGATTCGACTGCTCGCAATTGATCGAGGACCGCGCTGCCTCTGGCATCACCTTCGAGCGCCAAGCCACGGGCGGCGTCGACGTCGCCGCCGAGTGAATCGCGGGACGCGGCCAGCGAATCGATTCGATCCTCCGCGTCACGGACCTTGGCGACCAACTCGCTTCGAACCTCCTCGGTGCCGGTCACCTGCTTGGTGGCCTGAACTGCAGAGACCGTGACGATGAACCCGATCAGCAGTGCACCGAGGGCCAGCCACGGCCCCGTCTTCGAGGATCTGTTCGTCGTGTGCTCGTGTTGGCGTTCGAATGCCGTCGCTTCGTAGCCCGGATCGAGATGTTCGGTCATGAGCGACCGAAGCAGCGACGGTACCGGGTTACGACGGACGTCCTCCCCGGTCGACTTCATCGAGGCACGACCTCGTGCGTTCGCGCAACGTCAACGGCTTTGAGCACGTAGATCGCAGCAGTCCACACGTACAGGACGGTTCCCCAGATCAGGAAAGCGAAACCGAAGGCATGGGTGAACGGTCCGATGGCCCAGTCTCCGTGTCCGGCAAGAATCAAGGGCAGCGCGAACATCAGGAGGAAGGTCGCAGCCTTGCCGAGGTAGATGACCTCGGGCGGCGGCAGTCCACGCCGGCGGTAGATCGGCAGCGTCAACGCGAGTAGAAGATCACGGCCGATCAAAATCGCCGCGACCCACCAGGGAATGAAATCGCGGGCAACGAAGGTGACCAGTGTCGTCACGACGTACAGGCGATCGACCAACGGGTCGAGAAGCGCTCCCAGACGCGAGGTCTGCCCGAGCACCCTGGCCAACTTGCCGTCGAGCCAGTCGGTGAACCCGCTGAGCATCAGCAGCGCCAATGCCCAGCCGTCCGAGTGCGTGACGAGCAGCAGGTAGGCGAACAGCGGCAGAGCGAGTAGACGCACGATACTGAGCACGTTGGGAACAGTGAGAATCCGATCCGTGGGGACCAGTTCTTGTTCGCCAGAGTTCACTGCACACACCTCGCGTCTTTCGATTGCCGTGCGGCCAGCTTTCCACAGCACGACGGACTATTCGCCGAGGCGCCGTAGCCCGAACTGTCCCGAACGTGTCGAGCTGACCTTATCGCCAGGCGAACACCGGCTGCTCGAGGTTGTCGATGCGCGTGTTCCGTCCGTTCAGCACTTCGCGGAACTGATAGATGACGGCTCCGGTCGGCGCATGGATCAGGCTCGTTCGGAAAGGCCATTGGATCACCGGGTTCGGTGATTCCTCGATGGTGACGAATCGCGAGTCCACGTCGAGTTCCTCCGACGTCACGGCATACACCTGGGCCACCTCGTCGGGATTGGGTACCAGTCCCCCGATGTCCTCACCGGACCAGACGACGAACGGTCGGATCACAAATCCCGAACGGGTGACGTAGTCGTCGAGCCGGCCGATGATGTTCGACTCAGGGACGTCGACGCCCAACTCTTCGGACAGCTCCCGAACCGCTGCTTGTTCGGAAGACTCACCCGGGTCGACGCTTCCGCCTGGCAACGCGAACTGACCGGGGTGAGCGCGCATCTTGCTCGGCCGCTTCGTCACCGGGAACACGGGTGTTCCGTCCGCAGTCCGCATGACCACGATGACCACCGACGCCGAGCGCCTTCCGTCCAATTCGACCGACCGAGGTTCGAAAGCGGCAAGTGAGGCGACCAGGTGGTCCCGATTCAGTAAATCTCCGTTCACCATGGCTCGACAGTAGCGCCACGAGACTGAGACCCCCAGCCAGTCTCGTCCATTTTGACCGCTTCGCCTGATTATCGGTCTGTATTCCTGTCATGCTGAACAGGCAGAATCCACCGTGCGGCATGGCGAGAAGAGAACCTCGATGGCTGAGCAGTCCCAGACCCCCACCCCGCAGACCGACCAGAGCGCGCCAGGCGCGCCGAATCGGGCCTCTCGCTTTGCCTCCGACGCGCTGAGCGTCCTGCGTCGCGTGCCGTTCACCTCGATCGTCGTGCTCACCATCACCGTCGTCGGGATCGCAACCGGTGCCTTGTGGAATCACGTCCGTACCTACTCGTGGTTCGACGACATCGCCTACGGAGTCCCTGCCTTGCAGGAAGGTAAGTGGTGGACTCTCGTCACGGGTTGGTTCTTCGGCTTGACGCCGGGTCAGTATGTTTCGATCATCGTCGTTTTTGCCTTCGCGGTCGGCTGGTGCGAGTGGCGCCTGGGAACCAAGAACGCGGCCATCGTCACGATCAGCGGTCAGTTGGCGGGCGAACTGGGTGCATCGCTCCTCCTCTGGGCGGGCAGCCACACCGATTGGGATTGGGCTCGCAACCTCGCCACCCACCGCGACGTCGGTGTCACCACCGCAATCATCGCCGCACTCGCCGCGACCACCGCAACTCTGCGCTCGCCCTGGCGAATGCGAGTGCGCGCCATCCTGTGCGCGTACATCGCGATCGCCTTTCTCTTCGAAGGTCGCCTCGCCGACGTACAGCACCTCATCGCGGTCGCGATCTTCCTTCCGGTCGGCGAAAAGTTCTTCGGCGACGGAGAGCGCGGGTTCATCCCCCGAACGCGACGCGAGATCCGTCTGCTCGGATTCATCGGCCTGCTCCTGATCGGAGTGGTCGAGATCGCCGTGTGGTTGTTCCCCGGCAGTGGACCCTTCGGGCCGACGGAAGCCGAAACCGGTTCGGGCTGGACCGCATTGGTCGACGTGATCATCGTTGCACTGATCGCGGATCAGTTGCGACGAGGTCGCCGCTGGGCCTGGTGGGTTGCCGTGGTGTTCGGCTCTCTGACGGTCTTGGCCACCGCCCTCGTCCTCGGTTCGGTCATCTTCTTCGACTACGAAAGCGCCGGAGCCGTCACGGTCGGTACCGCGCTGCTCTGGCTTCTCGAACTCATCTTGCTGATCAAGGGCCGTCACGCTTTTCACGTGCCGATGCGGCGCAAGATTCGAGGCGGACCGCTGTCCGGGAACGATCCTCGCGCCACTGCTCGGGAACTGCTCAAACAGCACGGCGGCGGAACCATGTCGTGGATGACGACGTGGGACGGCAACAGTTACTACTTCGGCGAGTCGGGTGAGAGCGTCGTTGCATTCCAACGGCATGTCGGTGTCGTCGTAGTGCTGGCCGATCCGATAGCGAGCCCCGACCGACTTGCCGCGGCGGTCGACGAATTCACGACGATGTCCGAAGCCAACGGCCTCACTCCCTGCTTGTTCTCCGTAGGGAAGGAAACAGCCGATGCCGCCACACGGCGCGGGTGGCGCACCGTTCAGGTCGCCGAGGACACGATCGTCGACCTGCCGGAATTGCAGTTCACCGGAAAGTCCTGGCAGGACATCCGCTCGGCGCTCAACAAGGCCAAGAAGGACGACATCACCTTCCGGATGACAACACTGGCAGACGAGCCGTTTTCCGTCTTGGCTCAAGTGCGCGCTATATCCGAGGAATGGGTGGGCGACAAGGGACTCCCCGAGATGGGGTTCACCCTCGGCAGCGTCGAGGAGGCGCTCGATCGCGACGTCCGGGTCGGTTTGGCCGTCGACCCGACGGGAAGTATTCACGGCGTCACCTCGTGGTTGCCGGTGTACGGCGAAGGCGGCGTGGTCCGGGGTTGGACGCTCGACGTCATGCGTCGACGCCCGGACGGCTTCCGGCCGGTGGTCGAGTTCCTCATCGCATCGTCGGCCCTCGAATTCAAAGAACAAGGTGCCCAATTCGTCTCACTGTCCGGCGCGCCGCTGGCCCGCAGCGACGACGGCGCCGACGCCGCATCGATGGACCGCCTGCTCGACATGCTCGGAGCCGCGATGGAACCGCTCTACGGCTTCCGGTCTCTTCACGCATTCAAGAAGAAGTTCAAGCCGAGATACGAACCCGTTTTCCTGTGTTTCCGCGACGAGGCCGACCTGCCTCGAATCGGAATCGCGCTCACGCGTGCTTACCTTCCGGACGCGACAGCTCCTCAGCTGATCAAGCTCGCCACCAGCAAGAGCTGACGCCGTGCGGTCCTGGTTCGAGCACACGGTCGTCGACACCGGCAGACTCCCACTGTTCTTCCTTCTGCTCGCCTTTGTCCTGACGTTCCTGTTCATTCGGTTCAGCGTTCGAATGATCCGAGCTGAGGTCTCGTGGTGGCCAGGCAATGTCACGCCCGGTGGAATGCACATCCACCACATGGTTTTCGGTTTGATGATGATGCTCGTGTCCGGCTTTGCCTTCATCGCTCTGGCCGACTATCACACCCCGATCGCCAACTGTGTTCTTGCGTCGGTGTTCGGTATCGGCAGCGCGCTGGTCCTCGACGAGTACGCACTCGTGCTACATCTGCGCGACGTCTACTGGGCCGAAGAGGGTCGCTCGTCCATCGACGCGGTGTTCGTTGCCATCGCGATCTCGTTCCTTTTCCTTCTCGGAGTCCACCCGATCGGGTTCGCGGGAGAGTTCGACCCGTATGAGCAGGACCGTAGCCTGGCGACGTTGATCGGCGTTGTCGTCGCGATCGTGATCCAACTCGGACTCGCCGTGATCACGTTGATGAAGGGCAAACTCTGGACCGGCTTGATCGGACTGTTCTTCACCCCGCTTCTGTTGGTCGGAGCAATTCGGTTGAGTCGCCCGGGTGCGCCGTGGGCGCGTTCGCGTTACCGCGACAAGCCCGCGAAGATGAGCCGGGCAGTCGCCCGTGAGCAGCGGTATCGCGAGCCGATGATCCACGCGAAGATCTACGTTCAGGAAACGGTGTCAGGAAGTTTCGGTTCCACTCCTCCGACCCCACCACCACTCCCAGTCGTCGACACCACGACGCCTACGACGAAAGTCGGACTATCACGGCGGCTTTCGGACAGAATTCGCTGGCGCCGAACTCGCCGACGATTACGAACAGTCCCGGTCTGGCGCCTCCCCGTGATCCTCGTCGTGCTGTCCGTCGTCACCGCGAACATCCTCGTCGGGATCGACGGAGACCTGGTGAGCGACGGCGACGTCGGTACCATTTCCGAGGGCGTGGACGCCGGGGCCACCGCAACGCTGCTCAGCGTCATCGCCGGCGGGATGATCACTCTCACCGGTCTGGTGTTCACCGCCATCACCCTCGCAATGCAGTTCGGCGCCTCGCAGATTTCGGTGCGGGTGGTCCCGATGCTTGCGCAACAGCGAGTCATGCGGTGGTCGATCGGCATGTTTCTGGCCACGTTCGTCTTCTCCTTGATCATTGCGCTCGATCTGGCGCTCGATTCGGAGAATTCCTCACCGACCATCTCCACGGCGATCGCACTGCTTCTGGCATTGGCCAGTGCGATCCTGTTCATCGCGTTGGTGGCGAAGGTCGGGTCGATTCTCAATTCCAGTCGGTTGCTGCGTTGGATAGCGGCCCAGGGTCGCAGCGCGACGATTCGTGCCTATCCGCTGTACGAGGACTTACCTTCCGGCGCACCGAAACCCAGTCAGCCGCTCCCCCTCCCCCAACCGCGCGAGTCCGAAACCTCCGAGAGCGCCGACGCACTGGTGATTCGCCTGCGCCACCTCTCACCCGACGGCCGGATTCTGCTGGCGATCGATCTCGCACGACTGCAGCGGTTGGCCAGCCGCTGGGACGTCTCGGTCGAGGTCGTCCCCAGCATCGGCGAGTTCGTCGCCCAGAACGCGCCCCTCTTCGAGGTACGCGGACCCTCGCTGAAGGTACGCCCGGACACCTTGATGTCGTGCTTGATCTTCGGTGACACGCACAGCCCGGTCGTCAGCCCCGGTGCAGCGCTGCAGTCGATCGTGGACATCGCGCTCAAGGCACTGTCACCCGCCATCAACGACCCGGGCCGAGCCGTCCAGGCTCTCGACCACATCGAAGATCTTCTGGTACTTCTCGCCCCGCGGGTCCGCTTCGACACATCAACCTCGGATCTCACGCTGATCAGAGGGCAGCAACGCACCTGGACCGATTACGTGTCCGTCGCCACCGACGAGATCCGGCACTTCAGTACCAATTCCGCGCAGGTCCAGCGCCGTCTACGCGCGGTATTCGCGACCTTGCTCGAAGCCTGCCCGCCGGACCAGCACCCTCCGCTACTCAAGCGCGTCGACGCACTCGATGCGCAATTGGCCCGAGAATGGACCGGCGCACTCGACCTTCGGCTCGCGAGTGTGGCGGATCCGCAGGGATTGGGCTCCGAAGCCGGGGCGACCGGAAGAATTCACCCGCTGATCATCGGGTCTTCGGAACTTCCGGACGATCGTTCATCCGGGCAGGCCGAGTCGCGTTCCCAGCCAACCTAATTGACTCGCCAATCCAGCCGACCACACCTGGAAGCTGTGTCCTCCGTCGACCTCGGCGTATTGGACGTCCATCCCTGCGGCTTTTGCGGCTTCGTAGAGCGTTTGAAGACCTGGGCGGTAGTCGTTGTCCTGTTTGCCGACCACGAACACCCCGGCGCTGTCGGGGAACTTCTTCTCCCGGAGCAGATCCTGCGGATTCACTGCCACGAACGCGGCTTCATTGCCGCCGAACGCTGCATCGACCGTCTGCTTGCGATCGCCGAGTGTGGGTTCGATCTGACCGGACAGATCCAGGAACGTCGGATAGACCGCGGGGAAGTTCGTCGCCATCTGGAACGCGCAGGTACCGCCGTAGGAAAGTCCCCCGATCGCCCACTTCCTCGGGTCGGGATCCACCTGGAGGTTCCCGCGCACCCAGTCGGGAACATCGCGCGAAAGGTACGTTGCGACGTTCCCGAGTTGGGAATCGACGCAGAGCGGATTCGCCAGTTCCGACCCGGTCCCGTCAGCAACGACGACAACGGGAGCCAAGCCCGAATGCGCAGCGGCGTAGGTGTCCATGGTCTGGACGAGACGTCCGCCCTGTAGCCAGTCCTCGGGCGCGCCTGGTTGGCCGGCTAGCAGGACCAACACGGGCAACTCCGGTCGCGGGTTGGTGAAATACGCGGGCGGTAGGTAGATCTCGGCGTCGCGGGTGCTGAATCCGGAGACCGTCCCCGCAATCGTGACCGTGCTGACCTTGCCGGTCGACGGCATGTCCGCGGGAGCCTTCCATTGCGAAACCGGTACCGCGCCGTCCTTGCCGTCGTCCAGGTCGGCGAGTGAAACCTTCTCCGCGTCCGAGAGTCCCAGCGCTGTTCCCAACGTCGGATACGACTGGAACTGCAGATTCACGTGAGCCGCGCTCGACACGACCACCAGGAGCACGGAGACCACGGTGAGCACGCGGCCGTCGATCCGCGTCGCCGCAAATACCCGCGAAACGCCCAGCAGCACGCCGAGAATGCCCAACCCGATCCACACGTAGACCGGACGGGCAATCGGATCGGGGAACGGGTGCCACACCTTCTCGATCAGCCAGTACAGCACGAGAGTGATCGCGATTGCCGCGACGATGCAGACCGGAATCGAGATCAGCACGTGACGCCTCGATCTCGAGAAGATCAGCCACAGAAGTGCCAGAATTCCGAGCACCGTCACCACGGGCGGAACCGGGCCCGTGACCAGCGACAGATCCGTGATCGTGTGCACGTCGTCTCCCGTCGCAGCCCTGTTTAGACAATATCCAAGAACAGGACATTTCGGAGCTGATGGCGTCAGATCACTGCGTTCGACGCCTGGGCACGTAGGTCTCGGGCCAGGTGATCCCGACGCTCGAGAACAAGCCTCCGCAGCGACGCGGGCGCCTCAGCATTGGCCTGGATCCAGGAATCGACAGCAGAGGTGTCTTCAGCTGCCGGGAAGAGCCCGTTCACCAACCGTCGCGCGATCTCGATGCTGCGTTCGGACCACCACTTCCCCAGCGACGAGAAGTACTCGACCGCATATCCCTCGATCAACGACGGGTCTGTGCCCGAACGGAATCCGGCGATCGTCGCATCCAGGCGGTCGTTCGAGAGTGAGGCATCGGTGGTCGCCGACGCCCAGGCAGCCGCCTTGGTCTCGGCATCGGGAATCGACGCCGCGGCGCGGACGTACGCCGTTCGACCCGCTGACGTGCTGTCCTTGCTCAGCTCACCGTCGAAGTCGCTCACACTCGCATGGCCGGTCGCCGACAGGGCGATCCACAAAGCCCACCGCAGATCAGGATCGAGAGCCAGTCCGACCGGCCCCGGGCAGGTGCCGTCGAGTATCGACCGCACCTCGTCGGCGCGAGCATCGTTGACCGCTGCAGCGGCCGACAGAGCCCGTGCCCATGCCAGCTGTCTTCCGGACTCCGGTTCGGCTTCGAACACCGCCTTCCAGGTCGTTTCCAACCAGCCTGCACTGACATTGGGCCGCAAACTTTTCGGAACGTAGTGAATAACCGCGTATTGGGCATCGGTCAGGATCGAGCTGAGAATCGCAAGATCTGTCTCCGCGGGAGCGAATCGTTCCACCATGTCGAGGTACCGGAACACCGAGAGCTGCGCATCACGCACCGAGTTCCATAGCGACGACCAGATCACCCCGCGCGCAAGCGGATCGCTCACGCGGTCCAGGGATGCCTCGACAGTGGACAGAGATTCCGCGTCCAATCGCACCTTGGCGTAGGTGAGGTCTTCGTCGTTGAGCAGTGTGAGTGCTCCGGGCGGAAGGTCGACCGACGTGCGTGATTCGGTGATGTCGAGTTCGACGCGTTCGGTGCGAACAAGGTCTCCGGACTCGTTGTAGTCGTAGATTCCGACTGCGAGCCGATGCGGCCTCGGGTCCGTCTGGACCAGGTCTGTTCCGTCGAGCGACAGCGTGGACACTCCGGTGGTCTGCAACCAGATTCGGGCCCATTCGCGCACATCACGTCCGGAAGTCTCCGTGAGCACGTCGAGCAGATCAACCAGCGTGGTGTTCCCGAAGGCGTGGGCCTTGAAGTACCGTCGTGCCGCTTCGAAGAACGCGTCACGGCCGACGAACGCCACAAGTTGCTTGAGGACACTGGCGCCCTTGGCGTAGGTGATTCCGTCGAAGTTCAGCTTCGCAGCTTCGAGATCGACGATGTCGGCGACGATGGGATGAGTCGTCGGCAGCTGATCTTGGAGGTACGCCCACGCTTTTCGCTTGATGGCGAATGCCACCCAGGCATCGGTGAAGCGAGTGGCTTCGGCGCTGACCAGCGATCCCATGAAATCGGCAAAAGATTCCTTGAGCCACAGGTCGTCCCACCAGACCATGGTCACGAGATCGCCGAACCACATGTGCGCCATTTCGTGCAGGATCGTGTTGGCGCGGCGCTGATGCTGCTCGTCGGTTGCGGTGCCGCGGAACACGTATGCCTCGGTGAAGGTCACCAGTCCCGGGTTCTCCATGGCGCCGAGGTTGTACTCGGGGACAAAGATCTGGTCGTACTTGCCGAACGGATACGGATAGTCGAAGTACTCGGCGTAGAAGTCCAGCCCCTGACGGGTGATGTCGAAAACGTTGTCTGCATCAAGGTGTGGAGCCAACGACGCCCGGCACAGCGCACCCAACTCGACAGTGAGTTCGCCGCGACTCCACGACGACGCCACGCGGTGATACGGCCCGGCCGCGATCGCGGTGATGTAGGTCGAGATCGGCAGCGTCGGGGCGAAAGTGACGCGTTGTGCACCGTCCACGGAGAGAGTCTGGGTCGCGGGCTGATTCGACAGGACTTCCCAGCCGTCAGGTGCTGTCACCTCGAATGTGAAGGGCGCCTTGAGGTCCGGCTGCTCGAAGCAGGCGAAAACACGCCTGGCATCGGCAGGCTCGTATTGCGTGTACAGATACGTCTGATCGTCAGCGTCGTCGACAAATCGGTGCAGCCCTTCGCCCGAACGGCTGTAGTGGCCGTGAGCTGCCACCCGAACGACGTTCGATCCGCCGAGTCCGCGCAGCCCGATCCGGGATCCGTCGTACTCCACCGGAATCGACGCACCGTCGACGTCCACGGAATCGACTGCAGCACCGATGAAATCGAGCCACGTGGACTCCACCGAGGACGTCAGATCAATTGTCGTGACCGTCGAAAAGGTCTTCACGGCGGAGTCGACCGCCGATCGCAGATCCAACTCCACCCGGTAACCGGCGACGGAGATGGCTCGAGATCGTTCGGCGACTTCGCTTCGATTCAGGTTCGCAGTACTCACGCACTCGATCCTGCCAGGCCGCGCGCGGCGATGTGAGCCGCCGTGCGCCTATCCCTTGAACGCGCCCTGCCAGACGGTGTCGAACGGCGTGTGTGCCGAGACGCGGCCTTCGATGCCCGCCGTGACGAACTTCTTGGCCAGAGCGACGGCTTCTCCCACGTCGGCGCCCTTTGCCAGTTCGGCGGTCACTGCGGCGGCCAGCGTGCAACCGGCACCCGAGACGCGCTCTTCGCCGACCTTGGGGGCGGAGAGAACCGTCACGTCGGTCCCGTCGAACAACACGTCGACGGCGTCGCCACCGGCGAGTTCGACACCGCCCTTTGCGAGCACGTACTTGGGTCCGAGGTCATGGATACGACGTGCGGCCTCGATGAGGTCGTCGACGCTTTCGATGCTGTCCATTCCGGCGAGGGTGCGTGCCTCGAACAGGTTGGGTGTGACGACGGTGGCGAGCGGGAGGATCGAATCACGAAGTGCTGTATCGGTATCGAGAGCCGCGCCGGGCTCCTGGCCCTTGCAGATCAGGACCGGGTCGAGGACGACGTGGCGCCAGGACTGCCGACGCAGGCCCTCTGCCACAACCTCGATGGTGGCGGGCGTGCCCAACATGCCGATCTTGACGACGTCCAGATCGTGAGCCGCAGTGGCAGCCTCGATCTGATCAGCGATCACGTCAGGAGCGATCGGCACGAAGCGATGACCCCAGTTGTTCTTGGGATCGAACGAGACGATACATGTGGTGGTCGCTACGCCGTAGACGTCCAATGCCTGGAACGTCTTCAGGTCGACCTGCAGGCCGGCACCGCCAGTCGCTTCGGACCCAGCGATGACATAGGCGAGGTCAACCACAGCACAATCTCCTTCTTCGGACTTTCGAAACGTGCGTGGATGGCCACGAACGCGGGACCCAGTTTATCAACCGTTCCGACGTCTGGTTTTCGGCTATGCGGGCACCGGAGTTCCCCACGCGACGTCGTTGTCCTCGTATCCGAACGGCGGACCGACGAACTCGCCGCCGCAGGTGATCAGCGCGAGGGTTTCGGGTCCGTCGAGGCTGTTCAATCGCTCGACCGGCAGCTCGCCGTCCTTGCTGTAGTGATCGACCGCATCGATACGGTAGTTCCAGGTCTGTCCCCCGGCGCCCGCCACGGTCACGACCGAGCCGATTTCCAGTGTCGAGAACTTCTTTCCGAAACCGTCACCCTGATAGATGTCGTTGATGTGTCCGGTGATCACCACGGTGCCCGCGCCGGAGCCGGGAAATGCCGAATCTGCCCACCATCCGATCTCACTGACATCCTCGGGCGGAATGAGCGAGCCGTCCGTCGTCGTCTTGATCGGCAGGATGTCAGCGGTGCTGTTGCCTGTGCGCAGCGTGGTCGGGACATCCGGACCGTCGACCACCGCGCGAATCTCTGGCGGCAAATCTTGTTGGCCGGTCGCGAGGACGCGGGTCGGCGAGTCACCGTCGTCGGAACATCCGCCGATCAAGAGCATCGTCGCCACTACTGCAGCGGCCCACGTTCGGCTGGCCGTGGATCCAGGTGCCGCTGTCACGGACGAGAAGTCGGGCCGGACGGAATCTGGGAAATTGGTACTCGGTTTCCGACGTCACGACCGGGAAGTGCGTCACCGGAATCCCCACCGTTCCCACCGGAACCGTCACCACCGCTGCCGTTTCCGCCACCGCTTCCATTCCCCCCGCCGCCGGGGCCGGGGCCGGGGCACTCACCTCCCGGATCGGTGGTGTCGCCTGCCAAGACAATCTTGACTGCCGAGAGGTTGACCGTCTGGTTCTGCGCGACTTGTCCAGGAGTTGTGACGTCGAATGCGAGCTTGGCACGTACGGGGATGACCGAACCGTCGTCAGCGTCGGTGACCGTTGACCCTGACCGGCCGAGATCTTGGGTCAACGTCATTCTGGAGATCAAATCCTGATCTCCGGTCAAGCCGGCGCCGTCGATCCGAAGGGTCCCTCGGACGGGACTTCCGTGGGCTCTGATCGTCACCGATGCGCGAAACTCGAGGATGTCTCCCGGCACTGTCCGCCACGCCTCGATCGAGTTGATTTTCGTTCCAGGCGATCCAGTCGAGATGTCGTACCAACCGTTGATCACGGCCGGATCGAGTGACATCGAATTTTCGTTGATTTCCGAGTTGCACGCGCGGGTGAGCGAAACGGGGGCAGCCGATCCCACTGCGGGGAGTGCTGTCGACACAACGGTCGCCAAGACGAAGGCCGTCGCGGTGATGCCCGCGGTACGCCTGCCGAAGATCGTCATTCTCTCGCTACCTTTTTCCGCGGACCGTAGCTTCCGGTCAATTCAGTCAAAATACCAGTACAGCTGGACAAATAGGTCGAATTCCGTGCCGAATTCCTCTTGTTTTCTGTGAACTTCGGTTACGAGCAATTTCTCCGCACACGCGTTCCGGCAAGGGGTACATCGGATCAACAGGGGTCAGAAGTTACATTTCGCCCGCACATCGGAGCAGATCGCACTGATTTCTCACCGCATTGGACAGGTATTTCCGTTTCATAGCGGTCAGCCGGTGGAACAACGATCACTACAACGAGCGTGCCGGGCACGTGTCCGGTCGCCCCCCACCGAATCAAGGGAAACCGTCATGTCGGATACAACATCAGTCAAGCAGGGTTTCGCGGTAGGAACATCGATCGGGGCAGCCGTCATCTTGGTGACGGTCGGCATCGTGCAGTTCTTCCAAGGACTCGCTGCCGTCGCCGAAAACGAAGTGTTCGTAGTCGGGATCGACTACGTCTATCAGTTCGACCTGACGACGTGGGGTTGGATCCATCTCGTGTTGGGCGCGCTCGTCGCTCTCGTCGGGCTTGCACTGTTCACCGGAGCGGCCTGGGCGCGGGTGTCGGCAGTGGTGATCTGCGCGATCTCGATCATCGCGAACTTCTTGTGGCTGCCGTACTACCCCTGGTGGTCGACTCTCATCATCGCCCTGAACATCGTCGTGATCTGGGCTGTGTCGACATGGAAGCCCACCCAGACGACGCACGCCGCTACGCATGCACCGTCAACGCCGACTCGATCTGCTTGAGTTGAAAGTATGTGTAGGTGGATGGCGTATTCCGGAGAGCCGATACTGGCCCATGACTTGCTGTTCAGGCCACAGCACTCGCTGATCGACCAGAGCCTGCATTCTCAACTCGGGGCCACGACGACAAATGGCGACGGCTTCGGAATCGGCTGGTACGGGGAAGGCCCCCAACCGGCAGTTTTCAAGAGCATCGAACCCGCGTGGAACGACTCGAACCTGCGCGAAGTCACCTCCCAATTGCGCACCCCTCTGCTGTTCGCTCACATCCGCGCCTCGACGGGAACTGCAGTGCAGCGCAGCAACTGTCACCCGTTCCGGCACCGGCAATGGTTGTGGATGCACAACGGTTCACTACACGGATTCCACGACATGAAACGGGAATTGGTGACTGCCATTGATCCGTCGCTCTTTCCGGATCTCGAAGGATCGACGGACTCGGAAACCTTGTTCTTCCTCGCGCTGACGTTCGGCCTGACCGACGATCCGTTCGAAGGTGTCGCGAGGGCCGTCGGATTCGTCGAGCACACGGCCCGCTCGCAGGGAATCGACAATCCGGTTCAGATGACCGTCGCCACGTCGGATGGCATCTCCACCTGGATCTTTCGCTATTCCAGCGAGCACCAGTCGAGGTCGTTGTTCTTCTCCACCGAGATTTCCACGTTGCGCAAGCTCCATCCTGAGGTGGATGCCCTGCACCATCTGAGTGAGGAGACCCGAATCGTCGTCTCCGAGCCACTACGTGACCTTCCCGGCGCCTGGAACGAGGTTCCCGAATCCGCCGCAGGCGTCATCCGGCCCGGACGGGACGAGATGCGGAGCTTTGTGCCGATCCCACCAGCCTGATTGGGTCATACAACCAGGCATAGCTATGAAATAGCTTGCATTCGAAGCGCTTTCACGAAAACTGAGAAAACGGAAACTCGGCACACTAGTCACGCGAGAGGATGAGCCGGAACGCCAAGCGAGCCTTCTCCGTATCCGGAGTGCCACCAGTGAGCAAATCGTTGTAGATGAACGACTCACCCACGCGAACCAGCAGATATGCCATGTCCTCGACGGGCAGGTCTGGCCGAATCTGCTCCGGTATTTCAGCTTCGATCAGCCTTCGCACGGATTCGACCATCGTGCCCTGAATCGGCCCCAGTCCAGTTGTGAGTATGCACAACGCCTTTTGCGGTTCCCGAGTCAAATACGTCCGGAAGAATTCGGTCTCGATTGTCGCCCGTGCATGGTAAGTGAGGACGTCGACAACCCTTGACGCTCCGCTTCCACCGCACTCCTCGAGGCCCATTCGCCACGTTCGGCGCGCCAGCGAATCGAGCACGTCACCGGTAATTGTGTCGCGATTCCCTGCACGCCGGAACAAGGTGGTCCGATCCACCCCCAACTCGGTGGCCAAAGCGTTCACATCGAGCGGTTTTCCGGCTGCGAACTGTCGTCGGGCGGCACTCAACGCTTCCGCGCGGATGTCACGTGTCTCGGCCATGGAGTGAATGTATCGCTGACGACGTGCTGGTCGGTAGCCGGAGGCGATCAGACGGCGCCATCGACGGCAATCGTTGCAACATTCATTGACTTTGTTGCAGGTGAGTGTTTATGGTTCCCCGGTACGTGATTCCAGTCACAACAGTTCAGTTGTTTACGGAGGAATGCGATGAACGATCACACGTGGACGACCCGACGATGAGCCCACTTCTGCAAGTACGAGACCTCACGGTTGACATTGGGACAGAAACGATTTCGAACAGACTCCTCGACCGAGTGAGCTTCGAGTTGGGGTCGGGCGAAATCACCGGCCTCGTAGGAGAGAGCGGGAGCGGAAAGACACTGACCGGACTCGCTCTGCTCGGTCTCTTGCCCCGTACGGCAACAACCAGCGGAAGCATCCGTTTGGAAGGACAGGAACTTGTGGGTCTGCCCGCCGCCGAGTTGAGGAAAATACGCGGTCGCGACGTCAGTATGGTCTTCCAGGACCCGAGTTCGGCTCTCAACCCCTCCGTCAGCATCGGTCGCCAGATCGTCGATGTGTTGAAGGCCCACCGCGACATCACGAAAGTCGATGCGGAGGACGTGGCTACAGATCTTCTCCACCAGGTCGGACTGGCCGACCCGAGCAGAACCTTGAAGTCGTTCGGGTACGAGCTTTCCGGCGGGATGTGTCAGCGGGTGATGATCGCGATGGCCCTGGCATGCGGTCCGAAGTTGCTGATCGCGGACGAACCGACAACAGCGCTCGACGTCACCATCCAAGCTCAGATTGTCGATCTCCTTCGAGAACTGGCCGAACAGCGCGATCTTGCCGTGTTGTTGATCAGTCACGACCTCGCGGTTGTCGCCGAGGTCGCGGATCGAGTCATCACCATGTTTCGCGGCGAGATCGTCGACGTCGCGCCGCGGGACGCGCTGCTTCGGCGGCCCGCGCATCCCTACACGTTCAGCCTTCTCGAGGCGGCACGCTCGACATTCGAAGAAGTCTCCTCCCAATCACCCAAGGCGCAAGGCGATTTCACCAGCAAAGCCCCTGCTGACGGCGTGGGTTGCCGATACGTCGCCCGGTGCAACTACTCCGAGGAGCTCTGCATATCCGATCATCCACTTCTGATCGGATCACCGGAATCGGCAACAAGATGTCACCGCAGCGACGAACTCGAGTTGCTCGGACTGGTGAGCTGATGAGCAACACCGACGTCATCGTCGACGTTCGGAATCTGGCAGTCGAGTACGGACGCGGACGCAAAGCTCTTCGCGCGGTCGACGACGTCAGCTTCTCCGTACAGAGGGGCGAAACCCTTGCGATAATCGGTGAATCAGGATCGGGAAAATCCTCGACGGCTCACGCTCTCGCGGGTCTGGTGGCTACGGCCGCAGGCTCCATCACTATGAATCTCGACGACCCGGCGTTCGGCAAGGGTGGATCTTCCCATCTCATTTTTCAAAACCCTACGTCGGCCTTGAACAATCGGATGGCCTCATGGGCTTGCGTAGCCGAGCCGATGGCGCCAGGGCGTCTGCGCATCCCACAGTCCTTGCGGCCGAAAGCCGTCGAGCTGTTGCGTCGGGTCGGTCTCGGCGCTGAGCTTGCCGACCGCCTCCCGACCCAGCTCTCCGGTGGCCAACGCCAACGCGTGACCATCGCTCGTGCACTTGCCTCCAAGGCGCCACTGATTCTCTGCGACGAACCTGTTGCCTCCCTGGATGTTTCGCTTCAGGAAGAGGTGTTGCAACTTCTTGCCGATCTCCGAGAAGAACATGACCTCACGTACATCTTCATTTCGCACGATTTGGGTTCGGTGGCACGGATCGCCGATCGCGTCGCGGTGATGTACCTCGGCCGAATCGTCGAGATCGGACCGGTTGCCACGGTCCTGAGGACTCCATCGCACCCCTACACGCAGGCGCTTCTCGCCGCGGCCCCGCACATCGAACTCGAGCGGCGCAGTCGTCGGAAAGCATTGGTGCGGGGCGAGTTACCCGACCCACGGAATCCACCCTCGGGCTGTCGATTCCGCACCCGCTGCCCGTTTGCGATGGATCGCTGTGCGTCGGAAGCGCCGTCACTTCGCGCGGCCTCGAATTCCGCACACAGCTCCGCCTGCCATCTATCGTCCCCGGCCACATCGATCGGAATCTCCAACCCGCCGCAGTAAATGCGTGCCGCGTCAGTCTCCCCCCTTCCGAGAAGACCAAAGCGAAAGTCCACCATATGAATCCGCGTCTGTCTTTGCGATCCCGATATCCGATCACACGCTTCCAGAATCATGGGAAAAGTGGCCCACGTGTGCTGGTAGCTGCGTTTGCACTTTCTGCTCTTGTGCTCAGCGGCTGTTCGAGCAGCGCCATCGGTACCGCCGGCGATACCGGACCTGCCGATCCGAACGCCGAACTCAAGGTCGCGACATCGCACGTGCCCGCCTCGCTCGACCCGTGTGCGGGAAACATCGGATACGACATCGACTACTTACAGTTGATGTATGCACCACTGATCGATGCGGAACCTGCCACCCAGAAGTTGCGGCCCGGAATCGCCAGCGAGTGGGGCTTCTCCGGACCGGACAACCTGACGTTCGAGATGACGTTGCAGAACGGCTTGACCTTCCACGACGGTACAGCTGTCGATGCAGCAGCCGTCAAGGCAAGCATGGAACACTGCATGAGTCTCGGAATCGTTTCCGTCCCGACGATCAAGAGCATCGAAGCAACGTCCCCAGATCACGTCACGATCTCGTTGAGTTCACCTACCTCCGGTTTACCAGGCTGGCTCAACGGCAGATTGGGAATGGTGGTCTCCCCCACTGCGCTGGCAGCAGCAGGGGCAGACTTCGCCAACAAGCCTGTAGGCGCAGGGCCGTACACATTCACCAGCGCAGTCCCGAACAGTTCATACACATTCAGTCGATTCGACGATTACAAACCGGCAGGTCCACCCAGCCCCCAGCTCGCCAAGATCCAGATCCAGGTGATCTCCAATCCCACAGCGCTGACAAATGCCCTGACATCGAACGCTGCGGATTTTGCATACGGGCTCACACCGTCGAGTGCTCCGATCCTCGAACGGAATCCCAACCTGAACGTCAGTCACGACCCGAGACTCGGAGTTGCGCTCGTCGTGATCAACAACAAGAACCCTGTGGTTAACGACGTCCGGGTTCGTCTGGCGATGCAGTATGCGCTCGACCGCAAGGCAATTGCGCGAGCCGCGCTGGACAGCTCGGAAGGAACTGCGGCGTTCGGTCAATATCCTCCCGGTTCGCAGTTCTACGACGAGGAAACCGAAGATGCATGGCCGTACGACCCGGAGAAGGCCAAATCGCTGCTAGCGGAGGCGGGGTATCCGAATGGGGTCACCGTGCGCGGACTAGCAGGCAACCTACCGCCGCACTCGACCAACGCGGTCCTTGTCGGAGAACAATGGGAGAAAGTCGGCATCAAGGTCGACTTCGTCGAAATGAGTGGACCTCAGGCGATTACGGAGTTCGTCGCACACAACAGCGCGGACGTCTTCAGCGTGGGATGGCCCACGCGAGCATCCGCACCGCTCAATTTCGAAGCCTCTCTGGGTTCGCGATCGTACTTCCGGCAGAATTCCGTCCCCAACGAGGAGTTGGAGAAGCTGATCGCACTGCTGAACAACACGTATGACGAAACCGCTCAGCTCGACATCGTCAAACAGATCAATCAAGTCGTGATCAAGTCCGCTGAGTACGTACCGTTGTACTTCACTCCCGACGTGGTCGCCTACACCAAGAACGTCCACGGGGCCGTTCCCGCACTGAACGGCTCCCCCAATCTGACGTACCTCTCGAAGTCATGACGACGACCGTTGTATCGCAAGAGAATTCGTTGGCCCCCGAGCCTGAGAGCGTTCCGACCCGAAACCCTCACCGATCGCCGGTGAATCCTTACATACGGATGATCGGCGTCCGGTTCGCACAGATAATTCCTACCGCGATCATCGCTAGTTTCATAACCTTTGCCCTTATCCGGATAATCCCCGGTGGACCAGCCGAGGCACTTCTCGGTCCGAACGGCAGCGATGAAGCCATCGCGGCACTCAACGAGCGCCTCGGATTGAATCAACCTCTGCTGGTCCAGTACTGGAACTGGGTGGTGTCGGCTCTGCACGGAGATCTGGGAACGTCGCTACAGAACAGCGCCCCCGTCGGCCCACAGATCCTTGCGCGCCTGCCGGCGAGCGCCGAGCTCGTTGTACTCGCACTGTTACTGTCCGCCGTCGTCGCCATACCGCTCGGTGTGTGGACCGCGACGCGGCAGGGACGACGCAGCGATGGTCTGACCCGCACGGTTTCGGGGATCGGACTCGCGGTACCGGACTTCTTCCTCGCTATCGTGCTGGTCGATGTCTTCGCCCTCGGTTTGGGAGTTCTACCGGTGCTCGGCTGGGTTCCTCTCGAGAACAGTGTGATCGACAACCTGAGCCATTTGGTCCTACCAGCAACGGCGCTCGCTGCCGGCGCAGCATCGATTGCGGTTCGGCAGACCAGGGCTGCGATGATCGAGACACTGTCAAGTGACTACGTACGAACTGCGCGTGCGATGGGTATCGACGAGCGGAAGATCGTGTGGCGCTACGCGCTACGAAACATCGTTCCCACGATTGTCACTGTCTATGGATTGCTCGCCGTGGCGATGCTGGGTGCGACGGTCATTCTCGAGCAGATCTTCGTGCTGCCGGGCCTCGGGAGCGCTCTCGTCATTGCGATCGACACGCGAGATTATCCGATGCTTCAAGGCATTGTGTTGCTGTTCGTCGTGATCGTGCTTCTCGTGAACATCCTGGTCGACGTCGTCAACAACATGATCAGCCCACAATTGAGGAAGGGAACGATCTCGTGAGCCAACTCGCGCTGACCAGCGCAGGCGAGACCCGCTCCAAGTGGGCTCTCCCTCGACTGCACCCCGGATTATGGCTCAGCTACTGCTTTCTCGGAACGCTGATAGCGGCGTCCGTCTTGGCCTCGTTCGTGGCTCCGCACAGTCCGACCGATCAGAACCTGACCAACACGTTCGCCGGTCCGAGTGCACAGCACCTGCTTGGCACTGACGGCTTCGGTCGTGACGTGCTCAGTCGATTGATCTGGGGAGGACGCTCCGCCTTCTTCGGCGTCGCGATCGCTGTCGCTGTCAGTCTGCTGTTGGGAATTCCGTGGGGGTTGATCGCCGGATATTGGCCACGCTGGATCGGCGCGTCACTCCTCCGGGTGGCGGACGCATTGCTGGCATTCCCAGGTTTGGTTCTCGCAGTGGCTATTACCGGTGTTCTGGGGCCGAGTCTGATCACGTCGATGTCAGCGCTCGGAGTCGTCTATGCACCCACAATTGCAAGAATTCTGGCTGCCGGGGTCAGCGAAACGAGGAACCGAGACTTCGTTCTGAGCGCGCGACTCTCAGGATGCCCGCCGCACGTAGTGCTCCTGCGTCATCTTCTTCCGCACGCAATCGGGCCGGTTGTCGTTCAGGTGACCGTGCTCACCGGCCTGACTTTTCTCGCGCAGGCGGCACTCTCATTCCTGGGGTTGGGAATACAGCCCCCCACTCCGAGTTGGGGCGGTGACTTATCCGATGCGTACCTGCACATCTTGAGTGCACCACAACAGATTCTCCCCTCCGGCATTCTGATTTCATTGGTCGTCCTGGCCGTCTACCGAGTGGGTGATGCCGTCCGGGACCGCATGTATGTCAGAGGGAGATAGCCGGCGTAGAACAACCATCCGACTCGACTGTTCGAAGACCACACCACCAGCATGAAGGACTATCGATGACCTCGATCGCACCAGAAACCGCGCGCCGCGTCTTCCGTGGAGCCGAACCAATACACGGCATGATCTACTTCACCCCTTTCGGCGCGGAAGCATATGCCGCACTGGGCTTTACACACCCTCGAATGGGCTACTTCGCTTCGCGGTCTGCGCCCATGGGCGCAGTAGCGGCTGAAGTCACCATCGCTACGTTCTTCAACTTCAACCCCGAACTGGTACACGCGGTGCTGCCGGAAGCCTGGACAATCGCCACCCCCGAACAGATCCTCACCGCTCGACTCGACGCTGTCGACCGTTCGCTGCGCAAGGCCTGGGGAGAACATGTCGACGGCACCGAAGTTCGCGAAGCTGCCGAACTCGCACGTCGAGCCGCGGAACGCGCCTGCAACAGACCACAAGGGCGACCCCTGTTCGGTGGGCACGCATCATTGCCGTGGCCTGAGGAGCCTCATCTCGTGTTGTGGCATGCCCAATCCTTGCTCCGGGAGTTTCGCGGAGATTCTCATGTCGCACTTCTTCACGCCGAGGGACTCAACGGTGTCGAAGCGTTGGTAGTCCACGCCGCAACCGGTGATGTTCCTGCTGCTGCTCTGCAAATGAGCCGGGCATGGGACAACGATCAGTGGGCGGAAGGCGTCGAAAGTGTGCGGGCGCGTGGATGGCTCGAAGACGGCCCCGAGCTTCACCTGAACGAGGTGGGTCGTGATCGCCGGAAGCGGGTTGAGCATCAGACCGATGTGCTGGGGTCGTACCCGTACGAAGCGATCGGAGAGACCGGATGCAGTCGACTGATCGAAATCTCGGAACGTCTCTCCGGTGAAGTGATCGATGCAGATCTCGGATTTCCGGCAGCACTGGCAGCACGTCGCCGATTGCGTGCGTGACAGCAGGTCGTGAGTGTCGAACGTGGCTGGTGGTGATACGACGAGGGTGTCACCACCAGCCCCTTCACACAATTATCGCCGAAGTCGGCTGCGCCCCCAATCTGCACAGTGAGAAGGCATCCGGATGAGACTGCCGTTGTGCCGAATTCTCCCGCGGGATGGGTCAAGATGGCTAGATGTGGAAACAGGCACTCGGGTTTGCTTTGTTCGGTGCGACCGTTGCCATCGTCACGGCGGCGCTGACACAGGGATCGGCACAGGCGTCCGCCACGATCACCCTCTTTTCGGGTGGCACCACAATCTCGGGCTTCGCGGGTGAATCGCAATGGACCTGGCCCATCGAGGCTGCGGTGATCGGCGCCCTTCTGGGCGCGCTGACCGGGTTCGTGCTCCGCCTCGCGGGCGTGCGAATCTCCGGAGGCCAGGACAATCGAATGGTTCCAACTGTGGTGGCAGGCCTCGCAGGCGTCACGCTTGGGTTGACGCCCCTGTTGGTCTTGATCGGCATGGCATTCACCGGGTCGGTTGATATCGGATGGTCCCCGCTCCTGGTCTATGCCGTCAGCGGTCTCCTGGCGTATGGCATTTCGGTCGCCGCCGTGTTCGGAGTCCTTCGCGCTGCCGGGGATCGACTTACTGTTCGCACGACGCGAGCGGTGGCGGCGATGCTTCCGGTCGGGGCGTTGGCGGCGACGACTGTAGGTGTCGGTACTGCGTGGAGGCTGGGCTTTTCCACCACCACTCCCACCTGGATCGCGGTCGTACTGCTGGTCGTTCTCGTATTGGCCATGACGTTCGTTGCGGCCCGGGCGTGGGCTCTACGGATTCAGCCTCGTGACTTACCAGAAGTCGCATAGGCAGTGGGACGATTGATTCGGACGGGTGCGTTGAGATGAGGGGCGAACGAATCTTCGCGGGACTCGTCGTCGGCCTCCTACTGGGACTGTTCGGCTACCTGCCATTGGTACTCCTGTGGCAACACTTCGCCGATGTCCCGCAGCCGCAGCTGTATCCGAACCGTTCGTTCACGTCGTTCGGGCCCAACCCACCACCACTCACCTACTGGATAAGTTGGGCGGCGCCTGCCGCCGTGTTCGTCTTGCTCGGACTTATGACTATTCCCAGTCGTACCGGCCGGCAATTTACATTGCCATTGGTGCTCGCGTTCCTGCCGGTCGCGGCAATGGTGGCGTGGTTCTGGATCTCGATGGAACTGTTCTTCAGCCCCGACTGATCACTCACTCGGCTGCGTATCGCGAACCCCACTGCGCGCACGCGCAATGGCGCCCTTGTTGCGCAATGCGATCCCCTGATGCACCGCAGCAAGTACCAATGCCAGCACTGCAGCAGGGAGGCTCCCCACCATCGACAGCAGAGAAGGCATATCAGAGCTGAAAGCTGCAAAGAAACCCAATACTGCAGCGCAAAGCATTGTCGCCGAGACGATCCAGGAAACTAATGGTCGTGGGATCACGGCTGGAATAACGCACAGAGCCACCGGCAACGCCAGCACCAAGAAGAGCTCCCGCCCGAAGTAGTCGTGAATCGAGCGGTAACAATCGGCAGAACTGAGCGGGCCGAGGCCTATTTCGCAATCGGTGATCTCGTACAGCGGCCACTGTGCCGTCGCGGATCCCAGAATCCCGGTGGCGACCGCCAATACAACCCACGCGATCCGAATCCCAATCATACGAAGAGATCATGCCAGTAGGCGAAATTGCGCTCCGGAAAAGAAAGCAATTACGACTCGAACTGCGTGGAAGGTCGATACCGTCAACGCTAATCAAAGAATGGATCAAACTATGTTGATCGCATGGGGAGCACTGGCGCTTGCCACTGGTGCCCATATCTATGGCGCTCGCCTCGCAACTCACGGCGACTACGGGCGGAGATTACCTCTCTCGGTAGGACCGACCTCCTCGCGAGCGGCACAACATGTCCGACGTGCTCAACTCACGGGCTGGGTATCGAGCTTGATCGGAGCATCTGCCATCGTCGACAACTATTGGGAGACAGCACCTCTCTTGAGTGCGGGTATCGCAGTCGCTGTACTCGGAGTAGTTAACGGCCTACCGAGTTTGATTGTCACCCTGATGCACAATCGACGGCCGCAACAGGGTTGAAGTTTTCGATTATGTTTTGTGGAAGGGTGCTTGCATGGCAACACAACCGCATGGCCAGTCCATAACCCCGGCGTGGAAAGTATTCACGGCCATCGGTTTTGCAGGTGTTGTGGGCGCTGCCGTGACGTACTTCCGAGACGGGTGCACTTTGGCGATCATTGGCGGGATGGTCATCCTCGCGATTGGTCTGCCGCTTACTGTCTGGTCCATCCTGCGAATGCTGCGTGAGAATCGAGGACATCGCCTTCATTGGTGGAGAACACCGCCGGTCAATCCGAGGAACGTCGACCTGTCTCGTGCTGTCGGCATTCCGACTACAATTTTCGGTGCACTGACCATCTGGCTGAATACAGCAGGTTCGGCGCCGTGGTGGTTGGCAGCAATCTTTACCGCCATTCTGATCGCGCTCTTCGGAGTAACCGTTGCCGTTCACAATATTCGCCTCAGTCAGCGAACCTGAGCTAGCCTTCCGCGCATGCCGGTTTCCGCGAGTGTCCGTGCGCGCCTTCGCTCCCACTTGCATCCAGACGACGAGATCCACTACGCGTTTCCAGCAGAAGTTCTGATGAGCGCGAAACCGAGTGTGTTTGTCGTGGTGAGCCGAAAGGCGATCACCGTCTTCTCGACGAGCTTTCGGTCCAGAAAAGTACCGAGGTCGATCCTCACCCAGTTTCCGAGAATGACCGTCCTCGGCCCGGTCGATACTGCGTCCACGCCGCACTTCACTGCGGCGGGCATAACGTACGAGATCGACGAAGAATATGTTGCAGTCGTGAACGCTGCCGACGCGGAGATCACGTCACCGCAGGACTTCCCGCATGATCCGTTGCCGAACCTTTGAAGGCACAAACAAAAAGGCAGTTTCTCATTTCTGAGAAACTGCCTTTTTGATCTAACCTCGGTCGGGCTGACAGGATTTGAACCTGCGACCACTTGACCCCCAGTCAAGTGCGCTACCAAGCTGCGCCACAGCCCGTCCCACGCCCTTGTTTCGGGCGCTTGGAAAGATTACATCAGGGACGGGCCGAAGTACCAATCGGCTGGTCAGAGCCGTTTCAGTACCGAATTGGACGCAGAATCAGCGGCCCTTACGGTCACGCTTCTCGCGCACTCGGACGGATACGCGGATCGGGCTGCCGTCGAAGTTGAACTCTTCACGCAGACGCCGCTCGATGAAGCGGCGGTAGCCGGCCTCAAGGAAGCCCGTGGTGAAGAGAACGAATGTCGGCGGGCGCGTGCTTGCCTGCGTCGCGAACATGATGCGCGGAAGGCGACCACCACGCATCGGAGGCGGCGTTGCTGCCACAACTTCCTTGAGCCAGGTGTTCAGGCGACCCGTGGGGATGCGCTTGTCCCAGGACTCCAGAGCCGTGTCGAGAGCCGGCACGAGCTTCGCCACGGCGCGACCGGTGTGGGCGGAGATGTTGACTCGCTGAGCCCACGGAACGCGGACCAGATCGCGGTCCACTTCCTTGTCCAGCATGAGTCGACGGTCCTCGTCCACGAGGTCCCACTTGTTGAATGCGATCACCAATGCACGACCCGTGTCGGCCACCATGCTCAGAACACGCAAGTCCTGCTCGGTGATCGGCTCGTGCGCGTCGATCAGCAGGATCGCAACCTCAGCGGCCTCGATCGCGCTCTTCGTACGCAGCGACGCATAGAACTCCGCCCCGCTGGCATGGCTGACGCGCTTGCGCAGACCAGCCGTGTCGACGAAACGCCAAGGGCGCCCGCCGAGTTCGACAATGGAGTCGACGGGGTCGACGGTGGTGCCGGCAACATTGTGCACGACGGACCGCTCGTCACCGGACAGCTTGTTGAGCAAGCTGGACTTTCCGACATTCGGCTTTCCGACGAGAGCAACACGACGCGGACCGCCGCCGGGGATACCTTCACGCGGGGTTTCCGGCAGCTTCTCGAGAACCTCGTCGAGCAGGTCTCCGGTACCGCGGCCGTGCGTCGCACTCACGGAGTACGGCTGACCGAGGCCCAAGGACCACAGCGCTGCAACCTCGGACTCGGTGCGTCCGTCGTCCACCTTGTTGGCAACGAGGATGACCGGAGTCTTCGAGCGGCGAAGCACGCGAGCAACAGCTTCGTCCGTCGCGGTAGCGCCGACAACAGCGTCGACGACCAGGAGAATGGCGTCAGCCGTTCCCATGGCCAACTCCGCCTGACGTGCGACCGCCTGCTGAAGACCCTTTGCGTCGGGCTCCCATCCGCCGGTGTCCTGGACTAGGAAGCGTCGTCCGGCCCAGTTCGCCTCGTACGAGACGCGGTCACGGGTAACGCCGGGGATGTCTTCGACTACCGCTTCACGACGGCCGATGATGCGGTTGACGAGCGTCGACTTGCCGACGTTCGGTCGACCGACAACAGCCAAGGTCGGGACGGCAATGTGCGCTTCGCCTTCGCCGTCCGCTTCGAGATCGGCGTAATCCCACTCCGATTCCTCGGACCAAGTTCCGTCACCGGCATATTCGGTTGCCAGATCGTCGCTCACTGCACTGCTCCAGTTCTGTCGCTGACCACCAACAGCAACTTGGCGATCACATCTTCAATTCCCAATTCGCTCGTATCCACCAGAATGGAGTCGTCGGCAGGGCGCAACGGCGACACTGCCCGAGTCGAATCGAGATGGTCACGGCGCTGCACATCAGCCAGCACCGCTTCGTAATTGTCTTCACGGCCTTGGCCGATGTTCTGCGTATTGCGCCGTGCCGCACGGGTTTCCGCCGATGCGGTCAAGAAGATCTTGACGTCTGCATCGGGGAGTACGACGGTTCCGATGTCGCGACCTTCCACGACGATCCGGTCTGCGCTTGCCGCCAACTCACGCTGAGTGGCGACCAGCAGGTCGCGAACCTCGGGTACGGCCGACACGGCGGAGACAGCCTTGGTGACCGCGTCGCCGCGGATCTCCTCGCTGACGTCCGCGCCGTCAAGATGCACCTGCTCGCTGCTCGGATCGGTACCGATGGACCACGGCAACGCCGCAACGGCGGCCGTGATCGCGGCGGAATCCGCCAGATCGATTCCCTGACGCAGCACGTGCAGGGTCGCGATCCGGTAGATGGCTCCGGTGTCGAGGTAGCGAGCACCCAAACGCTGCGCCAACGCGCGAGAGACGCTGGACTTGCCGGTTCCGGACGGTCCGTCCATAGCGACTACCAGCGGCATGGACGAATCGGTCACAGGCCGACCGCCTCGTACAGTCCACCGACCTCGCTACGTCCGAGGACGCGCTGCGTTCCCGGACGCTGATCGCCGAGGGCGACAACTCCGACGTTGGTGCGAACCAGACGGACAACGGGGTGACCGACGGCATCGAGGAGGCGACGCACGATGTGCTTACGACCCTCGTGCAGAACCAGCTTGACGAGCGTCTTGCCCTCGTTGATCTCGAGCACGGTGAACGCGTCCACCTTGGCCGGACCGTCGTCGAGGGTGACACCGTCGCGCAACTGCTTGCCGGTGCTGCGCTCGACAACGCCGTGAACCGTGGCGAGGTACGTCTTCGGAACCTCGAACGACGGGTGCATCAGGCGGTGAGCCAGATCGCCGTCGTTGGTGAAGAGGAGCAAGCCTTCGGTGTCGGCGTCGAGGCGGCCGACGTGGAAGAGTCGCTGACCCGACTGAACGCGCTCGGAGACGATGTCGCCGACGCACGGACGACCGAGATCGTCGGACATGGTGCACTGCCAGCCACGCGGCTTGTTCATCGCGAGGTAGACGAGGTCCTTCTGCACGACGACGCGGACGCCGTCGACACGAACCACTGCGTTCTCGGGGTCGACACGCAGACCCTGTTCGACCACGATGCGGCCGTCGACCTCGACGCGACCCTGGTCGATCAGCTCTTCAGCTGCACGGCGTGATGCGACGCCGGCCTGAGCCAGCACCTTCTGCAAGCGGACGCCGTCGCCCTTCGGCGGGCCGTCGTGCTTGGTGATCTCGGCATGCTGGTGACGCGCCGGCTTGGCGTTGGAGACCAACGGGTTCTGAGAGACGACACGCTGCGGCTTCTCGGTCTTCGGCTTGCCACGCTTGTTGGTCGCCGGCGGTGTGGGAGCTGCCGGGCGCTTGCGCGGAGGTCCGTCGAACTTGGATCCACGAGGTGCGTTCGACCATGCGCCGCCACGAGGAGCGTCGGGGCGTGCGCCGCGCTGATCGTCACTACGACGGTCAGCGCCGCCACGCGGTGCGCGACGGGCGTCGACGTGGGGGGTACGGCGGTCATCGCTGCGGGGTCCGCGGCGATCGTCCGTGCGCGGGCCGCGCCGATCGTCGTTGTAGCCACTACGACGGTCGTCCGTACGTGCGGGGCGACGGTCGTCGCTGCGCGGCGGGCGACGGTCATCACTGCGCGGCGGGCGACGGTCATCGCTGCGCGGCGGGCGACGGTCATCATTGAATCCACCGCGACGGTCGTCCGTGCGGGGACGGTCGGATCCGGCGTTGCGGTCGTATCCAGAGGTACTGCGGGAAGTGTTGCTGCGTCCACCACGGGGCGCTTCGCTACGTGCGCCGCGGGGGGCGTCGCTGCGACCACCACGGGGGGCATCGCTGCGTGCGCCGCGGCTGTCGCGGGAGTTGTTACGGTCCGGTGTGCCATCTCGGCGAGCGGGATTGTTCACTTTTTTCCTGTCAGTTTTCTACTGTTTCCCGAGCGTTGTCGGGTCTTTCTCGGTGCTGACGAGCGCCGGAATTCCGGTCAGTCGTCGACTTCGGCGTCCACTACGTCAGCGGGCACGTCTGCCTTGTTCATTCTCGCAAATCGCGGATCGGATTCCAGGCTTTCGCTGATGTCGTCGATGAGATCGACATCAGGCAAGAGCGGGGCCAACTCCGGGAGCTCGCTGAGCGAGGCCAGGCCGAGCCGTTCGAGGAACAGTTCGGTCGTGGAGTACCGTGTCGCGTTGGTGTCCGGGTCAGGCCCGGCTTCCGCGATCAGTCCGCGGGCAAGGAGGGTGCGTACCACCCCGTCCACGTTGACGCCTCGTACCGCACTGATCCGCGCACGAGTCAACGGTTGACGGTATGCGACTACGGCCAAAGTTTCCAATGCCGCCCTGGTCAATTTGGTGCGTGCGCCGTCCAATAGCAGCTTTTCCACGTACGGGGCAAACTCTTGTCGCGTGTACAGACGCCATCCGTCGCCCGCGTAGCGAAGGTCCATTCCGCTGCCGCGAGCGGTCAATGCGGCTGACATCGACGTCAGGCGTTCTTCGACTCGTTCCGGCGCGGTTCCGGTGACAGATGCGAGTTGGTTCACTTCGGCCGGCGAATCCACGACAAGCAGAAGCGACTCCAGCACTGCGTCGAGTTGATCGTCGTCGAGTTCGAAATCGGGGGCGGAATCTTCGGACTCCGAGGCGTGTTCGGTAGGCTCGATCATCTCGTCTAGCTGCGAAGACTCTGATTCCGTCGGCTCGGCGTTCATCCGTAGTCCTCCTCTGTGACCGGCGCGGCCGGGTCGTCTCCGGTCCAACTCACCATCAGCGGTCCGAGTGCTTCGGGTTGCTCGAACACAATGACCTGCCGGCGATACAACTCGAGCAACGCGAGAAATCTTGCGACTATCTCGACGGTGATCTCACACTCGGCAACGAGGTCCCCGAAGGGTGTCCACTCCCCTATGCCTCGCTCGCGCAGCAACTCGAGAATTCGCTCGGCCTGCTCGGGTATCGAGATATTGGACACATGGAGGTGATCGAGGCCCACCGTCGGCACCGGACGTGGTGTGAACACAGTCGCCGCGATCTCCGCAAAACGCTGAGGGTCGACGCCCAACAACACCTCGGGCAGGAGTTCGGTGAACTGATCCTCGACGGCAACCGAGCGCGGATAGCGCCGCAGCGCTGCTTCCTCCAACTCACCGAACAGCGCCGCAACTTGTTTGTACGCCCGGTACTGCAGCAGTCGCGCGAAGAGAAGGTCGCGGGCTTCGAGAAGCGCCAGATCCTCCGCGTCCTCGACCTGCCCGGCGGGCAACAGCCTGGCCGCTTTCAGGTCCAGAAGCGTAGCTGCGACGACCAGAAACTCTGTTGTCTGATCGAGGCCCATCGCACTGCCGAGTTCCTTGGTGTATGCGATGAAATCGTCAGTGACGGTGTGCAGGGCGACTTCGGTGACATCGAGCTGTCGTTGATTGATCAGGTTCAACAGCAGATCGAACGGGCCTTCGAAGTTCCGGAGAGTGACTCGGAAACCGGCAGCCTTGGCTGCGGTCTGAGCGTCGGTCGGCACGTTCGGGTCGATCGAATCCGGCTCGACTTCGACCGAATCTTCTTGCGATGCAATCAGTTCCACTAACGACCAGACCGGTGAATGACCTCGCGGGCCAAGGCTCGATATGCCTCGGCCCCAGCCGATTTCGGCGCCCACGTCGTGATCGGCTCACCGGCGACGCTGGTTTCGGGGAATCGGACGGTGCGGTTGATCACCGTGTCGTAGACGACGTCGCCGAACACCTCGACGACTCGCGCCATCACCTCACGAGCGTGCAGAGTCCGGGCGTCGAACATCGTGACGACGATACCGGCCAACTCGAGCTTGGGATTGAGACGATCGTGCACCTTTTCGACGGTGTCGTTGAGGAGTGCCAGGCCGCGCAGGCTGAAGTACTCGCATTCCATCGGAATGATGACCGAATCGGCGCAGGCCAGTGCATTCACCGTGAGCAGGCCAAGCGACGGCTGGCAGTCGATGAGCACGTAGTCGTACCGATCGAGAACAGGGTGCAACACGCGTCCCAAGGTCTGCTCACGTCCGACCTCGGTGACCAATTGGATCTCGGCGGCCGAAAGGTCGATGTTGCTGGGCAGCAGGTCGAGGCCGTCGACCCGAGTTCGCATCAACACATCGTCGATGGACACACGCGGTTCGACCAGAAGGTTATGGACGGTCAGTTCCAGGTCGTGATGCTGGACGCCCAGTCCAGCAGACAACGCGCCTTGGGGATCGAGATCCACTAGGAGCACTCGGCGACCGTATTCGGCCAACGACGCACCCAGGTTGATGGTCGACGTCGTCTTGCCGACGCCGCCCTTCTGGTTGCACATCGCGATGATCATCGCGGGTCCGTGGTGCGCCAACGGTGTCGGTTGGGGTACCTCGCGGACCGGCCGGCCCGTCGGACCGAGTTCTTCCGCGGAAACGGTGAGGGTTTCCGCAGGTGGAGAGGCTACTGGCGTCGTATCTATTTCGAACATCGCCTCTGGTTCGGAGGGTACAGCTGGTGCTGATTCGTTCACGCGCTCGAAGAGTTGGGCATTGACATGCGGCGGCGCGGACTCCGCCGCTGGTGGCTGCGATGTCGACACGGTCCGATGCTCCCCTACTCTTTCGGCGGTTGCTCTCGGCGCCGGCAAACCCCCGAAACTGCGGTGGAGGCCGCTCGCGCTCCTTGAACGCTACCGCTTACATCACCGAATGGTCTCGCAGACACGCATGAGCCAACCAACCCCTAACGGGCACGCGGGTGTGCCTGAGCCCACACTTCGCGCAACGCGGTGACGGTGACCAGCGTGTAGATCTGCGTCGTGGTTACCGAAGCGTGACCGAGAAGTTCCTGCACGACGCGTACGTCCGCGCCGCCGTCGAGCAGGTGTGTGGCAAACGAGTGCCTGAGCGTGTGGGGTGAGACGTCCGCCTTGATCCCGGCGGACGCCGCCGCATCCTGAAGTATCTGCCACGCGCTTTGACGCGAGAGGCGTCCACCGCGCGCGTTGAGAAAGAGGGCAGGAACACCGCGCGTCGCCAGGCTGGGGCGCCCGCGGACGAGATACGCGTCGACGGCGGCGATCGCCGGCCTGCCGACGGGGACGATCCGCTGCTTGCCGCCCTTGCCCTTGAGCAGCACGGAACGGGTTTCGGTGTCGATGTCGTCGACGTCCAGATCGATCGCCTCGGTGATTCGCGCTCCGGTCGAGTACAGGAGCTCGAGCAGAGCGCGATCCCGCAGGTCGCGGGGCCCGTCACCGGCAGCACCGCCACCCGAAGCGTCGAGCAGGGCGATCACGTCGTCGAGAGGCAGGGCCTTGGGCAGCTTGCGTCCAGGCGTCGGCGGCTTGACCGTTCGGGCCACGTCGACACCGACCAGGCCCTCGGCGGCGGAGAACTTGTGGAATCCGCGGACCGCGATCAGGGTGCGTGCTGCCGAACTGGCCGCCAATGGTACGACGCCGGCATCTTTGTCACCCAGGCGCAGATGTGTCACGAATTCGGTGACGTCGTTCTCCGTCACGCCCGCGACGTCGTCGATGCCGCGTCCGTGCAGGTACTCCGCGTACCGATTCAGGTCGCGGCGATAGGAAAGTAGCGTATTGCGCGCAGATCCTCGCTCGACCGCTAGATGGTCGAGATACGAGTCCACCTGTCGGGCAAGCACTTCAGGCTCGCGACTTGCGTTCTCCGAATGCGCGAGGACGATCGGGCCACGGTGCGTCGGCGGGGCGCAGCGGCTTTCCCGTCGCGCGTGCGGTGGCGATCGCGAGAATGCCCGATACCGCTGTGGCATTGACGATGTCGCCGCGTAGCGCCATGTCGACGGCGTCGGCGAGCGGAACCCGCGAAATCTCGAGATCGGCTTCTTCGTGTTCGGGATCGTCGCGCTCCACCTCGTGCAGCCCCTCGGCGAGGAAGACGCGAACCGCCTCGTCCGTGAACCCGGGTGAGAGAGCGACATCGACCAGCACCGACCATCGATCGGCGCCGAGTCCGGTTTCTTCGCCCAGCTCGCGCGCTGCAGCCTCGACCGGGCTCTCCCCCGGAGCGTCGAGCAGACCGGCAGGAATTTCCCACAACCGGTGCCCGAGCGGGTGACGGTACTGGTGAATCAGCACCAGGTTGTCGTGCTCGTCCAGTGCCACGACGGCAACGGCGCCGTGATGCTCGACGACTTCCCGATCGGCACGCTGACCACCAGGCATCGCAACGGTGTCGACGCGCAACGCGATGATCGCGCCGGTGTAGACCGTCTTGGAGCCGAGGGTGTCGAATTCGTGCCGACCGGGATCGCTCATCTGTGGCTAGACCTTTTCCACGTTCTCGACTGCAGCGTCGAGCGCCGTCTCGGTGGCAGCGGTGTCGATCTTCTCGTCACCGTGGACGTCGACGGGCAGGCGCTCTTCGAGCTTGTATGTCAACGCTGCTTCGACGAAGGCGGCGAACAGCGGGTGCGGGCGTGTCGGGCGACTCTTGAGCTCCGGGTGTGCCTGGGTGGCAACGAAGAACGGATGCTGCTCACGCGGGTACTCGACGAACTCGACCAGGTGGCCGTCCGGTGAAGTTCCGCTGAACTGCAAGCCGGACTTGGCAATCCGGTCGCGGTAGGTGTTGTTGACCTCGTAACGGTGACGGTGACGCTCGGAGACGTCCTCGGTTCCGTAGGCCTGAGCGACGACGGAACCCTTGGTCAGCACGGCCGGGTAAGCACCCAGACGCATGGTGCCACCGAGGTCGGCGTCACCGGCAATGACGTCTTCCTGATCAGCCATCGTGGAGATGACCGGGTGCTTGGTGTCCGGCTCGAACTCGGCCGAGTTGGCATCGTCGAGGCCGACGCTACGAGCAGCTTCGATGACGACGCACTGCAGACCCAGGCACAGACCCAGCAGCGGCAGCTTGCGCGAACGTGCGAAACGGATCGCGCCGAGCTTGCCTTCGATGCCGCGGATGCCGAAGCCACCGGGGATCAGAACACCGTCGACGTCACCGAGAGCGGCCTGCGCTCCGGCTTCGGTCTCACAGGCGTCCGACGGGACCCAGGAGATCTCGACCTTGGACCGGTTCGCGAATCCACCGGCGCGCAGTGCCTCGGTGACGGAGAGGTATGCGTCGGGCAGGTCGACGTACTTGCCGACCAACGCGACCCGCACGGTCTCACGCGGCTGGTGAACACGATCGAGGAGGTTGCCCCACACGGTCCAGTCGACGTCGCGGAACGGGAGACCGAGCTGGCGAACGACGTAAGCGTCGAGGCCCTCACGGTGCAGAACCTTCGGGATGTCGTAGATCGAGGGAGCGTCGGGCGTCGAGATGCAGGCGTCGACGTCCACGTCGCACATGAGCGCGATCTTGTTCTTGAGGCCCTGCGGAACGTCACGATCGCAACGAAGGATCAGCGCGTCGGGCTGAATGCCGATGCTGCGCAACGACGCAACCGAGTGCTGCGTGGGCTTGGTCTTGAGTTCTCCGGAGGGGCCGAGGTACGGCACGAGGGAGACGTGCAGGAAGAAGACGTTGTCGCGGCCGACGTCGTGGCGGACCTGGCGAGCGGCTTCGAGAAAGGGCTGCGATTCGATGTCGCCGACTGTTCCACCGATTTCGGTGATCACGACGTCCGGGCGGTGTCCCTGCAGATCCGGACCGCTCATCTCGAGGATGCGACGCTTGATCTCGTCGGTGATGTGCGGGATGACCTGAACGGTGTCGCCGAGGTACTCGCCGCGGCGTTCCTTGGCGATGACCGTCGAGTAAACCTGGCCGGTGGTGACGTTCGCCTGGCCGGAGAGGTCACGGTCGAGGAACCGCTCGTAGTGTCCGACGTCGAGGTCGGTCTCGGCACCGTCTTCGGTGACGAAGACCTCGCCGTGCTGGAAGGGGTTCATGGTGCCCGGATCCACATTGAGATAGGGATCGAGCTTCTGCATGGTCACGCGCATTCCCCGCGCGGTCAACAACTGTCCCAGGCTCGAGGCGGTCAAACCTTTGCCGAGCGAGGAAGCTACACCTCCGCTGACGAAGATGTGCTTGGTGGCGGTACGCGTGTTAGTGCGTGACTGTGGCAAAGGGGCTCCCGTGACGACTGTGCAGGGCTTGGTCTGATGAAGCATGCTGGGGCCTGCCGACCCACGGGATTTCACGGTAACACCTATCGGGGGTCGGTGCCTACAACGCGCCGACTTTCCGCCCCCGATGTGACCGGCGTATCAATACCGGGATGTTCAGTTGGTGGGTGCGCCGACGGTGACCGCCGCCGCTCCCGGTCCCGTGCCGTAGCGGCCGGCGCCGCCGTTCAACTGTTCCTGCAGCGCCAACGGCGTGGTGATCTTGCCCGACTCCCGATCGATGTTGTCGATGGTCGTCAAGCCCGCTGAGAGCGCCGCGTCCGCACGAGCGACGGCAACCGGACCACTGCCCTCGGCCGAGCCAGGCCGGCCCGCGAGAATCGTTCCTGCGCCGCGTCCGTCGAGAGCACCGGCGAACCGGGCGATGACGGCGCCGCGGTTACCCGTGGCTGCGTCGGATTCACTCTTGTTGTCGCCGGTGAGAACCACGGCGAGTTGAGCCGGCTTGACCGCTCCGTCGTCGTAGCTGATGAAACCGGCGCTACGCAGCGAGTCGAGCGCGAGATTCATCTCGTCCGGAGTGCTCTGCGGTTCGCTGTTCTGCCCGTTGAGAAGCAGAACCGAACCGAGCAGATCACCCGCGAGACTGCCCTGATCGACCGCACCGGTCTTTAGGGTGATCCCCGCAGGGATGACATTGGTGACGACGGTCCGCAAGCGGTCACCACCGGTGGCGTCGACAAACGAATCGGTGAGCGAGACGCGTCCGGTCACGGCACCGCCGGCGGCAGTGACGAGTCGGTTGACACCGTCGAGATCACCGGGATCGGCGTCCGGTGCCGTGATGACGACGACGGTGCGACCAGCGAGACTGTCACGCACGACGCGACCGCCGACAGCGGCATCGAAGCCGTCCGCGGAATTGAGTTGCTGCTGAAGCTGATTGGACTGTTGATTGAGGTCTTCGATCTCGTTCTGCAGGTCCGCCTTGTCGTCGCGCAGACCCGAAAGCAATCCACTGGACAGCATTCCGGAACCGAGCACCACGCCGATCGCGAGTGCCAGGAAGATTGCCGCTATGGAAATTGCATGTTGACGCATCGAAATCACTTGAAGAGCCCCTGAACCCACAGCGCGAAGCTGTTCCACGTTGCGATTGCCCAGTCGAGAACTTCACTACCGGCATTGGACACGACCAGGGCGACGATCACTGCCACCAGGGCGGCGAGCACCAGGAGCGCGATCGCGCCGCCGGACACTCGACTTCGATACAGCGTTGCCACAGCCTTGGCGTCGACCAGTTTCGGCCCAACCTTGAGCCGTGTCATGAACGCCGACGGATTGCTTTCACGACGCCCACGGTCGAAGAACTCGTCCAAGGACACCACGTTGCCGACCGTCACGATCAGTGAAGCGCCGTGGTGATCGGCGAGCAGCAACGCAAGGTCGGTCGGTGAGCAGGTCGCCGGGAACGTCATCGCCCCGATGCCGAGATCCTGGATTCGGGAAAGCCCCGCCGCATGACCGTCCTGGTCTGCGGGCAGAACAACTTCCGCGCCGGACTTGAGGGTGGAACTGGTGATCTCTTCCGGGTCGCCCACGATCAGATCGGGGCGGTATCCGGCCTTGCTCAACACGTCCGCACCTGCGCCGACACCGATCAGGATCGGCGAATACTCCTTGATGAAGGGCTTGAGGTTCTTCAGATCGGCCTCGTGTTCGGGTCCGTCGGAGACGACCACGACGTGGCGATCCTTCAAGTCGATGTCGATGTCCGGAACACCGATTCCGTCGATCAGCAAAGGACTTTCGGTGCGGATGAACTCGATGGTGTTACCCGAGAACGCTTCCAGGTGATCGACCAGGCCGGTCTTGGCCTCGATCATCCGATCGGAGATCTCGGCCTCGGTCTGCTCTTCGCCCTTGACGAGGCTCTTCTCGCCGTTGAAGATCTCGCCCTCGTGCAGGCGGATCTTGCTGCCGTCCTTGACGTTCTTGAAGACGTCACCGTCTACGGCATCGATCAGAACGATGTCGTTGGCGACGATCACTTCCGGTCCGAGGTTGGGGTACCGCCCCGAAATCGACGGCGACGCGTTGACCACGGCCATGACTCCGGCTTTCACCAGAGCATCGGCGGTCCGGCGATCGATGTCGACTTCGTCGAGGATCACGATGTCTCCAGGACCGACGCGGCGTAGAAGCTTCGCCGTGTTCCGATCGGCCCTGGCGATGCCACTGATCCCAGGCAAGGATTCGGTGTTACGTGAGAGCAATCCGGGCATCTTCATGGCTTCGATGATGAACCTGAAACCGCGTTGACCGGTGGAGGCGCGCCGACAACTACCACATCAGTCACACCAACACCACAGAACCTTCAATCTGTGACGCGGGCCGCATTCGCGATCTCGAGCAGTTCTTCGGCGTGCGCACGACCGGTCTCGGTGTCGTCCAGCCCTGCCAACATACGGGCCAATTCGACCACCCGATCCGAATCCGACAAGGTCCGCACGCCACTGCTCACCACTCCGCCTTTGTCGTCGACCTTGTCCACCACGAGGTGGGTGTCGGCAAACGCAGCAACCTGCGGAAGGTGGGTGACGACGATAACCTGATGCGTACGAGCAAGTTTCGCCAATCGGCGGCCGATCTCGACAGCAGCGCGACCACCGACCCCCGCGTCCACTTCGTCGAAAACCATCGTCGCGCCGGTGTCGCTACCAGCGAGAACAACCTCGAGCGCCAGCATGACGCGTGACAGCTCGCCACCGGAAGCGCTCTTGCTGATCGGAAGTGACGGTGCCCCGCTGTGCGCAGACAGACGGAATTCCACCTCGTCGACGCCGGCAGACCCGGCATGCAGGTCTACTCCCCCGACACTGAGCGGCGCCGAGTCCTGCGGGCCGGCAGGCTGCGAACGCACAGTCACTTCGAGGCCCGCACGTCCCATCGCCAGACCGGCGAGTTCCGCGCTGACGGCTTTGGCGAGCTTTGCCGCCGCCTTGACTCGCGCGGCGCTCAGCTTGGTAGCGGCTTCCGCGGTAAGGCCAGCCGTCTCCTCGACCTGCTTGGCCAACAGTGACAACGCATCCGAGGACACGTCGAGTTTGGATAGACGAGCGCGAGCAGTATCTGCCCATTCGAGAACACCGTCGACATCGGCGGCGTACTTGCGAGTCAGAGTCTTCAGTTCCGATTGCCGCGACAACAAAGAGTCCAGAGCACCCGGGTCTGCGGGCAGCCCGGACAAGTAGGTGTTCAGGTCACCGGCAACGTCGGTGACGACAGCAATAGCGTCGGCCAACCGGGAACCGAGGCCGTCCAGATCGGCGTCGGTGACCGACTCGATGCGCGCCCTCGCTTCGGACATCAGGTCTAGCGCCGGCATGACACCGACGTCGCCGCTTGCCATGTCGTCACTACCGGCGAGCGCAGCGTGCGCCTCTTCCGCAGCCGAGCGGAGCGAATCGAGTTCACTGAGTCGACGAACTTCGGCAACGATCGCCGTGTCCTCGCCGGGCTCGGGTGCCACGCCGTCGATTTCGTTGAGCGCGAAGGTCAACTGATCTGCTTCTTGTGCCAGTTCACGAGCCTTCGACGTGCGCTCGATCAACTCCGAACGAGCATCGAGCCATTCACGACGGTGTTTGCGGTACCTCGTCAGCAGCGTTCCGATTGCCTTGTCCCCGAAGCGGTCCAGCGCGTTGCGTTGCTGGTCGGGACGAAGCAATCGCAGCTGATCGTTCTGTCCGTGGACAGTCAGAAGTGGGTCCGTGAATTCGGAGAGAACTCCCGCCGGCACGCTTCGTCCGCCGAGATGAGCCCGAGACCGCCCATCGCTGCCGACTGTCCGCACGGCGATGATGGTCCCGTCTTCGTCGCGCTCGGCGCCGGACGATTCCAGGATTCGGACGATCTCACGCTCGGTGGCCGGTGAGACGTCGTCGGCGATGAATCGTCCTTCGACAACGGCTCGCGACGCGCCCAACCGCACTCGACCGGCATCCGCTCGCGCTCCGCTGAGGAGGTGCAAGCTGGTGACGACCATCGTTTTACCTGCGCCGGTTTCACCGGTCAGGACGGTCAGGCCCTCGTGAAACTGGGCGCTGGCCTCGGAGATCACACCAAGACTGTCGATACGGATCTCTGCGAGCACGATTAAGGCTTCCTTCCTCGCCATCCGGTAACCGGAAGCTCGAACTTGCGAACCATCCGATCAGCGAAAGGCGCAGAGTCCAACCGGACCCACTTGACGGGAGTGGCGCCGCGAACGATCTCGACGCGAGCGCCGGCAGGCAGTTCCAAGGTACGACGGCCGTCGCAGAAGACCAGGCCGTCGTGGCTGCCTGCGACGGTCTCCACCGCGATGATCGAATTCGGGCTGGTAACCAGCGGCCGCGCGAACAGCGCATGCGCGTTGCTGGGTACGACGAGCAATGCTTCGAGTTCGGGCCACACGACGGGGCCGCCTGCGGAAAATGCATAAGCGGTCGAGCCTGTGGGAGTGGACACGAGAACACCGTCGCAACCGAACGCAGACACCGGTCTGCCGTCGACTTCGAGGACAACTTCGAGAACTCCCAGACGCGAACGGTTCTCGATACTGGCCTCGTTGAGCGCCCACCCGCGGTCGATGATCTCGTCGTCCACCCGAATCACGACGTCGAGTGTCATGCGAGACTCAACGCGATATTCCTTGCGAACTACTTGTGCGAGAGCCTCGTCGAGATGCTCGGCCTCGGTCTCTGCCAGAAATCCGATCCGTCCGAGGTTGATGCCCAGTACCGGAATGGACGCTTCTTGAGCAAGTTCGGCGGCGCGCAGAAACGTGCCGTCGCCACCGAGGACAAGTACCAACTCGCATCCAACGGCAGCATCAGGGCCGGGATGAACAACCGTGACGTCGAGACCCGGCGCAGAGAAACCCTCGGGTTCCGTCATTGCTTCGATGCGCGAGCTGTCTGCTTCGTCGACGAGGACTCGCAGTCCGATTCCCGCGCGCTCGAAGATCTTCCCGACCCGCTTGGCAGTTTCCGTGATGTCACGTCGACCAGGGTGTGCGACAAGAAGGATCTCGCGCGACTCGCCGTTCGTGACCGCGTTCACTGGGGCCCTTCCTCTACAGCCTTGCGAATCATGTCCTCCACCGTGGGAACTCCCTCGGTGTTCGTCTCGGTGTCGGTAACCGTCTCTTCGTCGCCGGATGTACCCGTCTTTCGAAGCCACAGGAAATACTCGACATTTCCCGACGGACCGGGCAATGGGCTGGCCACGACACCTAACGTCCGCAGACCTACCTTTGCAGCAGCCTCCGACACGTCGAGCACAGCGGAGATTCGCAATTCCGGATCTCGTACGACGCCACCGGCACCGACGCGGTCCTTGCCCACCTCGAACTGAGGCTTGACCATCGGAACCAGGTCCGCGCCGTCAGCGGTACAGGCGACAAACGCCCCGAGTACCAGTTTCAGAGAGATGAACGACAGGTCCGCGACAACGAGATCGACAGTTCCGCCGATCGTCTCGGCATCGATAGCGCGAACATTGGTTCGGTCGATGACATGCACTCGGTCGTCGGACTGCAGGCGCCACACCAATTGGCCGTAACCGACGTCGACGGCGACAACTTCCTTCGCACCGCGTGTCAGCAGAACGTCCGTGAACCCGCCGGTGGAAGCGCCGGCGTCGAGGCAACGGCGACCTTCGACCGTCAATCCTTCGGTAGCGAAGGCGTCAAGGGCACCGATCAGTTTGTGAGCACCGCGCGACGCCCACGAGACTTCCTGCTCCACCTCGACGATCCGAAGCGGCGTTCCGGCTTCGATCGCCGTCGCGGGCTTGGTCGCAACGGCTCCGGAAATGAGAACTCGGCCCGCGGAGATCAGTTCTTGCGCATGATCTCTCGATCGTGCCAGACCGCGACGGACCAATTCGGCGTCCACCCGTGCTCTACGTGCCACGTCAAGCCCTGTCCACAGAGGCGAGTGCCTGGACGAGCACCTCGTGTGCCTGTTCCAAAATATGTGCCTTCTGCGGAATCACACCTGCTCCGTGATGATCGTTCGGATCGTGTTCGATGCCGCCGAGGCGTGCCAGCAAACCGTCGACGTCAGAACGTATTCGTTCCGGATCGACGGTAGGGCGTGACCCGGGCAGCGGTGATCCGTTGCTCGAGTTTCCGGGGTGCGGTGTCGGCGTGCTCATCGGGCACAACGTTAGTGCATGACTCTCGGTTGCGCATACACCCGCACCCCCGCGAGTCGAACACATATGCGAGAAATTAGACCAGCCAGGAAGCAAACAGATCCGCCACGCCGGCATCCGACGCTTCCAGCGTCTGGAACGACGGATTAGCCCATGCGACAGGCGCAACCGCACGTAGAAGCGACATCTCGTCCCCGACAACCGGGCCGTCGACAACCAGCGCCGACCCGTTCACGGAGACAGACCACTTGGAGTCCGCACCGACCAGCGATTCGACGGCCGGCTGATTGAGCGAATCCAGAGTTGCTGCAATGTAGGTGGGGCGCTGCTCAATCGGCGCCCGCAGTACGTCGCCCGGCGTGCTCACACCGGTCAGTACCAACAGTGAGTCGATCGAAACAGCATGTGCGCCTTCGATATCAGTGTCCAAGCGATCACCGACGACCAGTGGACGCGAGCACCCACTGCGTGCAAGCGCATCCTCCATCAGCGGAGCAGCAGGCTTGCCTGCCACCAAGGGTTCCTGCCTCGTGGCGGCGCGCAGAGCCGCCACCATCGAGCCGTTGCCGAGCACCAAACCCCGTTCCGACGGCAGTGTGGTGTCCAGGTTCGCAGCCACCCACAGCGCCCCGGCCCTGATCGCCAAGCATGCCTCGGCGAGGATCGACCAGTTGGTCTCCGTCGAATGTCCTTGGACGACTGCAACCGGGGAATCCGCGAATTCGCGCACCGGAAACAACCCGACGCGTGTCACCTCGTCGGCCAATGCGTCGGTACCGACGACAAGTACGGCGGCACCGGGTTCGAGACGCTCAGCCAACAGGCGCACCGCCGTCTGAGAACTGGTGACCACGCGATCGTCTTCGGAATCGAAACCGAGTTCGGTCAGATGCGCGGACACTGCCGAAGGCGAGCGACTCGCATTGTTGGTCACGTAGTACAGAGCCTGCGTACCCTGACCCAACGCGGCCTGGGTGCCGGGAATCGCATGAGCTCCGGCGTACAGCGTGCCGTCGAGATCGAGCAAAAGTACGTCGTACTGAGTACGAAGCACGGTCACTGATCTTCTCCGGTCAACTCGGCCACCCGTTCTTCAGCATCCGTGTCACCCTCGAGGTCTGCAGCTGCAGCATTGAGGAACCACTTCAATCCGTCTTCGACACGACCTGCTGCAACGAGGGCATCAGCGTAAGCATAGAAAAGCCGAGCCGCCGCTTCACCGGTACGCGCTGCGTCAAGATCCTTGGTCTGCAGTGTGACAACTGCCTGATCGAACTGACCGAGATCCATGCGGGCGCCGGCGACCACGATCCTCAACTCAGAAGCCTCGTCGCCGGAAAGCAGGGCAGCCTCGTCGCTACGACCGAGCTCGATTGCGCGTTCGGGTCGACCCAAACCGCGTTCGCAGTCGGCCATGACAGCGATCAGACCCGGTCCACCAGCCATTCGACGGGCAGCGCGAAGCTCGGAGAGAGCTTCAGCCCATTCACCGGCGTGGTACGCGGTGATTCCAGCAGCTTCACGAACGACCGCAATTCGGCCGGCGCGCTGACGAGCAGCGCGCGCGTGGAGCAGTGCAAGTTCCGGGTCTTCGTCGACAAGCTTGCCTGCCATGACGAGGTGACGCGCAACTGTGTTTGCGTTGTCCTTGTCGAGGCTGAGCAGATCTCGACGCACGGCCGGGTCCAACTCGGTGGGCTCTACGTTGTCGGGCAAATCCGGTTCGTCAGGTCGTGCTTGCTGACGGTTGCGGTCACCGTCGCGTCCACGAGGGGTGAACCCACCCTCGCCGCCGCGACGCTGTCCGCCGTTGAATCCGCCGCCACGGTTACTGTTTCCAGCACCGCCACGGTTGTTGTCTCCGGCACCACCGCGGCGGTCTCCGCCTGCAGCGCCGCGTGATCCACGCCCGTCGTTGTCACGACGGGGGCCACCTGATCGAGGCGCTCCTCCCCCACGGAAGGACCGACGCTCGTCGCCATTCTCCGACACAGTCATTCCTCTCATACAACGCACGAAAGGGGACCCAATATGTTGGGTCCCCTTTCGGTTAACGGGTGTTCGGCGGTGTCCTACTCTCCCACACCCTGTCGAGTGCAGTACCATCGGCGC